>JAWSUX010000104.1:0-75883 GCA_033852215.1 Colwellia sp. | reverse complement strand
TTTAATAAATTACTCAATGCTTATGCAAATATAGCCTGCTTTATAAGCGAGTGTCCTAGTTAATATTTCAAGCGAATTATTTTACTTGTTTTTGATACGGCTTAATGACACTGGAGTAATACCAAGATATTTTGCGATGTCGTTTTGGGTTATTTGCTGAGCAATATTTGGTGACCTTTTCAATAATTTTTCATATCTTTGCTCTGCACTAAGACATAGTAATTCGAATTCTCGCAGTTCTTTTTTCATAGCAAAAGACATTAATAATTCAATTATTACGTTGGCGATTTCAAGGTTATTGGCAGTAGCTTGTCGTACTTTTTGATAGGGCAACTTTACTAACGTTGTTTCTTTTAAACACAATAAACTAAAACTGCAAACACTACCGCTTAAGGCTTGAGTACTGGCGATGCTATCGCCAGAAAAAAGGAATGATTTAATATACTCTTTACCTTCTTCATCGTTGTAATAGCCTTTTAGTACGCCTGCCTGTATTAAATATAGATATTGGTTTTCATCACCTTGTAAGAAAACATGTGCTTTTTTCTTATAGTGTTGACTAATACCAAACTCTTTTACTAAATCATTTAATTTCATTTTTTATCCTATGTTAACGATTAACCGTGTTGGCTTGATTAAGATAGCGGGCAATTAATTTATCTGAGGGGAAAAATGAAATTAATAAATAAAAAAATTCTTATTACCGGAGCCACTTCTGGTATAGGGCTGAAACTGGTAGAAAAACTATACCAGAAAAACAGTATTTATATAATTGCCCGAAATCAAAATAAGATTAATGAATTACAAAGTAGATTTCCAGAGGTTGTTGCCTATCAAGCCGACTTTAGCAATATTGATGAGTTGCAGGCTGTGGTAAGAAATCTTAACGCTGACATACAAAACCTAGATGTATTAATTAATAATGCTGCAGTTCAATATACGCCTACGTTTATTGAGAATGATTTTGTATTTAAATCAATTAGCGACGAAATTACTACCAATTTCACCACTGTATGTTGCTTATGCTATTTATTGCTACCCCTGTTAAATCAACAGCATATAGCCATTATTCTTAATGTTAATTCGGGTTTGGCTATAGCGCCTAAAACTACATCAGCTATTTATTGCGCCACTAAAGCGGCACTGAATACCTTTTCACAAAGTCTTCGCTATCAGCTTGAAAATACACAAGTACAAGTATTACAAGCTTTTCTTCCGCTGGTGGATACACCTATGACTAAAGGCAGAGGAAACTCAAAAATGTCAGTGGATAAAGTCAGTACAGAAATTATTAAGGGTATAGAAAAAACAATTATTGAGCATGATATTGGCAAAGTGAAGTTTCTTCGTGTTATTAGTCGTCTACTACCAAGCTTAGCCAAAGAAATAATGAGGAAAAGTTAAAATGAAATATAGTTTCAGCTATTTATTTATATCATTAATATTTATCGGAGTACTAAGTGTAATGAGCAAGCAAGTTTATGCTGTAGATGTTGTAGTTCATGTCGAAAATATCGATTTAAGTAAGGCCGGGAATATCATAGTGATGCTCTATGGAAAGGAGGGCTTTCCGAAAGATCATGCTAAAGCGATCAAAGTTAACGTTATACCGGCAACTAGAAAAAAAATTATGGTCAATTTTATTTCTGTACCAACAGAATTCGCGATCAAAGTACTTCATGATGAAGATGAAACGGGGGAGGTAACTAAAAATTGGACTGGGTTCGATTAGGATTCTCAAATAATGCAAAGTTAAGTTTTGGTCCTCCTAATTTTAATCGTGCCAAAGTGGAACTTGAAGATACTAATAGTCAAATAACAATCAACATAATTTACCCATAAGGATATTGCATTATGCGTGCTTTAATTAAATTAATTTTAGTGTTGGCAAGTGTCTTTGCTACAACATTTATATTGGCAAAACTCACTGGCATTATCAGTGTTGAAAAAATTGAATATTGGTTAACTACTTCAAAAAATATTGATACGTTTTTTCTAGCCGCATTTATCGTTGTGCTTTTATTTGCAGATCTATTCATTGCAGTTCCGACATTAACGGTAATGATATTGAGCGGTTATTTTATGGGCCCTATTTATGGGGCGATAGCGTCAATAATAGGGGTAATGTTGGCTGGTATTACAGGTTACTTACTTAGTTATTTTTACGGTGAAAAATTCGAAAAGTTGATTATCAAAGATCATCAACAAAGGGTGGCATTAAGAGAGCAGTTTAATCGTTACGGTGTTTTGATGATTATATTTTCCAGAGCAATGCCTATTTTGCCTGAAATAACAGCCTGTTTGTCGGGGTTGACTAAAATGCCTTTTGTGAAATTTTTGGTTGCATGGACAGTAAGCTCAGTACCTTATGCATTAATAGCAACATACTCAGGTTCAATTAGTAGCTTAGATAATCCTAAGCCAGCTATCATCGCTGCGATAGCACTGACGGTAATAATGTGGTCTGCTTGGTTTGTAATTAAGCAAGTATCTAATAAGAGACACATAACGAATATTTGAAATATTTTCACCTTTGTTGTTATAGAAATTTTGATAGTGTTATAGAAATTTTGATAGTGTTTAAAATGGTAATTAGGTGTAGTAAGGTAAATATAACAAGTCACTTAAAAGGACTGTGATCTTCCCCCACTTATTACGGCGTTATGTTTTTAGGGAAATCATGAGTACCGAGCCGCATATAAAAGATGAACATGTTAAAGCCGCATTATCCGGTTCTCTACATGCGATGATTGTTCCTATCGTTTTCATCTTATTCTTTATTTTTGGTGAAATATTCTTTCCACCAGAAAATCCTGAAAATGATGGTTATTTGAAAGGCTTTATTATGATAATTGGCCTAATGTTGCCATTGTTTTCTGCATATTTTATTTATTTTATGTTTATGTGCATCGGAAGAAATATGAAGATTAGAATCGCTTTTATTATGGGGCGCGCTCAATTTAGCATTTGAAGTTTCAACTTCATTAACGGCTATAATTCCAGCTGCGTCAGTATTTTTATATTTTGCAGCAAGTTTATACGCAGGTTCATGGGCTTGGCATCGAAAATTAAAAACATACAAGTCGTTTAAAAAGGACAAAATTCAGTTGGCTGTTTTCGTCCCTTTGGAATGAACCTTTAGTATGTGTTATTGTTATCTTTTCTACTGTTTTATAATTGAGTGCTAAATTAGGGGGGGTAATTTGAATAAATGGCAACGATTTAGACTATCTGCTGCTATTAAAAGTGAATGTCTTGGCTACTTGCTTGTTCTATGTGCAGTTTATTTTAAATACCAAATAATCACTGAAGGTATTGATCAAGGGTATGTTTGGGGTCTTCTTCTGGGAGTCGCATACGGCTTCATTTTTTTAGCTATTGGCATTATATTGACAGTATCGGTAAAAAAGTATATTTCTTCAAAGCAGTATTTTTGGCTACATAAACCAGCTTTATTAGTGAGCCTTATACTTTTGAGTCTATACCTGAAATTACTCATCTAGCTGTAGCGTTAGCCAAAACAGAACAAGTGTGGGTGGTGTCAAACCTTAATTTTTAATTCATCTTAGCAGTAAAAGGGGGGAGAGCCGCTTTAATAACCCTATACTGAGATAAATAAAATCAGTAACCACAAAATTAATGGAGTGAACTTATGGGACAACCAGCCGCAAGAATAACAGATATGCATGTTTGCCCAATGCAAACTCCTGCAACACCGCCAATACCGCATGTTGGTGGCCCTATTATAGGCCCAGGCGAAGCGACTGTTTTAATCGGGGGACTTCCTGCTGCCGTGACAGGTGATAGTGTAACGTGTGTTGGTACACCAGACAGTCTAACAATGGGTAGTGTGACGGTATTAATAGGTGGAAAACCCGCGATTAGAATGGGAGATACAACAGCCCATGGTGGCTCTATTGTAGCAGGAATGCCAACCGTGTTAATTGGTTAGCATTCTTTATCATAATAATTGCTTTTAGCTACCTTATGTATAGAGTTTAGTTGGCCCTAAAAACATACTCTGCTCAGTAGGCGCCAGCATCTCTGGTAAACCATTCTCTTTAATCTGATTACTGACATAAGTTAGGTGTACATCCAATACGGGAACATTGGCAGCACCCATTAGCGCAGGTTTTTTGATGATACGATCAACCAATAATTTTGATCCCGGTGCTAATAAAAACTCGGCTTGTACCGCAACAGTCCCTTCGTGGGTACTTAATTCAAGTAACTTAGTCATGTTGGCGTAGGCCTCACGCATTTTGTTTCTTCGTCTATATTCAAAATTTAATGTTTTACTTTTTTCCATCACGTTGTGAACGTGTTTTTGTTTGTAAGAAACAATGCCTTTAACATCTTGATCTTGGGTCATGCCTAATTGGAGCACAGCAAAGTCATTAAGTAAGTTAGCTTGATTGGTGCTGTTATAACCACTAAACGCACTAATGTTAATACCTTGAGCTTTTTTAATGGTGAAATTTAGTACCCCTTCAGTGCTTTTATATTCAGGAAAACAAGCTCCTTCAACAAAGCCTTTATGAAAGCTGCATGACAAATAACGGCTACTTTTTATAATACCAACGGGGCCTTTAGAATTAACGCCATTATCCATATCTGTGGCATAACGCCACCATGCAGATAATGCAGGTTTAGGTACGGTTAATTGCCTATATACAGGTACATCTGTTCGGGTGGTCGAATTTTGGAACCATTTTTTGTAGGATGTCCAAACTTTTTGACCATTTTCATCCAAATTACCGCCGCCAGTATATTTACTCATACCACGGTTAATACTGCTTGAATTGAAAGTATAATAACTTAAGCTGGTAATCATGTTAATTTGTTCTTGCAGCAATTCAGATTCACGGTCTGTAATTAATGCCTCTAATGCTTGCGGAATACTCCAAGGGCTTAACATTCCAGGTTTAGTTTTAAATTGGTTAACATAGGCCTTAATTAAATTAACCCAATTCATAGGGCTATTGACTTTACAAAACTTATTATATGAAAATTGAGTTATTGTCATCGCCATATGTTGCAGTGCATCTATGCATTCACGTTCAGCTGCTTCATTTATTTTAAGGTACTTTAAGCGTTTGTCTAAATTACCAATGCCTAAGGCTTCTAATTGAGCATACCGTTTTTCATCGTACGGGCCTATTTCCATGTTACTTTCCTTAATTTAATTTTCATATATGCGTGTCTTAACCGTAACCGAAAAGCATTATCAGTAAAACTGATTTATTATAACTATATTAACTATAACAGTTGCTTAGTCAATTTAATGCGGTTGAAAAAATTGGGCTCTAATGGGCTTTCATCACCGTCTACAGATATTAATAAACTGATTTCAGCTTTTTTATCCGTAATTTTTACTAGGTTACTACTCTGGTTTGATGAATTGTTTCCATCATAATACTTAGAAAACAGCCTTAACCAAGCCCATTGTCCACTATAAGTTGTTGTATTTTTTTGTTGCTTAATATCGGTGAAAATAGTTAAAAGCTCGTTTTGTTCACTACTATTTGGCCAAGTAAATTGTTGCCATAACTTAGGACCATGTTGATAAGTAAACAATGAACGTGCACTAAATAATTCAAACGCGACTATATTAGCCGACATAGATTTTGCCTTAACTTTAAAGTTTATGGCAAATTGTTCAGGATCTTCTTGATACAGAGCCGCTTGTAAACTTGCTATATTTGACAACTGTTGGTAACTCGCACCATCAATAACAAATGGTGTATTAGCCGTAAAACCTTTTAAGGTTAATTGTTGCTCCTCTCGCTGAAAAGCGGATAAATACTGATTTCTAAATTGCGAAAATGTACCTGATTTTTTAAAGAAGCTATTAAATACCTTAAAATTTACATTACGTTGGCTGTTTATATTAAATGGAAATTTGTCGGTAAAACTCTCTTTAAACGGTGTACTTACTTGTTGCTGCCATGCTTGGTTGATATGCGTTCGCATTGCGACCATAACTGCATCATTAACTAGCTTACTAATGCTTTGTACCTGTGCTTGTATAGGAGTAATACTTATTTGGCTTTGATTCAATTGATATAAACTAGGATTGCGTTGATTTGACCTTAACTGGGTAAAATAAAAACCTCCCGCAGAATTACTGCTATTAGCTTGTTGCAACCATTGATAAACAGCAGCAATGTTAGTTTGCATATGCAGTAACTCACTAACGCCTTTATCATCTTGCTTGATAAAGTTGTGGTATTGAGAAAACTCGGCTTGAATCGCCTTGGCCATAATGCCTTTTTCATTGTGCTTATTAACTAAGTCAGCTGCTTTATTCACCAGCGCGTCAATATTTTTTGTTGTTGTATTTTCAACGTTATTAACGATCACCGCGGGCGAAGTGTAATGAGCTATGGTTTGATAAAGCTGTGGTAAAGGCGCATCACTTAAACTTGTCAACATGGCAATATGATGCATAACGTTTTCGGCATTAACCTTTTTAAAGGTGATGTTATCAATAAAAGCGAGCCAAAAATTGACATAACTGCGTTGATAATATCGCTGTAAACCTTTACTTAGGTTATTTTTTTCAAGTCGGTTAAGTTGGTGTCCTAATAATGCTTTATTATTCTTTATTACTTGCGCTAATAAATCAGACGATTCAGATAAATCTATACTAGCAAAACCCTGAGGGGTAAAAAGGTAGGGGACTAACTTACCTGAATTTGTTTTTTTGAATTGATAAAGCTGGTCAAAATTATTTCCTAAATCAACACTAATATCAGTATGACTAACAAATTGCGGTAAATTGCTTATGTAGTCAAATAATACCTGAGTGCTGTTGGTATTAACTAAGCGAGCTTTTGCCTGCGCTATTAGTTGCTCGTTCAATTTCACTTTAGGTATACCTAAACGATAGAGATCATCCATTAACTCGATAAAGAGCTCTAGTGTGGTATTACTTGTTTGATCTTCTTTGATGAAAGAATTTTGGTAAAAAACTTTCAAGTGTTGCCAAGAAGTTTCATCATGCAAAGCAAGCTCTTCATTTAATTGTAATAACTTGGCAATTTTTAAGGTGTCGTCTAAAGTTTCATAAACAAACAGTTCATCTGCTAGGTAGTGCACCATAGAAGGTAATAATACGGTTTTTAGCTCGTCATGATAGGCTTGCTGCATTGCCGATGTTATTTCAGGGTTAGGAATAAAGCGCGAAATATAAAATGGGGTGCTTCGATTATAATCATCATAAATATTTCGCATTATTGTTAAATTAGTCACATTTTTGGCAAGTTCAGCTAAATCATATGGCTGTTTTTTTACTTGAGCTTTATAGTGATTTAAAGAGAATAATGTTTTGGCATTTAAAGGCTGATAATAGTCATAATTTGCTTTAAGCAATAAGATAACTGAAATAACTAAAGTCAGCATAACTAGTGCGTAGCTTATTTGAAATCCCCAGAATAAACGTTTAACTTTTTTATTAATGCCAGCTATAGCTGCTTCGGGGCGAATAAAATCGTCAAAAAAGTGACCTACAAAAATACTATGTGAAAGTTTCACATCATCACTTTTAAGCATTTCATTGAAGCTTAGTTGATAGGCTACTTGTTTAGTTAATGGATCAGTCGCGGTAAACTGCTGTTCGGTATTACAAAAAAAGAAACCTCGAAATAAATAATCTGAATCATTATTTTTACTTAAAAACAATTGTTCTAAAAAATAACCTACTTCAGTTTTTACTTGCTGAAATTGTATTGGAGCAGCGACGGCTGAGCGTCTAAAACTTTCACTTAACTGGCTATCAAGCGCTGTAAGTATTGCATAACCCATACGTTGACAAATATTGTCATAAACTTTATTAAACCATCTACTATGATAGGCACCATTTTGTGTTTTATCGTCATTCAATGCCCCAAATGCCCCCTCCAATTTGTTTTCATTTAAAGAGGAAAAGAATTGACAAAAATCAGCTAAACCGGCCATTTGATTAAAAAGCACATAAATAGGTAACTTTTGACCACATAAATTTTGTACTTCATTAATCATCAAACGGTTATCACTCGCCATTTGCTGACTATCATTTTTATCATGCTGAAGTAAATAAGCGACAGATTGACTGCAAATAACACCATTGAGGCATTGTCTGGCACGAAATTTCTTTAGCTGTTTAATTAATAACTTTAGACAACTTAGTGCTCGGTAGCCTTCGTTAGACATTTCAACGACAATAATTACCGCATCGTTTTTCAACCATATTTGGGTTGGAAGCTGCTTGCCAATACTATTTACGCTACTATTTCTAAAGCCCATTTGGGCTAATACTCGCTGATCACTCGCACTATCATGACTAACAAATAAATACCAAGGCAGGCGATATTTTCGCTTATTCTGACCGCGATCTTTTAACTCTTGTAAGAAAGATTTAAATAGTTTATTGATCAGTTGTTGGTATTTTTTTTCTAAAAACTTCTGTTTTTTAACTGCAGGCTCTTCATTATTCAGCGCCCATAAAATACTCGCGGTGATCAATATAAGTACAGCAGCAATAGCATATACCCATGAAAGCTTATCGGTTAATAACCAAGCGAGGCTGAAGGCAATAAATAAGCACAATAACAATGCCGACAGCAAATGTTTTTTGGTTAAGGTGAATGTCACAAAACTACTCCATCGGGACTTAGCTTATTCACCAGCGTAGATAACTGGTATTGAGCTTTAAAATAACGTTGTTGTTCTCTTGCTTCAGGTAAGGACTGCGCTAAACAATAAACAATAAAATAACCATCAAAAAACTTTACTGAAACCGCGTACTCACTTTCAGTTAATTTTTCTAAGTATTGTTTAGCGTTTTTTTTCTGACTAAAGCTCGCTAATTGAACACGGTAACTCACTGGTTTGGTTTTGCTTTGTTTGTCTGGCGTAAAGACCGTAACTGGAGCTTGAGTGTTCTTGGTATGCGAGAGGTTATTTACTGAATGAATGTCTTCGGCAGTACTTGTATATACAATATCTCGATTGTTATTATTTAAGATGTAGTTAGCCGTTTCGTGTTTGAGATCAATAAGATCCTTTGCACGTAAATGGTAAGTTTCTTTCGACCAATAATCTAAAAAAGCAGTCACGGCTAATAAGCCAGCTAAGACTACCGCTGTTACAGAGAAGTAGTGTACGCCACTTCGTAATGACACCGATGTTATTTTTGGCGAGCCTTTGATTAATATATCAGCTTCGTTCATTTGCTGGCTAATGGCATGGCGAATATTTTTATTCACAACGCCTAATTGTTCAACTTCTCGAGAACGATAGCGGCCTTTAAAGCCCATTTGTAATAAAACATAGCTTATTGCTAATAAGTCTGTCATTTTAATTGCTTGTGCTAATGCTTTGTCAGTAATGGTAAAAAATACGTCACCGCCATTTTTTAAGCCAAATAACTCACTGAGTAAGGTATTATTTTCCCAACCTGAATTTTCTCCCCAAACGCCATGAATAATAAATTCATCTAGGGCAATGCAATGCAAACAGCACAATTTATCTATAACGGCGGCAGGGTAATCTAATGCCTTACCACGCTCACTTAACTCAACAATATGTTGTTTTAATAAACCTTTAAATAAAGACAAATTTTCTGGTTTAGGTAATCTTGCTAACGTTAAACTTATTGATAATAACGGTACACTCAAGTTATAAAGTGCATTAGTGCTATAGTCGAATAATGCGGGCTCTTTAAAAACCTTGCCACTAAAGTCTATGGTAACGGTATTAGTATTCAGTTGACTCATGGCTAATTAACTCAACGAAAGTGCATAGAGAGTGACCTCTAAATCAGGAATACGGTTATCAACGTGCATATTTAGCATTTCACCTTTATTGAGCATATCGACCCACAGATCATCCTGAGTATTGATTTCAAAATAACAGGCTGTTGTTTTAGGTTTTAGTGCATTAGGTGCTACCAGCAAATGACGTAGTGTTACCCCTGACATAGCATTACGCACTAACTCGACAATATTACTGTTACCTGCGAGTGTTACGGCTAAAGGAATACGCTGTGCTAATTCGTCTGGGCTCAGTGAAGATTCAACACTTAAGACAAAACGACGCGATAACATGGTGTTAGGTGTGTTGATCAAAGTGCGTATTAATCGACGTTTAGCAAAGAGTTGTTTATCCCACTCAAAAACAATGACAGAATCTTGTAATACCATACTTAATTGGTTACGCAGCTTGATAAATATAGGGCGGAATACTTGATATAGGTCGTGATAGTTTAACGGGTTGAAATTATCGGGTAACTCAGGTGTTAGTCCCGACAATTCGGCCGATAAGGTAGTTAAGTCTCGATATAATTGATAGGTACTATATTGCTTATCTCGAAGTAACCAATCACTCCAAGGCAACCAACGATTTAAGGTTTGCAGCCATAAATAATCTTTATATAAGGTTTGCTCACTTTTACTGTCTTGACCAACCGAAATGCGTTTATGTACTTCTTTAGCTCGGTTTTGTAATAAGCTTTGCAGCATTTTCATTTTATCTGAAAGATAACGAGATGCTTGATAATGAATACAAGCGGGAATAAAGCTACTATCAAAAATTACTTCACCCGTTTCTTTAGTTTCCAAAATTCGTGCGATAGGAAAAGAGACATAACCAGACATATCCGTTTTACCAATGGATAAACAGATATTGTCCTTGGCAACTTCCAATTCAATATTGTCACTTTGGGATGAAGTATTATTATAACTGGTGACGGTTTGGCAAAGAAATCGGGTGGCATCACTATTGTTTTGCCCAAAAGCAAGTGCGCCTTGTAATGCCAACGGTAAAGTGATGTAAACTGTTTGCTTCACGGCATCTTCGGGCACATCAATAACTATTTCTTCATCGAGCAAAAAATAATGTCCGTCAGGAAACAAACCACTACAAAAGGAAAGGGCTATTTTCCCAACCTTGAGTAAGTCTGCGTTGATGGTCATATCACTTAAACCAAATTGTTCGGCAAAACCTAAAGTGCTAGCGTAGTTTTGTATATAAGACTTTAAATGTAGCTCTTGTTGCTGAAAATGTTGCGGCGAGACAAAAGTCCCTTCCTTCCACACAACTTGTTTTAATAATTCCAAGTGTTCTTCTCCCGCTATAACGCGAATAAAATGTTGCTTAACCAGTTAATGGACAAAATGAGTTGCGGCTTAATGAGCATGATAATTACCATGACCAAAAACTATTAATTAAGACCGCTTGCATATTAACGGATAAAGACTCTATAGATAATGTAATGCTTGCTAGTTCATCAATCTTACTAACATCTAACCAAGCTTTACTTTTTGCTTGAGGGTAGTTTGAAAATTGTGCAAATACGGCTAAATATTTTGTACCAGGCTGTATAGTCAGAGGAAATGTTCTTTTCTCGTTGGGTAATACGCTGTTAAGTACTTGTTTTTTCGTTAAACTATTAGCCAGTAACGTCGTATCTTTTTGATATAAATCGAGCACTTGTGCGCTCTTAAAATCGTCTATTGAAGAAAGCTGATAAATACGTATCACCACAGGGTTTGCTGAACTTAACTCTGAAGGGTTAATATTTTCACCTGCGTTAAGCACTAACGTAAGCGGTATCGGCTCTGGAGCATTATTACTACTGCACGCAGTTAAAAAAGAGATACATATCAAGCAAATAAGGGGATAGATATAGTTCATTTTAATCTTGCCCTGCTTGCATATTTTCTAATAATAATGCTTTAAACAAACGTTGGTATTCGCCTTTACTTAAACGGCGATTAAATGACTTACGATATAAGCGCCAATACTGTTGTTCCTTACCAACAAATAAGGGCCGACCGTAGTCGTTATAGTTTTCTTCTAAATGTTCAGGTGAAAACTCGTCAAGAAAAGTAGCTAAAGTTTTATCTAATGCTTGAAATAGTTTGTTTTGTTGTTCGTTAGCACTGGTTAGTTGGCGATCAACCAATTGCACCAACTGTGCTACTTTAGCATCTTGTTGGTAATCATTTAAGGGTAGTACTTCAGCTCTAGTAGCTAGATTATCATGGTGATTATTGTTAATGTTATCGGTAAGATGTTCGCTTGATAAATTATCTTCGAATGCAGAAATAGTAACATCAGTTTGCGTGTCAATCTGCTGCTCATTCTGGCCAGAACTCTCATTGGACTTGTCGTTTTGCCAAATAATGTCTTCTTCGGAAAAAGGATCTTCGCCAAAGGGATCGTCAGCAAAAACACCACTTGCTGAAAAGTGAGTATTGGCCTGATTTTGTTTTGTCTCAGTTAAGTTATTATGATCTGATTGGTGGGTGTGCATCACCACATCATCATTAGTATCCATTGTTAGGCCTGTTAATGAAAAGTGCGTTTGAGCTTGCTCATGAGAACTATTGACTACATTGTCTGATTCATCGGTGATATCTAGTAATACCTCTTCACCTATTTGGCTAATCAATAAGGTGTAATCAGCTACCTCAATAATAGTGCCATCTTCAATAACAGCGAGCCGCCCCGGTGCCAAAGTGGCACCATTTAAAGAAATTTTGCTACTGTTGAGCGCTTCAATACACATTCCATGCTGATTAGGCACAAATTGACCATGTACAGTGTTCACTTGGCCACTTCGATCGGGTAATGGCATAAAGCAGTCAAACGCAGAGCCAAAGTTGCCACCTGTTTCAGGCAAAGTAAAAACCCGATTGGTAACGGTTTCGTTGGCAGGAATCTCTGTTAATTGTATGGTAATTATCATTTTTCTATACAGCTTGTGATGGTTTGATTAAATAGTGGTAAAAATGCAGGATATTTAGCAATAAATTTTTTATTAAAATATACCCCTAAAGCTTTAGTGTCCATAACTTGACTACGAAAACTATCATTTAACATCCCATGTTTTTTTAGCGTAATTTGCATGGCAAAACCATCGACCAAAATAGCATCCACCTCATTATGCATTAACATATCGAAGAGGGTATTTATGTTTCGTGGTTTTTTTTCAACATTAAAGCCTTGTTGATGTAAATAAAACCATTTATTACTGCCAAACTCAGCACTCACTTGCCATTGTTTTTTATTCTCGTTGGATAAATCAATATTATTTAAGTTATTAGAAAAATACCAGCGCCATTGATGATGAATTAAGGGCGCTGAAAACACAGCATATTTGTCACGAGCTTTACTTTGTTCAGCAACAAAAAAACCATGTTGCTGCTCATTTTGTACCATTAGTTGGGCATTTTTCCAACTGGTCATCGTTAATTGATAAGGTTGCTCTAATTGTCTTAATACACATTTTAAGCGATTAACCGACAAACCCGCGATAGTCTCTGACGCATAAGTTTGATAGGGCGGCCACTCTTGCGTAGATAGCTTCAAGCGTTCTGGCCCAGCAGCTTGCGCATTACCGCTAAATATATACGCAAGTAAAGTCGACGCCAATAATACGTTAAAGAAAATGCTACGCACTGTGTTTTTAGACCCGAGCATAATTACGACTCTATAATAACGTCAAAGTCACCTTGCTCAACACAAGTTACTTTTACAACGTTAATTGCTTTACCTTCACTAAGCAAAGCAATACATTGCTCAGCTAATTTAGGCATCAATGAACGATTAATTATTTGTTCAATACCACGAGCACCTGTAGTAGGGTCAGTGTTTTTATTGACGACATAATCAATAAACGCTTCGTCATAGCTAAAGCTAGCTTGGTATTGCTCGATAAGTTTTTTAGCAATACGTTGCAGCGCAATTTGACAAATTTTAGCTAATTCTTCGTTGTTTAAAGGATAATAAGGTACCACAGTGGTACGGCCTAAAAACGCAGGTTTAAAATACTGCTGTAGGGCTGGTCTTATTTCTTCAACCAATTCTTCATTAGGTAAACGCTCAGCATTGTTATCACAAACATCACAAATAGCTTGATCGGCAGCATTCGATGTCATGATTATAAGGGTATTACGGAAATCGATATTGCGCCCCTCGCTGTCTGCAATACAGCCTTTATCAAAAATTTGATAAAACAAATCATGTACCCCTGGGTGTGCTTTTTCCATTTCATCTAATAAAAGCACAGAATAAGGATTACGACGAACCGCTTCAGTTAATACACCGCCTTTACCAAAACCGACATAACCTGCTGGTGCGCCTAATAACATTGAAATTTTATGTTCTTCTTTGAATTCGGTCATATTGATAACGGTCATATCATGGCTGCCACCATAAAGCAGATCAGTTAACGCGACCGCAGTTTCTGTTTTACCTACACCACTGGGACCACACATTAAGAAAACACCAATAGGTTTTCTGTTATCGGTTAAGCCCGCACGCGAAATTCGAATACTTTTGGCTAATTCGCTAATCGCAGTGCTTTGACCGATAACACGTTTGTGGAGGTTCTCTTCAATTGTTAGTAGCTTTTTCACTTCATCGCTCAGCATATTACCAACGGGGATACCTGTCCAAGAGGCGATAACTTGCGCGATGGTTATATCATCAACCATCGCATTGACTAAAGGCTCGCCGGCTTGCAAGGTACTTAATTGCGTGAGCTTATCGTTAAGTTCAGTATGAGCAGCGGTATCGTTTGTTTTATCTGCTAGCGCTTGTGTTACTTCTTTTTGCAGGCGAACGACATCATTTACTAATGTTAACTCTGCTTGCCAGCGGTCATTAAGCGCGCTTAACTCCGCTTCTGTTTTGCTTATTGTTTGATTAAGTTCGTCAAGTTCAAATGTGGCATCATTAAAGACAGCTGACTCTTTTTCCATAACCGCAAGTTCATTGTGCAAATATTGTAAATTTTGCTCTAAACTTTCGATTGATTCAGGTTTTGCCCCCTGCGTTAAAGCGATACGCGCACAACTAGTATCTAGCAAGCTAATCGCCTTATCAGGTAACATTCGAGCAGGTAAATATCGAATAGATAAATTAACTGCTGCTTCTACTGCTGATTCACGAATATAAACATTGTGATGTTTTTGTAATGACTCTGCTACGCCGCGCAACATTTGAATAGCATCTGTGGCACTAGGCTCTTCTACTTTGACTACTTGGAAACGTCGTGTAAGGGCAGGATCTTTTTCAAAATATTTTTTATACTCATCCCACGTTGTCGCTGCGATGGTACGAAATTCGCCACGAGCTAATGCAGGTTTTAATAGATTAGCTGCATCATTTTGACCCTCAGCGCCACCGGCACCAATTAAGGTATGAGCTTCATCAATAAAGACAATAATAGGTGTAGGGGAGTTTTTAACTTCGTTTATTACGTCTTTTAAACGATTTTCAAATTCACCTTTTACGCTAGCGCCTGCTTGCAACAAGCCTAAATCTAGACTGTGAAGCTCTACATCTTTAATGGCATCAGGTACTTCACCTTGTGCTATTTTAATCGCTAAACCTTCAACTACCGCTGTTTTACCAACGCCAGGCTCACCAACAAAAATTGGGTTGTTTTGCCTTTTACGACATAAAATATCAATAGCGGTTCTAACTTCTTGGTTACGTCCTAAAACATCATCCAAGGTTTCATCTCTCGCTGCTTGAGTGAGGTTAGTGGTATATTTTTCTAAGGCATCACCTGTTCTTTGCCCTTGGGAGCCAGCACTTTTAGTTGTGCTGGTTATTTGATTAACAGGTAACTGAGATATTTGGCTGCGTAAAGCTGATTCAGACAAGGTATCTAAGCAATTTAAGCTTAAAGCTTTTATGCCCAAATCACTACATTGTTGGCTTGCTAATAAAATATGCAATGAAGTTAATTGGTCGTGTGAGAAGTCTACTGTTGCTGCTAGCCAAGCGGTTTTAATTAACTCAGTTAAACTGCCACTTAAACTCGGCTGGCCTTCAAAGCCTTTATTTAGTTTAGTTAATTTGGCTGACAACTCACTGATAACTTGCTCAGGCGCTATTTTTTGACTGTCTAAAAATTGACTTAAGTGTTTATCGGCTTTGTAGATTATTTGTAATAACCAATGTTCAACTTCTATTGTTGGGCAATGCGAATTCATCGCGTCACCTGCGGCTAGCTCAAGAGCTCGTTTACATTGTGTATCAAGCTTTGCAATTAAATTTGGTAAATTAACCTGTGTCATTGAATTAATCCTTTACTAGGTGAATAAGATAAGTGATAGCTTTATCTTGTAATTGGTTAGGCATATAAAACCCTCGGCCTAAACAGACAGTTTCTTCAGTATTAATAGAAATTTTTGAACGTGCAAACCAGTTTTCTGGAGCTTGCAAATAGATAGATATGGGGGTTTTATCACGTAAATAAAAGCGACACATTTGTGCTAGCTCTAAATACCAAGCGTTATGACTACTTAACATTTTTAGCTGTTCTTCGCTTTGCACGGTAATAGTAATGTTCATTTTTTGTTTTGCTAACCAACAGCGTTTTCCTAATAAAAAACCTTGCCCTAGTTGGTTATTTTGCCCAGTGTTTTTTTGCGTTCTATTTACGGTAAATTTTTGCTGTGTCATCACACCTAAACGAGTCCAGTTGTCTTGACTGAGTTGGTGTTTGGATAATTTACTGCTTTTTATCTTTATTGAAAGAGAAAAATAATCACTCAAAATTTGCTGTAAATCTCGCTGAGAGCGGTTAGGTTTTCCTAACATTAAGCTATAACCTAACCAATTTTTATTTTCTTCTACCGTAGGCAAACTTGTTAACTGTGCAATACAGCTGGCTAAGGCGCGCTGTGGTTTTTGTGGGTGATTTTCACGAACAAAATATCGGTCCACTTCATCGGTTAATAACAGGTGTGTTTTTTCTATCGTGCGGGCGTAAAGTCTAAAGTACCTGTCATTGAGCATGTTTAAAAAGTCATGTAAGGCATAATCTTCATGATGAAATGCTTCTAACAATGCTTGATAAATATACTGTGGAACAGCCGCATCACCTGAAGTTAACGACGACTCGCTGCTAGTAATTAACGCACTATTATCTATCCAAGAAAAGTCAGTAATTTCATTGTCAGCATTATTCGGCATAGGATCTGCGGCAATAACTAACTGAAATGGTTGAGCTGAGTTAGCCACTTGGCGATTAATAATACGCATTAATTGTAATAAGCTAAATGCCTCAGGCTCAGCTAATGCTTTTTTAATCAGTGGTGTTTTTAAATTTAACTTTTCAGCTACAGACATTGCTGATCACCATGGAATTTATCAAATTGGATCATTTCACTGCCTTGACTGGTAATTAACATCACTTCAAGTTTGATAAAACGATCAAAGCTACAAAAACAAGCGAAAAACTGATTTAGTAAATGAATAAATAGCCAAATATTCATTGAGTTTTTCTTGTCAAACACTGAGATGTCTAGCTTTATCAAAGTACCAGAGGTAAATATATTTACCCCATCAATGCTCATACGGGCTACTTTTTGTTGGTAGCTGACATGTTGTATAGCACTCGTTAATACTTGTTGACCAGTAGAGCGATTAAAAACAGACAGTAAATTACGTAATTTTTCTGTTGGGTTATCAATGTTCATTAACGAACTAAAGTTAGTGCTTAATAATTCAATAAGCTGCCAATGTAGTTGTTCAGATTCATTTGGATAATGCGGTACCGATGGAATGTTGTGACTTATAAGTTGCCCTGGCAGTTCAATAGCACCAACAATTTTTAAGGTGCTGCCAGCATTAATACTACATGGAGATCTACCGTTACAACACACTAATTCAGCGGCTAATAAATGCTCTTTACCTAAATGTAAATCATGCTGAGCATAAGGGGCAAAACTAATCGAAAGGTGATGTTGGTATTTCTTTTTTTGGTTAATGTGGCTTTCACTGAACCACATTAAGCCATTGTTGGCATCGAAATACCTTTTAGCAAATAATGGTTGTAAACAATACTCACCATCGGGTTTTATTTCGTTTACTGCCGCCACTGCAATAACTTCTATGTTAGAGTTCTGATTGCTCGCATCAGGATTTAAAGGCATAGACAGAGCTTGATGATTATAGTTAATCGGCTCGGCTCTATTGCTAAATTGGTTAATCACTAACGCTGTATTTAGTTGAAAAACAGTGCTATCAAATAAGCCAATATATTCAGAAGGAATATCTTTAACAAAAAAGCTTAATAATACTTCATTGCCGGTGATTTTCTGACAAGCTTGTTTAAAACCTTTTAAATGAAAGTACTTTCGTTTTTCGGAGTAATTGAAATACTCTAACATCATTTGATAAGCCGAAAATTCATTACCTTTCTTATCAAGTACAATGAAGTCCGGCTCTATGCATCGCGGGGTAAAACTATCTTTGTCGAGTAAACTCATATTATTAAACTGAGTATCGGAAATACTAACAAACATCAATTTTGATAATAATAGCTCGATTAAACCTGCGGCTCCTTGGCCAAAACCATTGAGATAAATATTTAAATTTTCAGGGCTAAGTGCCGCTATTTGAGCTTCTATATCATTCGTTTTTATTTNNATTTTTAATTGAATAACAGCGTTAGCATCATGTTGGATAGGTAAATCAAAAGGAAATGGTGCATACCTTGCTTTGACCGATTCTAAAGTAAAAGGTGAAAACAGGCTGTCGTTACATAACTTAAACTGACATTCTTGACCTTTATCATTTTTAGCTTTAAAAGCTTGTTCACGCGATAACTGTACTTCATCAACAAAACATTCTTTGTCGGCATCGAGTTTAATACTCATAACCGAAGGTAATAATTGATTAAAAGAGGGGTATAATACCGAGCATAATGCATTAGAAATATGAGGTAGTTGCTGATCTAATTGCATTGCATTTTTTGCACTTAATAACGCTACGGACTCTAATAAGCGAGTTATATTAGGATCTTCATAACGCTTTTCATTTAAATGCATGGCATTGGCTGCATCAGTATGTTTGTTTTTATACTGGCTGCCTGAACGACGAATAAGAGAAAGTTCGCGTTCAAAATAGCGGTTAAGCAAATCAGACACTGTCATTCTCCATTGATAAACTAAAGTCACTGATATCAAGTTGGCTATTTAATTGAAATTCTTGCCCATTAATCAGATCACCAGAAATAATAAAATTTATACTGTTAGCTCTTTTATCATTGAGTAAAATATTAATTTCTACATTTTCAATACGTTGTTCAAAATTATCTATCAAACTTTTTATTCTTGAGGTGAATATTTTTTTACCTAATTGGTAATTTAAGCTTTGAATATCTTCTACACCGTAACTTAATATGGAACGTTTACATTCAGTAAGTTTACTGTCTAACATAATCAGCGGCGCCTCGCTTTCTAATAACTGTTTCAAGTTATATTTAACAGACGTTAATAATGCAGGCTCATTACTGTTATGCATTTCAGTTAGAAAAGTTCGAATAAAGACCATTAATTATCCTTAGCCAGCTCAGTTGTTAATAATATTTGCCCGGCAAACATATCAAACTGATATTGTGGCTGTAGGGAGACTTCACAAATAAATTCTCCAGGACTATTTTCTGCTTCGCGAACTTTAACTCGAGCATTCCTTAATGGGTATTTGGCTAAGGTTTCATCGTTAGCGGAAGAAACATTAGAAACATATTTACTTAACCACTTAGACAGATGTTGTTCACATTCTGCTGATGTTAACAAGCTACCTAACATCTCTCTGATTTGTACTTTCAAATAATGAGCGATGCGACTGCAAATTAATGTGGTTTGCAACAAAGACAATACTTTATCATCCGCTTGTTGCTGTCCAGCCCAAACAGAGTGGTTATCCATAAAATAGTATTTTGTGGTTAATGGACTATGAGCTAAAGGAATAAAGCCTTGTTTAGCATAAAATTGGGCTATTTTGCCAAATAAGCGTATTTTGGGCTCAGGGTGTAGCCATTGGTGATCAATACAGGTTTCAGGTACGTTTATCACCGCGCCTTGTAATCTATCATTCCAGCGAGATTTTAAAAAACCAAACCAACTAATGCGGTTAAATTCACGCACAATAGTGGCAGCAAAGGCAAAGTGTGCATAACCATATAACCCCGCTTTTTTACGATTAACTACTTCATTAAAAACGAAACCACAAGAGTAATTTTGGTAATGGCCACGAAGTTTTAGCTTAGGTAGGGTTAAAGCAATAAAACGACTTGAGGCTAACTGTCGTAATTTTTGCCAGCTAGCATAATCAGCTCCCGTTATAATTTTACCAACACGTTCTATATCACTAAGCCATTTACCATCGGATTCACCAAAAAAACGTTCATCTGGCGACATAATAAAAGGACATAAACATTGTTGCCCTAACGCCCCTAATAACTCTAAGGTATATAGATCATCATAATCACTAAAGTCGGCTAACTGCGCTGAAACATGATGATCTATCACCATAATGCCAAAGGGCTCCCCCCCTAACGTGTTGAGCTCTTTATTGGCGATTTTATTGTAAAGCTGACTGCGCTTTAAACTACTCGATAAATTGACATCATTAGAAATGGCAGACCAATCTAGATCTAAACATTTCACCTTCACTCGTTGTTTGTTGTATGGCACCGTGACTAGATTTTTCAAACCTTGCCAACGCGCCTCCAAGGTTTGAAATGCCGGTTGCTGTATGATTAAAGAGAGTTGTTTACTTAAGGTTGAATCAATTTGTGCAATAACTTGTATTAATAATGCTCTAAATTTATTGGCATTGAGCTTTTCTTCAGCATAAAAAGGCGCAATTATTTCAATTGCTTTGCGCAAGTACAGAGGATCATCAGAGGCTAAACTGTTTAGGCTTGAAGGCCAGTCGGAATTTATCATGTTAGGCTAAGTTTTTGCGCTATTGTTATTATTGATTACTGTTATTTTTATCGCGCTTATCTCAAAGCATTATAAAAATAACAGTATGGCGTAAACGCCATACTGTGTTTATACCATTTGATTAACAGCCATATAAAAAAGGCGTTAAAAAAATGCAACCTACTAATTATTAACCTGGTATTTTTGCTACCATACGAACAGAAGTTGTTAAAGATTCCATTTGTAACCAAGGTTTTAAATGAGCTATTGCTGAATAAGAGCCTGGTTTACCTGGTTGTTCTACTACCTGTATTGACGATTCAGCTAATGGCGTTTTAGCACGTTGTTCGTTACCAATAGCACCTGGGTTAGTAAATTGGCTAATCCAAGTATTTAAGTCACGTTGTACGTCAGTAGCCTCTAAATTAGAGCCTAATTTATCACGTCCCATTATTTTCAAATAATGAGCAATACGGCTACTTGCCATAATGAAAGGTAAGCGAGCAGAAATAGCTGCATTAGCCGTAGCATCTGGGTCAGTATAAGTTTTAGGTTTTTGCGTTGTTTGTCCACCAATGAACACGGCATAGTCAGAATTTTTATAATGGACTAGAGGCAAAAAGCCTAAATCACTTAATTCTTTTTCACGTTCATCAGTTAAGTTAACTTCGGTCGGACATTGTTGTTGAATATCACCCGCATCAGACTTATAAGTTAAGTTAGGCAATGCTTCAACTTTACCGCCATTTTCTAAACCACGAATTGAAGTACACCAGCCTGAAGCAGTATAGGCTTGTGTCATTTTAAGACCCATGTCAAACGCAGCATTTGACCAAACAATTTGATCATTACCAGTCGGTCTAGGGTTGCCTTCAGCATCAAGGGCTAATTCTTCAAAATCAAACGATTTGGTTGCAGCGCCTTTTTTACCATAAGGTAACCGAGCAATAGTTTGTGGCAAGGTTAAGGTAACATAACGGGCATCATCACTTTCACGGAATGAATTCCATGCGGCATACGCAGGTGAATCAAAAGCAGCAGCAACAGGTTTGCCTTCATTAAATACTTCGAAACTATCTAATTCAAACATATTGGCCGAAGCAGCAGCTACAAAGGGAGCATGACAAGCGGCAGCCGTTTCACCCATATAACGTAATAATGAAACACTTTCGTCACTAGCATCAAATTGATAATCGCCTAATAATAAACCGAAAGGTTCGCCACCGGCAGTACCGTATTCATGCTGGTACAACGTATTAAATAATGGGCTACGATCAATCGCTGGGGCATCTTCAAATTGCTCTAAAACATCATCACGATTAAAGTCAGCCATTTTGATTTTTAAAGTCGCACCAACCTCACTTTCACGAACTAATTTATTTAGTCCGCGCCATGAGCCTTCTAATTTTTTAAATTTCTCTTGCTGCATGATTGCTGATAATTGTTTTGACAATTTACCATCAATAGCGGCAATGGCATTTTCAATCGTTTTAGTCAGATTTTTATCCCAAGTAACCGTGCCATCAACAGCTTGATCCATCAAGGTTGAAATAAGTTCTTTGGTTGCATCTGGTGTAGTTTGTGTCGTGGCAGCAATCGCTCGGTCTAAAAAGCTAACCTCCTGCGCTTGTGCTTCTGCAGCACCACTTTGTTCTTGTTCTGTACTCATTACGCAGTCTCCTCAGAATTTAAACCTAATTCGTCAGACAAAGATTTAATCGTGTCTGCACTGCTTAATACTTCTTTTAATAAAGCTTCTAAATCGCGAGAGCGATCAGCCTTACTCAATAACACTTTTAATTGATTACGGGTTTCAACGAGGTTTTTCAGTACATCTACTTTTTCAACGATAGCTTCAGGTGTAAAGTCTTTCATTGAATCAAACTGCAAATTCGCTTCAATTTGACTATTATCATCAACGAGTACGTTATCAACTTTTAAGTTAAGCTCAGGACCAACGCGTTTCATAACAGTATCAAAGTTATCTTTGTCTATTTGAAAAAAGTCACGATCAGCAACATCAGGCTTGTCGGCCTTATCAGCTGAAAAATCGCCTAGTACACCAACAACAAAAGGTAATTCTTTAGTTTCTAATGCGCCGTTAGTTTCAACATCATACGTGATGCTGACTCTGTTTTTGCTAACGCGTTTATGCTGTGAGTTTAGTGCCATTAGGTTATTCCTTTAATTATTTTAAATCTGCTTGTGAAGTTAATTCAGCTAGTTGTGTATCAAAAGTAACTTCAGCTGCTTTTTCTACTTTACCGCCTTCTGATTCTACATAATAAGTTTGGGCTATAGTTGCATAAGTCATTGAAAAACTTTCACTTGGTTGAGAGCCGTCACTACCAGAAATACTGTAGTTAGAAATACGTGAGTTTTCTATGGTAATAATTAAATAAGGGATTAATCCTTTACCTGAACGGTCTGGTTTGGTGAAAACAATTTCTACCGTTTTTCCTGTTTCACCTGGTGAAAACAAAAACGTAGTTAAAAATGGACTAGCACCATCTAATTGTTTTGAACATTGAATTTCGCCCAAAGCAACCATACCACCATCGCCGTTATCAGCATTACCAATATCAACACTGACATTGCGCATTGCACTCCAAGACAAAGAGTTGATGGCAAAAAAGCCTTTTTTACCACCAATATCAGTTACTGTCGCAGAACCTTTGATAGTGTCGTTTCCGTCTATTCTCATATAAATTGAAGCCATGATTTATTCTCCGTTTGGTTTTTATGGGTTATATTATTACTGTATTTTATGGTTTGCTTTTAAACGCTTACCAACTAAATTCATTATCAGAATTTTTTTGTTCAGTGCCTGTTGGCACATTTTGTTCTGAGCTAACTTGTGTAGTGTTTTCTAGTTTATTTACATTATTTGTTGAGGTAGTGTTTTCAGCTATTACCTCCGTCGCTTGTTTTGATGCTACAATCTCTGTTTTTTCATCATTTAAACCAGCCACTAAATTTATTTGATTCAATACTTTATCATTACCCTCAACGAGTTCAAGCATAAGTTCAGGTAATGACATATAACCCCAACGGATAGCTTTCTCTAATAGAAATGAAATTGGACTATGGGGCTCTTGGTGAGCAAAATAATTGGCAATTTTACGTAACTCTTGAAAAGCTTGATCTCTATTAGTGAGCTGCCCATTAGCTAAAGGAGCCGTTAAAGCGCCTGTAGATGAGCCCAAAGGGTGAGTGTTAGCTGATAAAACTGAATTTGTCTCAGCTATGACCTGAGACTGAATTTGCTGGTTATTGTCAGTGTTTTCTGTTTGGTTAACGGCTTTTAATACTTTATTTTCGGGAGAACCTTGTTGTGCATCAAGAGGCCAGCTTGTATAACAATCAGCGACTAAGTATTTAATCGCTTGTAAGTTATCGTTTAAATTGGCTTTAAGAAAAGTCGTACTTATAACTGGAATTGCTAAAGGCGCTATGGTGTTTTTTAACCAAACATCTAACTGCTCAAGTGATTTAATCGCAAGAGCAAGTGCTTGAATAATACTCGTTGTTTCTGCTTGTGCACTAGGAAAACTTTTCTGAGCTTGGTTTTTCAGTGACGCTAACTTATTTGATTTGGTCGCAGAAAAGTATTGAGTATGATCAATGTCGGCAATCAGCGTCATCATCTGCAGAGGCATAAATAACAAACCACTGTTAGCGCTCTCGCCCAGTAGCTGTACTAAAGGTCTAAGCTGTAACTCTGCCCGCTGCTTTTTTTGCTCATCAATATTTTCTGAACTTAGCTTATCATCGGGTAAGTATGGGTGTACATCAGGCCAAAATTTATCGACAAAATCAACTAACGTTGTTAAAGCAGAAGATATTTTGTTTATGGCTTGATCTTGAAACGCCAACGACATTACCCACCAGCAATAAATTTCAACATCTTTGCTTGTTTCGGTTAAGGTTTGCCAGCAAATTTTATTTACTGTTAACCAGTTTTGTTGGTTTTCTTCAAAAAGTGCATCATCTGTAGAAGATTCTGGTGTTTCCGTTAAACGACGAAAAGAGGATTGTGCAGCATTAAAAGCGTTACGTAAACTGCGATAAGCACTGCGTTCAGCTTTTAAATAACTACCGACAGTATTTTCATTATCAATTGCTTGTAATAGTTCTTTATAATCCACTGACTCTCCGTAGTGTTTAATTCTTAGTAATAATAGTTACTTAGCTAAATATGTGAATACTTAGCTTTGATAGGAATATAGACAGTAGACAAAAGTATTACAAATGTAAATGAATT
This sequence comes from Colwellia sp., assembly GCA_033852215.1. Taxonomy (GTDB): domain Bacteria; phylum Pseudomonadota; class Gammaproteobacteria; order Enterobacterales; family Alteromonadaceae; genus Colwellia. The sequence continues at coordinate 50,899 of JAWSUX010000104.1, read as the reverse complement.
AAGTTGCAGAAGTAAATTTATTTTATATGTAAAAGGTCTTTCTAATAAGATTATTCTATAACAATTGTTATAGGAACTTTAAAAAATAACTTAGTTATATCAAAGATCTCATTCTCGAACAGATTATCCAGAAATTAAAGTTTGTTGACCATTGGTCGATAAACTGGTTATTAAATGAGCGTAAATTATTTACTATACTTTACGTAAAGCCCCTTTAGCTAAAAGTTAAAAGTTATGGATATTTTTACTACTCAATTAACACGCGTTGTACCTGTTCCCATTAAACCTGCCAACTTAAAGGTTAAGGCACTATTAAAAGATGCAGCTAATGCTAAATTAAAAGAAGATCATGATCATCTAGAGAATCATGACTACTATTTTAATAAAGAAAAAGAACAGGGTGAGCAATACCATGCTAACCATCAAGAAAATGACAAGCAACAATCGTCAGAAAAGCATGAACCATTGGCAACTAAGTCTGCCGACGAAGCCGCTACGAAAGAAAACATGCAAGTAAGTAAGAAAGAAATAGACTCAAAAAAAACAGACGATAAGGGTAAACACTTAGATCTTTATGCCTAAGGTGAACTCGCATTCTTAAGTAGAACGGGTATACTAGTCTGCATTATTTTTCGTTAAAATCACTATTGTCTTTAATGCCCCTCTCTTCAAACTCTTCAGTTTCAGTGGCTAGCCAACTTGTTAAAGACGCCTTTTCGGACAGCGGCGCTTTGGCAAATGCTATTGATGGTTTCTCTGCGCGACAAGCACAAACAGATATGGCCTTGGAAGTGGCTAAAGCCATTGAGGGTGAATCGTCATTAATTGTTGAGGCTGGTACGGGAACAGGTAAAACCTTTGCGTATTTAATCCCTGCATTTTTGTCGTTAAATAGTCGCGATAAAAATAAACAAGCGAAAAAAATAATAGTATCTACGGGTACTAAAAACCTGCAAGAGCAGTTATTCCACAAAGATATTCCACTGGTAAAAAAAGCCCTGGTAAGTACTGCCCAAATCGCTTTATTGAAAGGTAGAGCTAATTATTTATGTACTTATCGTTTAGCGCAGTATCAACAAACGCGCGGCCAACTTGATGCACAAATGTTACAAGACTTAGTGAAAGTAAAAACATGGTCTAACGGTACACAAAGTGGTGATATTGGTGAATTGGTTAATGTGAGTGAAGATTCAGGTGTCTTTCCGTTTATCACCAGTACGCTGGATAATTGTTTAGCCAGAGATTGTCCCGATTATGAAAGCTGCTATTTAGTGCGTGCTCGTCAAAAAGCCATTGATGCAGACTTAATAGTTGTTAATCATCATTTGTTTTTTGCTGACATGGCATTGAAGGATACAGGTTTTGGCGAGCTTATTCCTAAAGCACAAGTGATGATATTTGATGAAGCACATCAAATAGGTGATATTGCCAGTGAATATTTCGGCGAAGCCTTTTCAACGAGGCAAGTAGCCGATTTGTGCGTAGATGTTTTGCAAATTCAGCGCAGCAGTTTATCTGATGTAAAGCAGCTTGCCAAAGCGGCAGAAAAATTGCAAAAAACATGTCAGGAATTTCGCTTGTTATTTAATTATGATGCTGAACGTGGCAATTGGCGAGAAAAGTGCCAGCAACAACAATTTTTACAAAAGTACCAAGGGCTAAAAACTGATTTAGATTTTTTATATCAAGTGATTAAGTTATGTGTCTCTCGTAATGAAGCCATTGATAGTTGTTTTGACCGAGTGGTTAATTTATTGGCTCAATACGAAGTAATGGCCAATGTTGATTCGCTGGGTATGAGCTTTTGGTATGAAACTACACCTCGACAGGTGGTTTTACATAAAACACCGTTAACGGTTAGCGATAAATTTTCTGCCTATATTAAAGAGTCAGGCGCGGGTTGGATTTTTACCTCGGCAACCTTAGCGGTAGATAACAGTTTTGAGCATTTCGCTAAACATTTAGGCTTACAAGAAGCGAATCAATTATTACTTGAAAGCCCCTTTGATTATCAACAACAGTCACAATTAATTGTGCCAAGGTATTTACCACCTGCTAACGATAAAAACCGTGCGCTTAGCTTAGCTGAACTAGCAGAGCCACTGATTGAAGCGAGTGAAGGGGCGTGTTTTATGCTATTTACCAGTTACCGTGTGATGAATCAGGTCGCTGAAATACTTGCAAGTAGCATAGACAACCCATTATTGGTACAAGGGCAAATGGCTAAAGGTAAGTTGCTTGAGCAGTTTGTTGAGCAAGATAACGCGGTTTTATTAGCTACAGCGAGTTTTTGGGAAGGTGTTGATGTTAGGGGTGATAAGCTACGCTGTGTTATTATAGATAAGTTACCTTTCGCTTCGCCAGACGATCCGTTATTGCAAGCACGCTGTGAAGATATTAAACGACAAGGTTTAGATCCTTTTGTCAAAATTCAATTACCACAAGCTGTTATTGCCTTGAAACAAGGGGTAGGACGCTTGATCAGAGATGTGAGTGATCGAGGCATTTTAGTTATTTGTGATGATAGATTAGTGAATCGTCCTTATGGAGGTACTTTTTTAAAAAGTTTGCCTGATATGAAGCGCAGTCGTGACTTGGTAAAAGCCGCACAATTTTTAGAAAGTATTCGTTAAATTAAAATTATTTAAAAGGTATATCACGTGAATTATTTGGCCATAGATGCCTCAACTGAAGCTTGTTCAGTTGCCCTGCAAGTAATGAATACTTCAGGTGAAAGTCGTATATTTAGTCGTTATGAGTTATGTCCGCAATCGCATAGCCTGCACTTATTACCTATGGTTGATGCCGTATTAACTGAAGCTGGCATTAAACTGGCTGAACTTGATGGCCTTATTTTTGGCCAAGGCCCCGGTAGTTTTACTGGTGTTCGTATTGGCGTTGGGGTTGCACAAGGTTTGGCTTTTTCAGCAAACCTAGCCGTTGTTGGTGTCTCAAGTTTACAAGCAATGGCGCAATTAGCGTTTAGCGAACATCAGCAAACCAAAGTTATTGCCGCTATTGATGCCCGTATGAGTGAAGTTTATAACGGTTATTTTGAACTTGATGAAAATAATATCATGCAGCCTAAAAGTAATGCCGCAGTAACCCCGCCTGAGCAATTGGCAGAACAACTTTTACCTATCATTGATGTTGTTAAAGCACCTGTTTATGGCGTTGGTACGGGATGGGACGCTTATAGTGAACATTTGGCGACGCTTAAAACGAATATAAACACACCCGATGTTTTATTTCCTAGTGCGCAGGCGATGTTAACTATAGGTATTGACGCGTTTAAACAAGGTAAAGGTGTGAGTGCTGAGTTAGCGCAACCTGTGTATGTGCGTGATACTGTATCTTGGAAAAAATTACCTGGACGGGAATAATAGCAAGTTAATTTATTACTCGTTTGCATAGACTTGGCACAATCATTTTAACGAAAAATAATATTCTGACGATAAATAATTCCAATCCAAAATAAGTAGTTAACCGAATCATTAGGAAGATGGCATTTTTTTTGCTAAATTGAACGTATGCAAACAATTAACTCATCATTTAACAATTTAGCACTAGGTGCAGGTAACAATGTGCCTGTTAATCCTGCTCATGCTAAAAATAGAGTTAATCCTGTCACGGGTAAGTCAACAGTTGAGAAACAAGACAAGTCGCTAAAAACTGAACAAGAGTTAACTAGCCAAAAAAAAGCTAAGCAACATGAAACTAAACAAAGTGAAGCCAAGCAATATCAGCAAAAGCAAAGTTTTGAGTTAGATGAGGCAACGCTTGCTTTTTTAGAAAATAATCAAGAGCAGAGTCAGCTTGTTCAAAAAAATGAAGCAACGACTGGTTTTAGTGACTCAACTAAATTTATTGCAAAAGAGAATATAAGCTCACAAAACCAAACGGCGGTATCGAGTTATCAAAAAGTTGGTAATCTAGCGCAACGAGAATCGGTGCAACAGCTACTTGGTATTGATCTTTATGCGTAATCTTCTTTAAATAGTGTTTTTCGTTAAGATTCCTTAGTGAATATTCTTTAGTCAATATTTCTTACTAACCGTACACCTACCTTTTAAATAAAACCTTATGCAAGATAATTTTATGGAACAAACACCAAGTTTTTGGCAAAAATATCAATTCTATTTTTTATTAATTGCTGCTGTTTTTGTCAGGCAATTACCTCTCGTTTCAATTCCCTTTAATTGGCTAGAAAGCTATTTTCATGAAATAAGCCACGGTATTGCGGCTTTAATTACGGGGGGGAGTATTATCAAGATACAACTTTTTGCCAATGGCGCAGGTTTATGTACCACGCAAGGTGGCTCAGCATTTGTTATTAGCTTTTTAGGTTATGCAGGTGCAACATTTTGGGGTTGGGCTATTTATCGGGTAGCGTCTGCCCATAAACGAGCTGCACAAGTTTTTTCGGTCATTATGTTACTGTTATTGGCAAGTTCGTTAGTTTTTTGGGTGCGAGATTTATTAACGATTATTATTTTATTGGTGTTGGCAATAATGTTTGTGCTCACGGTAAAAATGCGTCAATTGAATATTTTACAATTATTAATACAATTTTTGGGTTTAAGCATATTACTCAATAGTTTGTTTAGTCCTACTTATTTGCTTGATGGCCGTGATCTTGGCGATGGTGCTGCATTGGCTGCAATAACATTTGTTCCTGAGTTTATTTGGGTGATTAGTTGGTTTGCTTTGGCACTAGCAGCATTGTATTTATTAGCCAAAAGAAAAATTTAGCTAAGGATAATTAAATTATGTCAGCAAAAGTCAATGTAGAAGAAATAACTAATCAACTAAACGGACGTGTGATCACAGGTTTAGCCTGTGGAGATAACAATGCGAAACCTGTTCTATGTTTACATGGCTGGTTAGATAATGCCGCCAGCTTCACTCCGTTAATGTCAGTGTTATCGAATGAAATATTGATGAATCAACGCTTTATTGCTATTGATTGGCCTGGACATGGCCAATCAAGTCACCGGAGTCCAGATGCGCATTATCATTTTTTCGATTATGTTTATGACTTAGTCGAATTATGTGAACTTAATGATTGGCAAAACATTGATATTGTAGCGCACTCAATGGGTGCTATGGTTGCCTGTGCTTTTGCTGCCGCTTTTCCCGAAAAAGTGAAATCATTAACGTTAATTGATTCACTGGGTTTTATTTGTGTTGATGCAGAAGAAAGTACCAATCAGTTGCGCAAAGGTATGTTAAGTCGGTTAAAAACAGCGCAGGCTAGGGCTAAAAATAGTCAACGTTATTTTAACAAAGAAACGGTTGTTAAAGCGCGCTTGGCCGTTTCTGATTTAACAGATGAAAATGCCGATTTATTAGTGACTAGATCTTTAACTAAAGTTGATGAAAGTTATTGCTGGCGCTCTGATCCTCGCTTACGTACTATTTCACCTTATCGAATAACCCAAGCACAAGCTAAGCAGTTGATGGCAGATATTAATTGCCCCGTTCAGTTAATCTACGGTGACAAAGGCATGGCAATGGTTCAACAAGGAATCGATGATTTTGGTTCGCTAATAAAAGAACTATCCATGACTAAAGTGGTTGGTGGTCATCACGTGCATATGGAGCAACCAATTATTTTAGCCAAATGCTTATCTCGCTTTGACTTGGAAAATAAAAAGTAACTATATGACGTTAAGTTTATATTCCTGGTGCTTTGCTCTACTATTTGCTAACAAGCTAAGAATAAAAACACATTGCTTAAAATATGTATTTTAAGCAAAATTACTATAGTGAAGTAGCATTACTTAAATTAATAAAATAATAACCTAGCAATTTAAATATTATTGTAAAAAATGAGGAAGTTATCGTGGAAAAAGTTTGGTTAGAAAAAAGTTACCCAAGTGATGTACCGTTTGAAATAGATGCCGATATGTATCCATCACTCGTTACCATGTTCCATAAATATTCTAATCAATACGCCGATAAGACTGCGTTCATCAACATGGGTGCAAGCATTACTTATTATGAGCTATCATTGCAAGCTCATGCTTTTGCTGCCTATTTACAAACAGACTTGGGTCTTAAAAAAGGCGATAAATTTGCCATCATGGTGCCAAATAGCCTGCAATATCCTATCGCTTTGTTTGGTGCTTTATTGGCTGGCCTTACCGTGGTTAATGTTAATCCGTTATACACAGCACGTGAATTAGAACATCAGTTAAAAGATTCTGGTGCCAAGGCAATGTTAATCATTGAAAATTTTGCCCAAACATTAGAAAAAATTGTTGATAATACGCTTATTGAACACGTTATTATGACCTCTTTAGGTGATCGACTAGGCTTAGTTAAAGGGACCGTGGTTAACTGTGTCGTTAAGTACATAAAAAAAATGGTACCAGCATTTCACTTACCCGATGCAGTACGTTTTAATACAGTTTTAGCGCGTGGCATGAATTTAACACTAACGCCTGTAGAGCTTTGCGGTGATGATTTAGCCTTTTTGCAATACACCGGCGGTACAACAGGTTTATCTAAAGGCGCGATGTTAACACACCGTAATATGGTCGCTAATTTGTTACAGGCAAAAGCAGTAATTATGCCATTGTTTGAAGAAGGCAGTGAGCTTATTGTAACGGCTTTACCGCTGTATCATATCTTTGCTTTAACAGCGAATTGCCTTACCTTCTTTACCTTGGGGGCAAACAATTTACTTATTACCAATCCAAGAGATATGCCCAATTTCGTTAAAGAGCTAAGTAAGTATCCGTTTAGCGCGATAACAGGAGTGAATACCTTATTTAATGGTTTATTAAACACCCCCGGTTTTAAAGATTTAGATTTTAGTACTCTTAAAATGTCACTGGGTGGTGGCATGGCTGTGCAACGACCTGTTGCAGAACGTTGGCAACAGGTGACAGGCAGTCTTTTGTTCGAAGGTTATGGTTTAACTGAGTGCGCCCCGCTTGTTACACTCAGCCCGCACAATTTAGCTGCTTATGATGGCAGCATAGGAGTACCTGCTCCTTCAACGGATATTAAAATTATGCTTGACGATGGCACTGAAGCACCAGTGGGAGAGCCTGGGGAAATGTGGGTAAAAGGCCCACAAGTGATGTTAGGTTACTATAACCGACAAGAAGCGACTGATGAAACCATAAAAGATGACTGGTTAGCAACGGGTGATATTGCCTATATGAATGAACGTGGTTTTTTCAACATTGTTGACCGTAAAAAAGATATGATTATTGTGTCTGGTTTTAATGTATTCCCAAATGAAATTGAAGAAGTAGTGATGATGCACGATGGTGTATTAGAAGCCGCAGTTATTGGAGTACCCAATGACGACAACGGTGAAGTGGTTAAATTGTTTGTGGTAGTCAAAGATACTAGCTTAGGCGGATCGCTTGATGAAAAATCGTTGATTAAACATTGTCGGGAAAACTTAACTAATTATAAAGTGCCTAAGTTAGTTGAGTTTCGTGATGATTTACCAAAAACAAATGTAGGTAAAATATTAAGAAGAGAGCTTAGATAAAGGGAATCATTAGGTTGAAATTAATATAGCTTTTGATAAAACCTTACAATTTCAGTTAACTTTTGTTATCGACAGCAATGACTTATCTTGCTAACATCCTGAGCAATTATTTTACTTACAATATTGTTAATTTTATGCGCAAAAATCGTGGTTTTACGATGATTGAATTACTCATCGTTATTGTTATTTTAGGCTTATTAGCATCATTGGTTGCTCCTAAGTTTTTCTCACAATTAAGCACCGCTGAACGAGGCATTGCCTCGGCACAGATGAATGCTTTTGAAACAGCGCTTGATACCTATAGATTAGATATGGGCAGCTACCCAGAAAAATTAGAACAACTTCGCAGTGGCGACCAAACTCGTTGGGATGGTCCTTATTTACCTAAAGCTGTTCCTATGGACCCATGGGGTAATCCATATATATATATCACTCCCGGTGAAGAGGGCAATCCTTATAAGATTCAGTCTTATGGCGCGGATGGCAAGCAGGGCGGCACGGATAATAACGAAGACATTATTCATAAGTAATGTCAGCACAAATAATGCCAATATAAGTTAAGCAACCTATGCAGTTAAATGAATTATTAGTCGAGCAGTTTCAAATCACTGCTCAAGATTTATCAAAAGCAGAAAGTTATCAAAAACGTTTTGGTGGCCGTTTAGAGCAAATATTGGTGAATATGGGCAGTCTGCCTGATGATCAAATAGCCAAACTTTACAGTGAATACTTACAGTTACCTCTATTACAATTAGAGCAGTTTCTAGATGCAGATTTACCTCAAGTTGATGATGAAGCATTATCGCTATTATTAGCGAATCAATGGGTTCCTTTAGCTGTAGATGGAAAAAACTGGCAGTTTGCTTGTCGTTTTCCACTTGATTTAACGGTTAACGAGTGGTTATCTCAACAAGATATTCAGCCGACGGTTTTTCTAGCTGAAGAGTCTGATATTCAAGCATTAACGGCAAAGTTCGAACAAAACAATGGTAATGTAGAAGAACATGAGCTGGTTGGTGATGAAGAAGAACGTTTACGTGAACTAGCCAGCGAAGCGCCAACGGTTAACCTACTTAACTCTTTAATTACTCGAGCCCTTCGTCAAGGCGCATCCGATATGCACCTTGAGCCATATCAAGGGCGTTATCGCGCTCGTTTTCGTGTTGATGGTGTTTTACATGAAGCAGAAGTCTTAGCGCCACGCATGCAATTGCCTCTCGTTACCCGTCTTAAAATATTATCAGGCATGGATATTGCGGAAAAACGTCGACCGCAAGACGGTAAAATAGAAATGAAAATAGCGAATCAAGAGTTAGATATTCGTGTTTCAGCTTTACCGCTTAATGATGGCGAATCGATGGTATTACGTTTTTTACGCAAAGATAACGTGCAATACGATATGTCGGTATTGGGTTTGTCGAGTGATATTGAAGCCTTAATTCGTGAAGATATTAAAACCACTTCAGGTGTCGTCTTATTAACGGGTCCAACAGGCTCTGGTAAAACTACCACGCTTTATACTTTTTTAAATGCACTAAATAATGATGATGTCAAAATTATCACGCTAGAAGATCCGGTTGAGTACCAACTTGATGGTATCAATCAAGTACAAGTTAACAGTGATATCGGTTTTAACTTTTCTGCTGGTTTACGCTCAATTGTTCGACAAGATCCTGACATAATCATGCTAGGTGAAATTCGTGATAAAGAAACGGCTCAAATTGCCTTACAGTCAGCGTTAACAGGTCACTTAGTTTTTTCAACAGTGCATACTAATGATGCTGCCAGCGCTTATACACGTTTGCTTGATTTAGGTGTAGAAGAGTTTTTACTTAATGCCGCATTAGTCTCTATTGTTGCACAACGTTTGGCTCGAAAAATCTGTGAACATTGCGCACAGCCAGCTGAAGATTCAGCACAATTAATTGAAAAATATCATCTACAGAGCTTAGCTGATAAATTTAATATCGCTGAGATAAAGCTGACAAAAGGTGCAGGTTGTGAAAAGTGCGGTAAGTCAGGTTATAAAGGTAGAATGGCGGTTGTAGAATATTTACGTTGTGATAACGAGATTAAAGCCATGCCAAAAGACTCTGATTTCATTCCGAAAGCTAAATTACATAATCATAGCTTGAAACGAAGAACGTTATTGGAAGATGGTCTTTATAAAGCTATTTTAGGCTTAACCACCATTGAAGAAGTGGTTCGGATAGCAGGCTAATGACAACTTATCTTTATAAAGCCTACGATAGCTCAGGCGCAAAAACTGATGGTCAAATAGAAGCTAGTGATCAAGTTATTGCACTAGCTGAACTAAAAAAGCAGGGTTTATTACCGAGTGAAATTAAAGAGTTGAAAGCGGCAGGTAATAGCGTTTTCTCCTTTAGTCAAAAAGTTTCTTTAAGTGATTTAGAGTTTTTAACTGCGGAGCTTAGCTTATTGCTTGAATCAGGGGTACGCATAGATAAAGGTATCGATATTATCAAGCGCACTAAAGCAAAGCCTGCTTTAGCTAAGTTACTGAACGATATAAGCAATCACATCAAAAAAGGCGGAAGTTTGTCCGAAGCTTTTCGTGAGCATGATGATGTTTTTGATAATCTTTACTGTAACTTAATTGAATTGGGTGAAGCCTCGGGTAACCTAAGTGAAATTTTTGCTGATTTGGCTAAAGATTTAAAATTTAAACGAGAATTACAACGGAAAATAATTAGTTCACTGGCTTATCCGTTAGTAATATTTTTTGTCTGCATTTTAAGTGTTTTCTTTATTTTCAACTTTATCATTCCAAAAATGTCATCAATGTTTAACGATGTTGCCGACCTGCCTTGGTACACCAGTGCCATGCTTAGCACCAGTGAATGGATGATAAATTATCAAGGTTTTTTAGTTTTAGCTATTATCCTCTCAATTGTGGGTTTAATTAAAGCCAGTCAACAGCCTGCTTTTGTGCAGTGGTGGCAAAATATCAGTTTAAAATTACCTGTCATTGGTCATGCTGTTAAAACAGTTGAACGTATTCGGTTTAATAGTGGTCTTGCTATGATGGTTAAAGCTGGCGTACCAATAGACAAAGCGTTGGGGTTATCTGCAGGTAATATCAAAAATCAAAGTTTAAGACGCGAAATGGATATCGCTAAAAATAAAGTAAAAGCAGGTAGTGCATTAACTCCTGCTTTAAAGCAAACCTCGCTTTATCCTGACTTTTTTATCTCTCTATTAGAAGTAGGTGAAGAGTCAGGAAACTTAGAACGTGTTTTTGATGAAATCGCCAACCGTTCACGACAAGAGTTTGAAAGTTGGACTGAACGCATGACCACCTTACTTGAACCCTTAATGATTTTGTTTATGGGCGGCTTTGTTGGTGGTGTGGTAGTAGTGATGCTGCTTAGTATGGTATCTATTAATGAGATAGGGCTGTAAGGCTTTGCCTCTCCAACTAACTTATGACTCATCATATTAAAAAAAATGGCTTTACCTTAATAGAAATCATGATCGTTATGTCGATTGTAGCTCTGTTAATGGGTTTAGTAGGGCCGCTAGCTATACAGAACTTAGAAAAAGCTGAAGCAAAAAGTGAATTGATGTCAGTTAATAACTGGCTAAAGCAAGTTAGTTATCGTGCCTATATTGGCGGGCAAGAATTAACATTAAAATTGAATGGTAAAGAAGTGCAACTATTTACTACAAAAAACGCGAAATTAATTAAGAAACAAAGCTTTGAGTATCTATTTTTTCAGCCACAGCAGCTTGTTTTTAATAATAAAGGCTTTGTTTCACCAACTAAGGCCGAAGGAAGTTATCGAGGTAAACCGTTAGTGCTAGATTTAAAAAAATGGATCAACCATGAAGAAGCTATCTTATAACAATATGACTTCATCTAAACGCTCAAAAAACATCTATAACAAGCACATTCAATCAGGCTTTACTTTAATTGAAATTTTAGTCGCCACAGTTATTCTTTTTACCTCGATCGCAACAGTATCAGTTATTTATAAAGGTGCATACTTATCTGCTGAAAAAGCTAATGCTCATGTGACTATATCGGGAGTTATACCCATGGTACTCAATAATATTCGTCAAGATATAAGAGCGCAAGGTAATAGCGAATTAACAGAGTTATCAGGTAAAGAGCTAGCTTGGGGGGTTAACTATAATTGGAGCGCTGCACAAATTGCATTTAAAGCACCACCCGATGTTTATGACCCTGATAATGGAAATATGCTTAGTAGTCCAAATAAGTACAAACTGTGGCAAGTTGATTTAATAGTAAGCTATAAAGTTGCCCGTAAGAGTTACCAATATAACGAGTTGAGCTGGAATGATAAATAAACCATCAGGCTTTACCTTAATAGAATTGTTAATTGCTGTTTCTATATTGAGCGCTTTACTATTTACCGGTACATACAGTTACCAAATGTTAGCCGGTCGCTGGCAAAAAGATTTAGGTCAGTTTGAGCAATCCGCTAAAGCGGTTAAACATTTTAATTTAATAAACGATATTTTACTTGGTGTTCAGCCGTACGTGGTTATGGATAAAAAGTTAAGTTATACCAAACCTGCGTTTTTCTTTATTGGTTTTGAGCAAAGTTTGTTAGCGATAACAGGTGCAGGTTTATTTTCAAAAAATTATCCAGAAATTTTTAAGTTAACTGCATTAGAAAAAGAAAATGGTCGTTTTGATTTGATTTATCAAGCTATCAGTAGTGAAAATATATTGTTATTAACGACGCAACAATCGATAGAATTTGAACACCGTATTGTTTTATTGGAAGATCTGGATGAGGTGAGTTTTAACTATTTAGGTTGGGATAGTTATATGGAATACGCTGAAATAGCTGAAAACTTAAAGCCAGCTACGTGGAGAGATAAATTTTCGGGCATTGATAATCAATTGTTACCAATTCAAATGGCTGTCGTTATAAAAAAAGGTGATAAAAAAATGATGTTTTCAGCTGATTTTAATAGAAAGACCTTACGATATTTGTCCCCTTATTATGATATAGATTAGTAGCCTAATAATGATTAAAAATATTCAAGGTATCGCTTTAATACAAATTCTGTTAATAACGGCTATTTTATCGGTATTTGCACTCTATGTAACGCAAACATCAAGGCAGCAGGTGAAAATGGCAACTTGGTCACAAGATCGAACTTTGGCTGAGGTGACTGTACACTCAGCGCAGGTTGAATTAGTTTTTGCTTTGTTAACTGAAAAGAAATTTCCCGGTGGAACTACAGAAGAAAGTTTGCTAGTAAAAAAATGGAATTTTTATGGTGAGTCATTTCCACTAAATGAACAGGTTACGGTTACAATACAAGATCAGGCCGCTTTAATTAATTTACATGTTATTCATCAAGGTCGTTTTTTATCACTATTACAAAGAAATGGTGTGAGTACACAGCGTAGTGTAGAGATATTAGACCGCTTGTTAGATTGGCAAGATACTGATAATATCACCCGCGCTTACGGTAGAGAGAGTGCGGCAAAGTTTCAATCACCTCGGAACGGTTATATTCCCGATATAAGTGAACTTAACCATATATTTAACTTGTCTGAAAAAGAGAGTAGCTTACTTTTTCAAAATACAGCAATTTTCTTCTTTGGTGACTTTAATCCGATGACAGCATCTCTTGAATTTATTGCCGCATTAAGTAGTCCTGATGCAGCAATGCGTGTCGAAAAACTTCGACATGCTAAATTGTTAACTAGATCAAGCTTTATTGAAGCTACAGGTATAACAGAAGACGATGATATGCGCTTTTATCCATCTAATGTGTTAGCTATTACCTACCAAGCGACAATAAACGATGCAGTGGTCACTAAAAATCAAGTTTTATCGTTGGCACCGTACGCACAAAAAGTGATTAACCCAATAAATATTCTTCTCAATAGAAATTAATATGACAGTTGAAAATCAAGAGATAATTATTAAAAGCAATTCAATTTTAGCAAAGTTTCTTTGTAAGTATGCAGGCTACTTCGATGGTGAATTATATCAATTTTCACCGAATAACGGCGGTCTTAATTTAGTCAAAGCGAAAGCGGATTTTAAGGCTAAATTTGTTATCGTTTCAGCAGATTTTTATAAAGAAAAACAGCTGTGTTTTCCACTGGACAACAGAAAAGAACTCAACAAGTTACTTAAGTTACAATTATCAAAGCAAGAGATTGCGGTTATTCAAAAACAGGGTGACAATCAAAGTCAGGTTAACAGTTGGCAATTCAATTCAACAATATCAGAACTATTTCCCGAAGCTTTAATTATATTACCTGAAACATTACTTATTGCGCAAAGCTGTGATAATGGCGATATAGTAACTGTTGTTAATAAAAAAAATCAGGAAACTTTTGTTACTGCTTTTGATGGACTTGTACATTCAGCAAAATGTTTTGGTTTGATCAACAACGCGAAAAATTTTGCAATGTCTGCAGGTATAGCGGTACAGAAACAAGTTACTTTACCTTACCAAGATAAAGCAAACAGACTCGCTGCTAATCTCAGTAAGTTAGCAATAAATAAGACGTTAGCTTTTGTGCGTAAACCTGAGCCGAAAAATATCAAAGTGATTGCGTTGCAGTTAATTGCACCAAGCTTGGCAATTATTTCATTGTATTTAATTTTAACAAGCGCATACCTTTTTACTAAGTCTACTTGGTTAGAGAGTGAACTTACTCAGCAAAGTGATGAAGTGACTGAACTTTTGTCATTACAGAGCCAACTTGATGATCAATTTGAATATTATCAACAACTGGTTTTGTTCTGGCAAGATAAGCAAAATACTGCTGGTTTGTGGCAGATTATTGCACCAACGTTCAAGTTATCCACTATTAGAACGGTGCAATTAAAAGAAAAAAGATTCTTTATTCGGGGGCGAACCCCCAATGCTTCTGAATTATTAGAAACCATCGCGCAAAACCCAAATGTTGCCCATACAAAATTTGAAGCGCCGGTCAGGAAAGATCGCAACCAAGATAGTTTCTATTTAAGTATTCAACTAAAAGATACGCTTTTTTTACATAAAGAGGTAGAGGAGACTACAAGTGAATGAATTAAAGAAACATGCATTAGCACTTAGTCTTATTGCAATATTGATTATTATAAAGTTTCTATTTATACCGATAATTGATTGGCAAAATGAAAAGCAAAGTCGACTAGCGCTGTTAGAAAGGAAAATCGCCAAAATTGATGTTCTAATGCAAGGCAAGGAAGAGATATCTAATTGGAAAAATGTCTTAGAGCAGCAATTAGTAAATTTGTCTAACGACTTTTATGCCAAGCAAGACGGAGAAAAATTCAAAAGGCAGCAACAAAAGTTGATCGAAGCAGAAGTGAAAGCATTTAATTTAAAAATGAATAACATTGGTTGGAAGACTACGATTGATAATCCAGTTGCCCCGCTAACACAATATAGCGTTAGTTATAGTTTTACCGGACAAGGCACAGAAGTAATCAATTATCTGTTATCCATCAACGCGGCAGATAAGTACTCAGAAATTGCCGAGTTTAACGCTACCTTTGCTCGGAAATATCCTGGGCAAATTGGCCGTTTAACCATAAGGCTAAGACGAACATTTTATATGAACGTAAATGAAATGCTGACAACAACCGAGCAGGTGGAGGTAACAACATAATGCGTATAGACAATATAAGAAGTATATTATCTCAACCTGCGGTTATGGTTGGTTTGGTTTTCGCTCTTTTTTGGCTGGTTAGCGACTTTTCAACACGTTTTATTAAGGACGAGCGCAAGCATAAAATAACGCAATCAGATTATACTTTTACCGATTTTGTCTCTCGTAAACTCGATGTTGATCAATATAATTATATTGTTTCACTATTTCAGCCTTATATTATCAAATCAGACAGTGCCGAAGACAAAGTGATACCCCAAGGGTTGACCGAAGCAGAACAAGCAAGACAGGCAGGTTTACTCTCGGAAGTCTTTATTAATGATAATAGATTAGTATTGAAGGGCATTGTTCAAGATAAAAGCACGGATAAACGCACGGCTTTAATTCAGGTAACTAATGTCAAAACAGCAGAAACTAAGTTAGAGCGATTTTATAGCAATAAGTTAGTTTTTGGTTATGAGATGATAATACTAAATAGTACGCAGGTGCAGTTGTCATTAAACCGCGATACACAAAAACAAATTATTACTTTGACCATGTTTAAAGTAATTAAGAATGAACCAGCAGTAAATTAAAAAGGTTAATCCATGAATAATGCGCAAGCACTCACCGTTACTTTGTTAAGCCTTTTTGTTTTAAATGCTTGTAAAAGTACCCCTGAAAGTCCATTTAAACCGGAAAAATCCTATCTCGGCAGTGTGCTGGCAACAACTGATGTAGATAATAAAAATAAAAATGGTGTAAAAATAAAACCAACGACCAGACAGCAAGCGAAGGTTGAAAGTATCGAATATATTGATGCTTTTAAGGTTGAGCAACAGCGCGCCAAAGTAACCGATGATATTGTCAATAAGTTCAGTGAAAGTAAAGAATATACTCTCACGGCGGACTCCTTAACTTTAGCTGACTTCTTACATCAAATGTTAGGTGAGCAACTTAAAATAAGTTATATATTGTCTGACGATATTAAAAATAGCGACGAAACGGTTACTTTAAATATTCAGCAAGCGATTACCGAGCGAAAATTATTTTTATTGGTGGATGAATTGTTGGTTGAACGTGGTTATACCATACGTTTTAATGATAATATTTTTTATGTTCATAAAAGTGATAATACAGGTCAAAGTAACTTAACCTACGGTTACGGTAACTCGATTGATGATGTACCGACAACAACGGGGAATATAGTGCAAATGGTGCCGTTTGAATACGGTATGATTATATCTATGAGCAATACCTTGCGACAAATGATTGGTGTTAAGTCATCATCAGACCCCGCGCGAAACAGTATTAATGTTTTTGGTAAACGTAATGAGATAATACGTGCACTTGAGTTAATTGAACTTTTTGATCGTCCTCAGATTTCAAATCGTCATATTGGCATGTTTAAATCAACATTTGTTGATGGTGCGCAGTTATTAAAAAAATTAACCGAAGTATTAAAACAAGAAGGCATAAAATTAGGTAAAGCTAACGAAACAAGCAGTACAATTAGTGCGGTTAATTTAGATAAACAAGGTAAAATAATTTTCTTTGCCAGTAAAAAGTCGGTGATAGAAAGAGCCGTTTACTGGGCAAAACAAATAGATAAACCTGTAAAAATGGCAGAAAAGCAATATTTTATCTATACGCCGCAATACTCTAGGGCATTGGACATGGGTGAAAGCTTAGAGGCACTTATTGGCGAAGTTGGTGCGCTTGGTAATAACACTTCTGCAGCGGCGGAAAATAAAGCGGGTAATAGCAGACGCTCGCGTGGCGCGCGCTCTGCCAGTGGGGATGATATTAAATTAGTTATTGATGAACGCTCTAATTTGGTTATTTTTTTTACTACCGCAGAAAAGTATCAGCAAATACTACCCTTGATTAAACGATTAGATATATTACCTAAGCAAATTATGCTGGAAGTGATCATTGCCGAAGTCTCATTAACAGACGAATTTAAACAAGGCGTTGAGTTTGCTTTTAATAATGGTAATTATGGCTTTTCAACGAATGGTGCTTTTATGGGGGAAGGCTTTGGCGGTTTGTCTTACCTATTAAAAGGAGCTAATGGCCAAATAGCGGTAAACTTACTGCAAACCAACTCATTGGTTAATATACTATCACGTCCATCTTTGGTGGTAAGGGATGGTGTTAATGCCAGTATTAGTGTCGGCACAGACATTCCTATTGTTGGCGAAACAAGTCAAGACCCCATTAATGGTGAGAAACAGACCACTAAAATTATTTACCGTAAAACAGGGGTTGATTTATCAGTAACGCCGACAGTAAATGCCCAAGGCGTTGTTTTAATGGAGATTAGTCAAAAGATATCTAATCAGTTAGAAACTGGCTCTACCTTAGCAGGTAACCCAAGTGTATTCGAACGTACCATTGACACGGAAGTGATTGCTGAAAGTGGTCAAACTATAATTTTAGGGGGCTTAATCAGCGAAAACCAAAGTACCAAGGATTCTCGCGTACCATTTTTTTCAGATCTGCCTATTATTGGCAGTTTATTTGGTGCAGAAACACAAAGTGGTGATAAAACCGAGTTAGTAATTATGATCACGCCACGAGTGATTGAGTCTGCGGATGAGTGGGGTGACCTAATCACTTTATTTGATAATACCCTAACGGAATTAACGATAACAAATAAAAAGTAATGAACTACGGGGTGATTTTAAATAATTGATATTTTGTTATGCTGAATAGGGCTGAATTAATACTTTAAAATCCCTATAAAATGTATATTTAATAGTTCGTTGATTCTGAATAGTTACCATGGAAAGACATTTTTTGTGCATGAAAGCAAAAAAATGATGTTTATCTGTCTATTTGGTTCGTTTAAACTTGAACATATTGATTTTATCGTATACGGTTAGTGCGATTAAATTTGGAAGGTACTGGTTTGTTTAAAAATTAATCGCTTTAGTCTTTTTGTTCAAATAAGGGCTTTCGATGGTTGACAACAACAAAACAATACGTAAAATTGATCACCGTTAGAAGTCGCTTAGGCGACGGCCTAAGTGTTGACTTAGTTAATTGCTAGAATGTCATTGTAGCAATTAACAAAATTAAAACGTAAATTGTCGAGTATGCAAGATGCATGCTCGGTTTCATGAAACAAAGGATATAAAAATGTTTAAAAAAACTCTTTTAACACTTGCTATTGCAGGTGTTTCTATTGCATCAAATGCGGCAACTGTTAAAACAACTGCTACAGCAACTACTGCCGTTTTACAACAAGCAGCAATCGGCACAGCCGGTAAAGCGGGTACTGCACTAGGTACGGATAATGCCTTTAATGGCGGTGTTAACGATAACTGTTTAGCACTTGCTGCTTATTACGGTACTACATTAACTAAAATAGACGGAACAGCTGCTCATGCTACAGCTGCTGCTGGTCTTGCGACTGATACCGCTTTGTTTTTAGCTGGTTCTGGTTTGTCTTCAACTAAAGTATATAGTACAGCTGCTAACGCTTGTACTGCTTTTGTAAATGAAACTTTCTCTACAACAGCAG
This sequence comes from Colwellia sp., assembly GCA_033852215.1. Lineage (GTDB taxonomy): Bacteria > Pseudomonadota > Gammaproteobacteria > Enterobacterales > Alteromonadaceae > Colwellia. The sequence continues at coordinate 32,242 of JAWSUX010000104.1, read as the reverse complement.
CTAAAGACGGTCTTGAGTACACTCAAGCGACTGAACTAGAACTTAAACCTATCGTAATTGCCGGTATCGGTGGTTATAAAGCAGAAGATACGTTAACGTTTGATTTTGCTGGTGGTAAAATTGATTTAACTAAAACTGTTGCACCAGTTATTACTGTTGATTTCGGTGTTGCTGGTGATGCCGATAGTACTGCCGATGTTACTGGTGGTATTAACCAAGCCGCTGCTGGTGGTGTAACGTTTGATATTTTAGATATTTCTGCTAATCAAGTACGTTTTACTGTTAAATCTACAACGCCTGCTAGTGACTATGTTCGTGGTGGTGCCGTTCTTAAGTTAAGTAAAATTTTCCTAGATTCTACAGGGTTAGCTGCTTCAACTTCGGTAACGTTGGCGTCTAAAGGTACGAATACGTCAGGTACTGAATATGATCCATCAGCAGCAACTACATTTACAACTTTGTTGCCACAGTATACTACTGAAGTAACTACGATGTTAAATGCTGATATCGATGTAGGTAAAGACCGTCAACAGTTTGCTCTTGGTACTGTTGATGCGCTTACATTGACATCAACGTTGAACCCAGCTACTAACTTATTAGTTCCTTCTGAAACTACTACAGTAATTACTGGTGATTTTTCTTGGGCATATGCACCTAGTATTGATGCTAACAAAGATGGCAAGTTATCTTCTGCTGAATTGATTGCAGGGAAAGTTATTGTACATAGCATTGGTGATGATGCGATTAAATCATTAGCACTTAATGCTACTAACACTGAGCTAACTGTAGTATCTACAGTTACGGGCGCTAAAGATTTAGTTAACACCTTTACATTTAACGTTCCAGGTTTTGATGCTGGAAAAGGTGACAACCCGGAAATCGCAGTACAAAGTTTTACTGCTAAAGTTGATACTATCTCTGACAAGTCAATAGGTAATACAGCGGTTAACATGCCTTCAACAGCAGCAGTTAATGCTGGTGCATGGCAGTTAAATGGTTCTGTAGTCGTTGTTCCTTACGCTCCGTTTGGTCCTAATACTCAACCAATTATTCGTCATACAAACAAAGGCACACAAACGGGTGACCTTACTGTTCGTTACATGGTTGAAGGTGTTGATTCAGCATGGAGAAACTTAACTGCTGCTAACATGGCTAATCTTGCTCCTGGTGTACATAACTTACTTACACCAGTAACTGACGCTCTTAAAGGCGAAGGTTATGATGCTACTGCTACTGGTTTTAAAGTTGCTTTAGAATTCGTTACTAACGTTCCTTCTAAAGATGTATTCATCTACGCAGGCGCTAAAGTAACAACTGAAAACTCTGATCGTATTCACTTACTTACGAGCAAAACTAACGTAAACTAATTTATTAGTTTGAGTAGTTAATTATGTTACTTTCATAATTAGTTATCTCAGTTAGTCAAAAGCGAGCTTAGGCTCGCTTTTTTATTGCCTAAATTTAATGTGTAACGAATGCTATTTTCTATGTTTATAATTACACTGTTATGATTATTGGTATGTTTTGCTGGCCATACGTTAAAATATTTTATTTTATAATAAATGTTAAGCGTGTAAAATGTCTCTCTAAAATGACCTAGGTGGTATGAATATATACGAAGGTTATTTAACCGTTAAGGACTCTTATGCCAGAAGATTATTTAAAAAGCAGTCAAAAACTACTTGCAAATGGACAGTATAAAAAGGCGTTAACTGCCTTCGAATTTGTGCTTTTGATTAAGCCTAATTCTGTCGAAGCTTTTAGAGGCGCTGCGCAGTGCTTGGCTAAATTAAATTGCTGGGAAAAAGCAATAATAAATGCATTAAATGCGCTTAGTCATGGCCGGAACCAAGTTATTGATCTCAGTTTGTTGATAGATATCGTTGAAGAAAGTCGATTGCAATTATTTGTTGAGGTACTAATCCAGCCCTTAAAAACTGCTTATAAACAGCCAACACTTACAAGCAGGGTTTATCCTTTGTTAATTGTTCAATTAGAGGGTAAATATAATGATATATTTTCGCAAAAGCAGTGCAAACCGGTCTTTAATGATGTTTTTGACCAACTGATCAAAGATCCACTCTTTCACATGATTATTGAACAACACCTTGTCGCTAATTATTTTATCGAGGATATAATTTTATTGGCTCGTGCAACGATTATTAACAAATTATCTCAAGGTGAAAGTATTACGCCTTACTTACCTTTTTTAGCCTCACTTGCTTGCTTGACCCTTCTTAATGACGGTCTATATGGTCCTACTGACAGTGAAGCTGAAAAACTAGGGATATTAAATCTCAGTTTGGCTGATTTTATTGATGAAGAAAATAAACGGTCAATAGAAGAATTAGTATTAACACTTTGTTATATACAATTTGCCGATGCATTGCGTATCGGCTATGTTAATAAAGACTTAATTAAATTTAGTGACTTAGAAAACCTAAACTTAGCTTTAGCTTTTTACTCTGAAGTAATGACTCAGATTGATGAAGAAGGTGTAATAAAAAGGGATACTTCAAGGCTGGTTCAGTCGTTTTATGCTGAGAATCCATACCCTAAATGGCATGTTATGAATACTGAAGCCTTAAATGCTCAGGAATGTCTACACAGCATTGGTAAGTCGGTTAATTCAACGAGTAAAATACTGATAGCGGGTTGTGGTACAGGTAAGCAAGCTATTGAATTTGCTAAAGGCTGCCCCGAACTCAATGTCACAGCAATTGATATAAGCCATGTCAGTCTTTCATATGCTAGGTTAATGGCAAACAAATATAATGTGACCAATATTGAATTTATATTATTGGATATTTTAGATATTGCCGTTTTAAATTTACAATTTGACTATATAGTTTGTACTGGGGTACTGCATCATATGGCGTCACCTCAACATGGTTTGAACGCATTAGAAAGTGTTTTAACAGCCGATGGTTATATGTTAATTGCATTATATAGTAGACTTGCAAGACAAGAATTAGCGGGCATTAAAAGTGACTTAATCTCCTTTCTTCATACTGAGGAGACTAGCCTAGCAGAAACTAAAGTTACCAAAGAGGGGGTAATCAAATGGCGCGGGCAATTAAGTGATAAATCTAAACAGCAGCCCTGGTTTCAATGCTGGGATTTTTTCGGGCTTAGTGGCATATACGATCTCATTCTACATCCGCAGCAATTCGAGTTTGATCTGCTTGAAATTAAAAGTCTATTGCAAAGCAGTGGTTTAAAGTTTAAATCTATGGGAGTAAGTCTGACAAACAATCAGCCACTTAAAAAATTAATTGTTGAAAACCCCGTAGGTCCTGAGGGTGAAACATTAGAATATTGGCACAGCATTGAAAACAAACTAACTAATACATTTACAGCAATGTATCAATTTTATGTCACACGTTAATTCGGTGATTTGCAATATAGTCAAAATTCATTTTACAGTTTAAGAATTTAGCGGTATTTAATACGCTATATTGACAGATAATTATTTATGATTATCTGTTAAGTTTAACTAGTGCCACATTACAGTGGTAATTAATTTTAGCTTGTTAATGGCTAAACAGCATGGTCTGTTAGTCTAATTGATAAAGAACACTTACTCATTTAGAAAATTTTTTTATTTATGTATCAACCATTTCGAAATATTGTCATATATCGATGGTTTAAGGTGAAAATAGTCTAGGTGCCATTTACCATGACTCCAACCATTAATATCAACGGTTGCACAGTATACGTCGATAAAAAACCATTTATTTTTAAGGCTTTCCTGTCTTAATTCTTCATTCACCTGTTTAATTATTTGAATATGCCGTGGTATATCTAACCAAGTGTTTTTAGGAATAAACGGTGCGGGGACACCTTGAATAAATACTTGCTTTGGACAAATAGTTAATAGCAGCCCTTTAAGGTAAGCAATATAAGTGCTAACCGTATTTTTAACAATATTCTCTATTGAACTATTGAGGTTTCTTGCTGCTTTTGATATTCCATCTTCTATACGGCAATCTATTTCACCTACAATAAAAAACAAATTAGCGTTTTTTTCGATACCTTTGACATGTTTTTGAAAGTAATATTTGTATTTATTGTTTGCACCATCTGATAAGTGGTGCATTTTTATTCCCTTAATAAATTTCACTTCAGTTTTATAATGACAATTATCAAGAGAAATTGTTTTATTATTCAATACTAAAGAGTGTGACTCTCCGATAACGTATAACTTATCGGTGTTGTCATCTGTGGAGGGTAATAGACTTTTTTTATGTTGCCCTATCAATGCTTTAATATAGCGCATAAATACTTGAGGAACTTGTAATGATTTTTCTATTGTTGTCTTTTTAATGAATTCAACATTATCGTTTAATATCAAACGGCACTTAGTAATGTCGCCCAAGATCCAATAGGCAATGAGCTTATTGTAATCTACGGTACATTTTAAGAAGTCAGTGTGTTGTAAATTAAGTTGGGCAGACACTGCTAAATCAAGCTTACCAAAAGATACATATTCTTCAATGCACTCCATGGTAAAGTAGTCATCGGTAAATTTTTCTTGTAAATTTAAAAATGTATTTAATTGCTTAATATTAAAATAATACTGCTTGAGTGCCTGATAAAAGTATACGGCACTTACGTCGTCATTACCTTTTTCATTACTAAAAAATGCTATTGCCTCTTTTATCTTTCCTTGTTTTAAATAAATAATAGCTTTAGCATTTTTATAACCCTTATAGCTACTATGAGCGTTAAGCCTCTCCTCGACAAGAAGAGCTGCTTCACTTAATGCGTCAACCGAAATTAGATTATTAAATATTTCTAAATTGTCCTCATCACATATAAAACTTGCATGAGAAATTAGTAATTTAGCATATTTTATAACACTATTTTTATCCTTTTTAAATTTAGAGACTTTCAACAATAAAAACGCTGTTTTACTATAATAATCCTGCCATGATAATAGGCGGTTTCCTATTTTTTTTGCCTGCGTTAACCTCTCTTGTCCGACATAGAGATTGAGTAAACGAAAGCGAGCAGCTGCATTTGAAATGTCGCTATCATAAGTAATACTTTGCTCTAAATGGTCGATCATTTTCTCTATATTGTATAAATAATTATATGCATCAACAAATAGGTTATGGATGTCTCTCTTATCTTTATTATCAACAGCTAACTTTATAGCTGAGGATAAAGCTATCAGTGATTTATTATATTTTCCTAGAGCATTTAATATTTTTATTTCTAATAACAAACTTTGATAGTTTGGTTCTATTTTTGACCTGTTATACTTATTTATACAAGAAAAAGCTCTTTTGTAATCGCCATCATTAAACGCTTGCTCAGCCGAATTCAATAAAATCTCAGCAGATAAATTTTTAGCTCGCAATGTCTCGCCCCTAACTTTTATTTTTTTCATATTATTTTACTATGTAGTAAGTTAAAACAAGCTAATACCTAAACCGTTTGCATAGTTACTGATATGTTGTTTAGCCGTTGTAGTCAGTAATTCTACTTCAGTATTTTTATCTTTATTCAATGTTTCTAGTTCACGCCAGTATGTTAAGTTTTGACTAATGATTTGTTGCTCCAATAGTAATACCTCATCATTAAATTGCTGGTCTGTATTAAAATAATTACCCTTGTCAATACTTTTTATTAATACCGTCAGAGCCTCTCGTAATAAATTATTATGCTGTTTACTCGGGATAACAAGTTTATCTACACCGTAATGTGTGGCAGTTATGGTGGTAATATTGGGTAAATACTCAGCCAAAAAGTCCCCCGATTTTGAATAACTATTGGCATCTGTTTGTCCAGCATTGCCTAAAATGTCAATTTTAACCCCGTTCGAACAAGTAATTTTCATAGGAACGTTAAATAACCATGGAGCGTTGGTATCAACAAAACCATAAATAAGGTAGGTTAATAACGGATCAAAATTATTATAATGTACAAATAATTCTTGGTTAGTTGCCACGGCTTTACCCGCGACGTGTAAACTACCGTATTCAGTGTGATATTTAGTGGCATGTACCTTGTGATTTAAAAAATCAATAATCGAAAGTAGGCCAAGCTCGCTTGCCGCGTTGATATTGATACCTGCCTCTATTAGGAGTTCTTTCGTATAAGTGAAGGTTCTTGAGCCAAAAAAACTATCGAGGGTAAGTTTTTTATTGTTTTTATCCAAAGCCAATTGAAAAAAGTTGGTGACTTTTTGAGTGTACTTCTTCCCTGAAACCAATTTCGCTAATAATTCAGGTTGCGTTTGTAAGGCTATGAATGGGCAGGTCTGTTGCCAACTTTTAATTTTATCAGTTTGGTTATATATGCTAACCAGTAACTGCATGGTGTTGTTTGCTGTTGGGTTTTTCATGTTCATTATTGGTGTAGCAATAATGTGCATTTTACTGTTTAGGTCGAGAGTGTAATCGCTCAATAAAGGCATGCAGCTTAGTGGAATGTTTAGTAATTTTTCATTATCTTGGTTGTCAATAAATGCTTTGATAGATAGGTTGCCATCTTGTTCAAAAATACGCACTGACTCATGAAAAACAGCACCTTGTTGCTCATTGTCTGCGAGTAGAGCATTGACTAATGTTATCAACTTTTTGTTTTTACCAATCACTCGTTTATTTGGAGGGGTCGGTATGTTGTTGTGCGTTAAGTTATTCTCTGTAAATTCCTTGCTGAAGTCAGTAAACCATTGCTCATGACTGTGTTTTGGTGCCAGTACCGCCATCATTTTCTTCGCTAATTTGCTATTGTCTCTTTGTATAAACATAGATAAAAAATTGACCGATTCTGCTGATGAATAAAAAGGGCATTCGGCTAGCAATTTATTTGTATATAGTTGTGTTTTATTGTTGTCACCTACCAATATGCTGGCATTAATCAGGAATAATAGAGCTTCGGTGGCATATTGAGATAAATTTAATAACTTTGGTAGGTATTCTAACGTTAATGCGTGTTGGCCTAACTCTGTAGTGATTTGGCCTATTTTCATGCGACACTCTGCATTATTTACGGAGTTGTCTATTACCAGTGCTTCTTGCAGTGTGTTCAATGCTAATTGTTTTTGATCTAACTTCAGCTGACAGGCAGCCAGGTTTTGCAAAATATTTTTTTTGTCGTTAGTTGGAGGATTAAATTTTAACGCTTGTTGATAACGAGGAATTGCTAGCCCAAATTTTTCGCTTAGGAAAAAACAATAGGCCTCAAGGTCTAATGAACCATATGAAGGAGATTTCCTATTGAGTTTGTTTAAGATGATTTGTGCTTTTTTAGCTTTATTATTGTTAATTAAGTCTTGCGCTTTGTATAAGATATCACTCATGGGTAAGCCTATTTGAAGTTAGTGCGGGTGCTATTTTTATATTTAAGATGTATTTAAAAAAAACAGCAATTCAATCGTTATATGGCCTTATTAGAGCAGGTTTTTTTATAAAAAACAAAATTCTCTTTTTAAAATTATAATAGACAGTGTTATGTAAAACTCATGGAAACTTAACTGACTTAACGTTAAAATAGGTAAATACTATGGTGGTTAACTTCGATAAGAAATAACAATTTTATGCGTTTGCTTAAGTCCTTGCTAAAAAAACTCTCTTTATTTCCTTTGTTTAGGGTTTTTCATCAAAATATAATATTAACCAAGCAGTTGGCGTCAACTCAAAAACAGTCAATGTTAGCAGTCAATGTTATTGAACAGCTGAGCTGTACAATATTAAATTCTATTCATTATACTAAGCTCTTACCTGCAGTTAAGACGGGTGATGATACTAATGTCATCACCTCTCTGACAAGTTATGGTGAAAGAGTTGTTAATGTACATTTCACTATTCAAAGCCTTCTGTTGCAAACAGCTCAAATTGACAAGATAGTATTATGGTTAGCAGAAGATGAATTTACTTTAGATGACCTACCCATTGAATTATTAGCACTGCAACAATATGGTCTCGAAATTGATTTTTGTGCGGATATTCGCTCCTATAAAAAGCTAATACCTTCGCTTAAAAAGTACCCTGACGACATTATTATCACTTTTGATGACGATGTTATTTATCCAAATGATCATGTAGAGCGATTGCTAGTGACTCACCAGCAGTACCCAAATGATATTATTTGTCACCGAGCTCATAGGGTCACTAAAGATAAACAAGGTAGGCTAAAACCTTACCTGCAGTGGCAGTTTGATGTTTGTAATGACGACAGTCAGCATAGAGAAGATAATGATATATTCCCTGTGGGTATTGGCGGTGTACTGTACCCAGCAAAGTGTTTTGATGCCGAGGTACTGAACGAAAAGGCGTTTATGTTATTAGCACCACATGCTGATGATATATGGTTTAAGGTCATGGCCTTAAAAAATACCGTGAGTGCAAGAATAGTTGATGACCCTATGCCTTATCAGAATTACCTCTTGCTCCCTAATAGCCAAGAACAATCTTTATGGGCTGAAAATAAAACGGCTAACGATGAGCAACTCGCCACTGTCCTCAAGGCCTATCCTGATGTTGTTTTTTAGGTTAACTGATGATTGAGTGTCTGATACGTTAGAGCTAGGTTCTCCTAGTAACATTTTTCTTTACTGTGATAAACTTAATTTTATGACAGTAAATTTCTTTATTTTCTTAAACCTTATATGTTAACTTTAAAGCAAATTGGTACTCGTTTATTACAACGTGTCCCTTTGAGTAATTATCCTTATAAGCCGTTCATGCATAAGCATAAGTGTATTTTTATTCATATTCCTAAAAATGCTGGTAGTAGTGTTTTAGCTTTATTTAACGATACTGGTGGTCGCAAGCACGCTAAATATTATGACTTCTATGAGGCGAATGACTATTTTTATCAGCAATATCATAAATTCGCTATTATTCGAGAGCCATTTAATAGGCTCTATTCCGCTTATAAGTATGCGGCTTCTGGGGGCAATCAATCTATTATGGACGTCACGTTGCAGCAGACTATTGACAAACGTTGTAGTGATTTTGAAGGTTTTATCAATAATGTGCTCTGCTATGATTTTGTCATGCAACAGCCATTGTTCTTGCCGCAATATTTATATATTTTTGATCGACAGCTTAATTGCAGTATTGATAGCATACTCACTTATGAAAATTTGGTTGAAGATTGGCATAACTTAGCAATGAAATTAACATTGCCAACAAAACTTCCCTGGAAAAATCCAAGTAAACAAAGCGCTATGCCAAGGTTGGCTGAATCAGCGCTCGAAAAGGTTAAAGAGATTTACCACTTTGATTATCAGTTACTTGATTATGTTGAACCGATTTATGAAACAAGTTAGGGACTTAGTTGACTTTACCACTAAATCGAAGTTGATATTGCGAAGTGCAATTGTACTGTTACTTAAATTAGTCGCGTCTGCTTTAGGTTTTGCTTTTTATTTTTATTTGGCTAAACAACTTTCAGTAACTGAGTTTGGTTTATTTTCACTGGCAATGACCTGTTTATTATTTAGTTCTACTTTTGCAAGGCAAGGTTTTGAACAAGCAACAGTAAAATTTACCGCGTTAGCTAGTTATGGCAGCAATGCTGCGGCACAACTTGAAACAAAACATACAACAAAAAGCTTTTATGCTTTTATTATTGGTTATTCAGGCATTACCGCAACCATAGTGCTGGTATTGCTATTGTTGTTTTCGCAACCTATCAGCAACAATGTTTTTAATCAAGCATTATTGAGTGAGTTAATGCCATATATTGCCCTGTTAACGTTGGCACAAACTTGGTTGGCAATTAATAGCAGTTATTTAAAAGGACGGGGTTTTGCCAACTTAAGCGTATTGTTTACAGGAATAACCACCTTAGCTTTTACTCTGCTATTATCTCATTTTTTTCCGCCCAAAACAGCTATTGCGGCAATGAAACTCTATGCAATAGCAGGAGCGTTAGCTTGCTCACTTAGTTTTGTCATCACTTATTTGTTAAATAAAAAACCAGACGTTAACCCTCCTTCCCAAACAAATACCTTAGCGTCAATAAAAACGACCAAGCCAGGTAGCGATTGTTCTTTTGAGCGAGCGAGCTTTTTATCTACTAGCCGCTCTTTGTTTGCCATTTCTTTGGCTGCTTTGATTACCCAGCAGTTGGCTACTCTTGTGTTAGCTCGTTACGTGCCTCTTGCTGACGTTGGTATTTATAGTCTGGCCTTGAAAATTGCACTTCTTATTAGTTACCCATTAATTGCTATTAATGCTATAACAGCACCCATGTATGCTAGATATTATGCTAATAACCAATTACATGACTTCAAACAACTCGCATTAGAGAGTCGGAATATATTAATAGTGCTGGCGACGTTTATTATTATTGCCTTATTTTTGGCTATTGATTACATCGCTCTTTATTTTGGTGAAGGTTACCAAGAAATAGTGCCTATTGTAAAAATACTGGCAGTTGGCCAGTGGTTTAATTTGGTTACTGGCTCGGTTGTGTCTATGTTAGTTATGACTGGCTTTGAAAAAACACACCGACGTAATACACTGATCCTTACGCTAATCAATGTTATGTTGTTAATGGTGATTGTACCTAGTTATGGTTTATATGGAGCAGCTTGGGTTACAAGTATTATAGTATCGACGAAAAATATCGTTAGTTTTTATTTTGTTAATAAACTAATTTTCAAACCTGTTAAAAAGAGCTGTTATGATTTGCCAAGCTGATAAGTGTATTTTCGTTCATATTCCTAAAGTTGCCGGGCAAAGTATTGAATCTGTCTTTTTACAACGTTTAGGTCTTTCTTGGCAGCAACGTGAAAGTTTGTTATTAAAGCATAATTCGAATCCAGCGTTTGGTCCGCCACGATTAGCTCATTTAACGGCACAAGAATACGTAAAACTCGGTTATGTATCTGCTCGTGAATTTAAAGGTATGTTTAGTTTTGCTTTTGTACGCAACCCTTGGGACCGATTGGTTTCTGAATATGTGTATAGAAAATATCCCTATTCGTTTAATGATTTTTTGTTTAAATTTTTTCCCGAAAATTCAGATGATAATTATAACAATGGTATGGATTTATACCGTCATATAATACCTCAAACTGATTTTTTGTATGATAATAAGGGCAAGTTATTAGTCAACTTTGTCGGGAAGTTTGAAAACATAACAGATGATTTTTCAGAAGTAACACGCCTGATTACCGGTGAGAGTTTACCATTACCTCATGAAAATAAATCTCAGAGCAATAAACTTAAAAAGCTTAAGCAAGTATTCCGTTTTTCTAAAAGCCAAAAAAAACATTATAGCGAGTACTATGATGAGAGCAGCCGAGCTTTTGTTGCTCAGCTTTATCGTAAAGATATTGAGCTGTTTGGTTATAAGTTTGACTCGGCGAAGGTTTAATATTTTTACCAGTCGAAATCTTCTTTAATGTGCTGAAACAAGTCTTTATTGGCTTGCGTAAAGTACTTCTGTAGCTGCTGGTCTCAGGCATTAAATACCCATAAAACCATTGATTCTGGTCATGGGAGAATAGAAGAGCGAGAAGTCACTTCATGCAAAAAAGTGGTCTGAAGAAACTCGATATTTTATTAGCAGTATTAATCATAATGATGCAGAAAAATTTGCTCACTACGTACGTGCTCATAGGGGATCGAAAATAATTTACACTGGACATTAGATATGGCATTTGATGAAGTTCAGTGTCGTATTCGCCAAGGGTATGCAGATCAAAATATGGCCATATTACGGCATATATCGTTAAACTTACTCAAATCAGAAACTGAACATAAAGTCGGCATCAAAATAAAGCGACAAATGGCAGGTTGGGATAATGATTATCTGCTTAAAGTGCTACAAATATTTTAATGCGATTGCCCTGATGTATTAATAAGGTGTATTAGCGTTAATGGGCTAAAATGTTCAAGAGTACCTGAAAGGTAATATAAAACGAATGAAAAGCTAAGAAGTAGATAACTCATGTTACTTGTACAATATATAAGCTGCAAATGGTGCGAGGTTTACGGTAATTAATAGTTTCCTAGTTTTGTCTCTTTACGGTAGAATACGCGCTCTCTTTTTAACGTTAGCGCTTTTAGGCAGTAAGAAAAGCGGATTACTTTACTTTATATTGGCTTTTGAATTTACTTGGATATTCTACTGTTAACAAATATGGGACAAACGGATGCTGCACCAGCCTCGGGTGAGTTTGTTCGACGTCAGTTATTAGCAATAAAGGCTATTTCCGGTAATGATTTAGAGCTAAGTTATTTTGAAATGTCCGAGCAAGCGATTAATGCCAATTCTTCTTTAAAGCGATACTTCCGTTTTTTATTTACATTTTTCAAACAGCATATTTTCTCTAGAAAAAAATATGCTGTATTACATGTGCACTTCTTTTTTCCAACTATTTTACTTGCTATTGCTTATAAGGTTTTCCGGGACCCTAAAGTGAAAATAGTGACAACTTTCCATGGCAATGATATTTATTATTATAAAAAATTTAGTTGGTGGTACCGTTGGTGCTTTTCGTTTGTTGATCACAGCATTTTTGTCACCGAAAAACTAAAACATCATTTTTTTAAACAAGATATACCTCATAGTATTCTTTGCGCAGGTATGTTACCTATTTTCTCTAGCAATACAGGATTAAAAAGCACAGTAAAAAAGTACAATTTTATCTTTGTTGGTACGCTTGATAAAAATAAAGGCGCGTATCGTTTGATAAAGTTGATTGCTGCAATGCCTGATTCAAGCTCTTTTGCCATTGTTGGAGCAGGTACACATGAGAAAGATGTTAGTGAGTTAGCTGAAAGCAAAAATATTGATTATTTTCATTTTAGAAGCGCCGCTCAATTGGTTGATTTGTACCATCAAAGTAAGTGGTTAGTTAATCTTAGCTACAATGAATCTTTTGGTCTTGTTATCACAGAGGCTCTAGCTTGTGGGTTGCCGGTATTAGCAACAAAAACTGATGGCGCTTCGAGTCAGATTACTAATGATGTAAACGGTTTTATTGTTGATCAAGATGATGATTTAATTAGTAATTTTGTTGGTTTATTAACAGGTGTAACAGAAGGGGATTATACAGCGTTATCCAAAAGTGCTCAGCAAGGTGGTGAAAAGTTTACTTTACCTTACGTGGCTAAAGAAATTAAAAATATTTACCTTAAGGTTGGAAATTAATGAGTGCCTCTGATTTGACACCTATTAGCATTGCTAATATTCCCGTAAAGCCATTTAAATCAATTGCCCATATCCTTGATGCTGTTTTTGATAAAAATAACGATATTATTCCGGGGGTAGCCATTGCTATTAACCCTGAAAAAATACTGCAAAGCCTTGAGTCTGAGCAGGTAAAAAAAATTTTGTTAGATGCGACAATTCCTTTTGCTGATGGGATTGGCGTTGTAAAAACCATGGAAAAAAAATCAGGAGAAAAACTTGCTCGCATTGCTGGTGCTGATTTATGGCTAGAAATTGTTAAAAAGGCAGCACAGACGCAAACATCAGTTTTTTTATTAGGCAGCAAACCTGAGGTTATGACACAGTGTGTGGAAAAACTAACGGCGGAAACACAGGTAACCATTGCGGGAACTTGTGATGGTTATTTTTCTGATCAGCAGCAAGTGATAAAAGATATAACGGATAGTGGTGCCGATATTGTTATCGTTGCTTTAGGTTCTCCAAAGCAAGAGCTTTTTATTAAAAACTGCAAACAAAGCTATGCCGCATTTTATATGGGGGTGGGAGGGAGTCTTGATGTTTATGTTGGTAATGTGAAAAGGGCGCCGCAGTTTTGGATAAACTTAAATCTAGAGTGGTTTTATCGTTTGATTTCTGAGCCTAAACGAATTTTTAGGCAAGTCAGGTTACTTAAGTTTGTTTATTTATATTTTTCAAAGAAAATTTAGTTTTTCAAAATAGTTTATAAAATAACTAGGGTTACAAAGAGTAACTAAATCATGTTTCAAAATTACCACGTGAAGTAGCAGATGTACGATAAAGTTATTGGTATTTATATGCCAAGCCACAATAGAGTGGAATTATTGAAAAAAGCTGTAGCATCAGTTCAAGCTCAAAGTTATCAAAACTTTAAGCTTGTGATTGTGAATGATGGCTCTACTGATGGTACTCAAGAGTACCTTGAAGCATTAACCGATCCTCGAATTAGCTTTATCACTCATGAAAAAGCAATGGGTGCTTGTCGATCACGGAATGATGCTATTGCTAGCTTAGATACTGAGCTAGTGACTGGGCTGGATGATGATGATATATTTTTACCTGAACGTTTAACTGAGTTACTCAGCATATATAATGAAAACTATGCATTTGTTTGCAGCGGTTACTATTGGGACTACGGTGTTCATAAAAAAGCACTCTTTTCAGAAAATAGAGAGATCTCTTTATCTGATGCTTTTGATTTAAACCAATGTTCTAATCAAATTTTAGTGAATCGTCAACGAGTATTAGCTGTAGACGGGTTTGATGAAACTATTCCAGCATTACAAGACCATGATTTATGGGTTAGGTTGATTGCTAAGTTTGGTGCTGCTTATCGGTTAGGTAAACCCTCTTATATCGTTAATGATGACCATAGTTTTGAACGAATCTCATCGAGGAAGAATAAATTAGACGCTATTGCTATGTTTGAGAAAAAACATAGCGCTATAATGTCTAAAAGAAATAAAGAAAATTTCACCTTCTATAAGGCTAAAATTAACGGTGATGGTTTTAGCTTTATGAGCTTTGTGAAATCGACACGTTACGGCCTGTTTGGCCTTAAATCTAGACAATATATCTCTCAACATTTTAAGATAGCCTCTAAATTAAGGCTGCAATATTTACAAACGGGTGATCTTTCTTTTGAAGGCGTCAGGCATTGGTTTATGCAGTTTGTTATTCCGCTACTTGCAACAGGAGGTCCTGGTGCCTCTAGGGTTATTTTACTTTCTGCGTGTATATTCTTTTTTGGGGCAACAGAAACATCTTCTTTTAGCGGTGATTTCTTTTTAATCATGTTATTAAATACCGCATTTTCACAAAGTTATGGTTTTTTTTTACTTAAGCCGAAATATGAAGACTCTTTTTACGGAGTTATTAAACAATCTAATATTGGCCTTATCACCTCTGCACTAATTACTGTGGGCTTGGGGTATTTAGGGGGGATATCTGAGTTGTACTATTCTTTAGCTTTGTTAGCAGTATTACATTATTACTATATATATCGCTTTAAAAATATCGCTCAACAATATTTTGTGCCTTTAGCTTTAGCTGAAATTGTGATTTCATCACTCTGTCTTATGATGCCGTATTTTGTTAGTTTATATACTGAAATAACAAGTGACATTCCTTATCAGATATACTTTGTTTCGTGTGTCATCGGTTTGTTTATTATGATAATACTCTCTAGAAAAGTTGAGAATGTTAAAAATAATCCGATTCCTTTTAGTCGATTAAGAAACATTTCTATTTCTACCACAGCGAGTATTTTTGCAATTTTTATCCTCCCTACGGCCATTAAAACTATTGCCCAACCCGAGGTAGTCTCTATTGTTGCATTAACTATTTCTTGTATATCTATTTCTATGTTAATTCCAAGAGCTTATGCTAATAAAATTATGCGTAACCTAGCACAGAAGAGAGTCATCAATAGTGAATTTCAACTTTTAAGTAAACGATATAAAAAATTAATAATGATCAGTGCGTTATGCGGTTTATTTAGTACAATGCTTTATTTGTACTTTATAAACCCTGAGTTTACTCTTACCCTTTTGACCGTACCTATAGGTATTTGTGCCATTTTAGTTAGTGCCCAATTTGGCTTCATTAGTTTGACCTTTTTAAGTTTGCAAGGTGCGGATCAGCAGGTAGCAAAAATGAATTTAACGGTATTAATTGTTACCGCTTTATTTACTTTGCCTGTCATAATGGGTGTACTGATAGAGCAAGTATTTATTTATGTTATTGTTCTTGCTGCATGTATTAGTTTTGTTATAAGAAATAAATTGGCTAGTCGAAAAGTACTTAATTACTTGAATTAGAAGTTTAAACGTAAATTTTTTCATCAAAAAAAGTTTAATTGAAAATATAAATTATTATTTATAAAAGAGGAAGGTATTGTTACCTATGGAAAATGTTTTGGTTAAAGAATATAAATCAAATGAAATGAAAATGCTTGAAGTAGTATATTCATCTATGTGGCGACATAAAATAATGAACATGTTTTTTATCTTAACTTTTGCCATCTCAAGTGTATTTTTCTCTCTATCATTGCCTAATGTTTATCGCTCTACTTCTGTTTTAATCCCTACAGATGATAATAGTAGTGGTGGTCTTGGCGCTATGCTTGGGCAACTTGGTGGCCTTGCTTCGATAGCAGGACTTAATATTGGTGGTGGAGATGCAAAATCTAAGTTTCAGTTAGTTGAGTTAATTCGTTCTCGTGATTTTATCTTATCTTTCATTGATAAGTATGACCTTAAAGTAGTTTTATTTGCTGCTAAGAACTGGGATAGAGAAACGAATACGCTTATATATGACCCTAGTATTTATGATACTGAAAAAAAACTTTGGGTGAGAGAGGTTGAACCGTACCAAACAAAAGAGCCAAGTGATGATGAATCTTATGAAAAATTTAGAGATGTTTTTAAAGTGGTTTTAGATAAAAAGAAAAGTTTATTTACTTTAACTATTGACTCTTACAGCCCATATATGGCAAAAAAATGGTTAACTCTTTACATTAATGACTTTAATTATTTTATGAAAGAGAAAGATATCAAAGCATCAACAGATAACTTAGAGTTTTTGAACAACTATCTAAAAGAATTACCCTATAATGATTTACGAGTTGCGCTGTTTACCTTAATTGAAGAGCAGTTAAAGGTTTTAATGCTTACTAAAAGTAAAAATAACTACGCTCTTGAAGTGATTCAATCAGCTTTTGTTCCTGATAACAAAGATTCACCTAAAAGAGCTATTATATGCATTGCAGGAACTTTTGTTGGTGGCTTATTGGCTGTATTCACTTCTATATTTTTATATGTTAGAAAAGAGAAGCGCGGATAAATGCCGATAGAATTTTTATCTGTTTTTTTAATAAGTACGTTTTTTTTGATTTACTCATGGTACTTATCAAATAAACGGATCGGTTTCGTCACTTTACTGAGTAGCTTTTTATATCTCACATCATTTGCTTGGATTCCACTAAGTTTAGTAGGTCAGATAGTTATTGATTATGATTTCCCTGTCGATGAAATAGCGTTAACTCCATTATATGGAGTAACGCTTTTTTATATTTTTTTTGTATTGTGCACAGGTTATTTCACAAGAAGTATTACTAATACCCCTATAGCTGTATACTCTCAAGATTCAGCGCGGAGTTTGATCTTCATGTCAGCTCTATTTTTCACACTATCTATCTTTGGCTATATTGCTTTAAATGGGTTAAGTTTCAGTGCAGGTAATTACGGACAGCGACTTACAGCAAATGCTGGTAATGGCATATTTTTAATATTTTTCTTCCTTTTTATTCCTGTTGCATATTTAACGCTATTAAGTAAGGTATCAAGGATTGCTCTTTTTTATGCACTAATGATTAGTATAATAGGTGGTATGCTTGTTTATTTTACTCTTGGTGGCTCTCGAAATATTCTTGCTGCGGCCTTGCTAGGAGTGATAATAATAGCTCAAAGACTTAAACTCATACCATTGCAAAGTATCTTTTTTGGAGCAGTTTTTCTTATAACTTTAATGAACTATCTTGCTTTTGTCAGGTATGGTAATGCCTTAAGTGACGATGTTTTGGATTTGATTTTTCGTTATTTGATCGATAGCTTATCACCATATGATTCATTCAATAAAATCTATATTTTCTTTGATGAAGGTGACACTGAATTTAAGGGGTTTGAGCATATTATGGCTCAATTTAACCCTCTAATTCCTCGAGCCTTATGGCCAGAAAAACCAGTTGTCCCTGTTACTAATGCTTTTTTCTTTACTGAAAGTATTTTAGGGATAATGGCTGGTACTTATATCATATCGCCTACATTGTTAGGTGGACTTTATATTATGGGTGGGTGGGCCGGTATTTCGCTTGGTTTTTTTGTATTGGTATGGGTTACCGTTGTGATGGAAAAATTGTTGTACTCCAAAAATGCTTTTATCGTGCTTTTTTCATATACAGTGTTACCCTTTACTTTTTTTATGGTTAGGGAATCGATTGAATTATTTATCAATAAATTTATTTTAATGTTTTGTACATTCTTTTTTATATGGTTGATTTCTGTACACTATAAAAAACTAGAAAGCATAATTTTGAGCGTAAGAAAAAATAAAGATAGTTGAGATTCATTATTCCCTAACATTTAGAAAGAAGCTCTAAATGTTAGGGAATGAAGAACTACTGGTTAGACAAAAAGTGTGAAAAATTGAAAGGGATCATTCAAGTGCACATAAGCATGAAGTCTATTTTTTATTTCCGAAAAAAACTTATTTGGACATTATGAATGAAAATTGCCATCGCTGGTGCTGGATACGTCGGTTTATCGAATGCACTACTTCTTGCACAGCATAATGAAGTTGTCGCTGTTGATATCATTGAAGAGCGAGTATCGCAGCTTAATGATGGCCAATCACCAATTGCGGATAATGAGATACAGTCATATTTAACCGATTATAAATCAAATTTTACTGCAACATTAAATAAGGATTGGGCTTATAAAGATGCAAAATATGTCATTATAGCCACATCGACAAATTATGATCCTGAGAATAATTACTTTGATACCTCTTCCGTTGAAGCTGTTATCAGTGATGTATTAGGAGTTAATCCAGATGCAATCATGGTCATTAAATCAACTGTACCTGTGGGTTACACTGAAAAAATTAAAAAGAAATTTAATTGTAATAATATTTTTTTCTCTCCTGAATTTTTAAGAGAAGGTAAAGCACTTTATGATAATTTGCACCCTTCACGAATTATTGTTGGAGAGAAGTCTGAAAGAGCCACAACTTTTGCTGACTTATTAAAGCAAGGTGCTATTAAGGAAGATGTAGATGTTTTATTTACTGATTCAACCGAAGCAGAAGCGGTAAAACTTTTTTCAAATACCTATTTAGCTATGCGTGTTTCTTATTTTAATGAGTTGGATAGTTATGCTGAAACGCATGGCTTAGATGCGAGACATATTATTAAAGGTGTTGGTTTGGATCCCCGAATTGGGGAGCATTATAACAATCCTTCCTTTGGTTATGGTGGTTATTGTTTACCAAAAGATACCAAGCAGTTATTAGCCAATTATAAGGATGTTCCTAATAATTTAATTAGCGCTATAGTTGACGCTAATGTTACTCGAAAAGATTTTATTGCCGACTCTATCATTAAAAAAAATCCAGCAGTGGTGGGTGTTTATCGTTTAATTATGAAAACGGGCTCAGATAATTTTAGAGCCTCTTCTATCCAAGGTATTATGAAGCGCATTAAAGCTAAAGGAATTGAAGTTATTATTTATGAGCCAAATCTTGAACAAGACGAATTTTTCCATTCTCGTGTTGTTAATGATTTAGCTGAATTTAAAAACTTGGCCGATGTGATTGTTTCAAATCGAATGGCTGATGAATTAGATGATGTTGTGGGTAAAGTTTATACCAGAGATCTATTTGGTAGCGACTGATAAATATAGATTAAAGTAACTAGCCTATTTTTTAGAGGTTTTGTTTACAGTATAATCGTAAATAATATAATTGTAGTGCTTATGTTGAACCAGAGAAATAATGAATATGACGACAAAAATAACTAAAGCAGTAATCCCTGTTGCAGGCTTGGGCACGCGCATGCTACCTGCAACCAAAGCTATTCCAAAAGAAATGTTACCCATTGTTGATAAACCTATGATTCAATACATTGTTGATGAATGTGTCGCAGCAGGTATTACTGAAATAGTATTGGTTACTCATTCTTCTAAAAATGCGATTGAAAATCACTTTGATAAATCATTTGAATTAGAAACCACCTTAGAAAATAGAGTTAAGCGCCAATTACTTGATGAAATTCAAGCTATTTGTCCTAAAGGTATTACCATTATGCATGTGCGCCAAGGTGAGGCGAAAGGGTTGGGGCATGCAGTATTAAAAGCGCGCCCTATTATTGGTAATGAACCATTTGTTGTAGTTTTACCCGATGTCATTTTAGATGATTCTACTGCTAATTTAAAAACAGAAAACTTATCAGCGATGTTAGCACGTTATAATGAGGTTGGTTTCAGTCAAATTATGGTTGAACCAGTACCTATGGCGATGGTGAGTAATTATGGCGTTGCGGACTGCGCAGGGCATGAACTAGAAGCGGGTGAGTCAAAAGCGATGACCGCAGTTGTAGAAAAACCACCTATTGATGAAGCGCCATCGAACTTAGCGGTAGTGGGGCGTTATGTTTTATCAGCACAAATTTGGGATTTACTTGAGTTCACTCCGCCGGGAGCAGGTGATGAAATTCAGCTAACCGATGCCATTGCTAGCTTGATGAAGCTTGAAACCGTAGAAGCATTTCATATGACTGGTAAGTCACACGATTGTGGCTCAAAGTTAGGTTATATGAAGGCTAATGTTGAGTATGCGCTGCGTCATGATGAATTAGGTGATGATTTTAAGGCTTTTTTACAACAGTTGGTTTGTTAATTAAATTTTCAGGAAAAAATTAATCGTTAGCTTGCTAGTAGGTAATCAATAAACGCCATGCTGAATATTTAATATTCAGCATGGCGTTTTAGTTTACTGTTCTCAATGCTCTGCTTTTAATACTATGTTCTCAATATAGTCTTCTAAGATAATATCATGAGCCAGGAAAATTCTTATTGCGCTTTTAGCGTTTTACCATTTACATCAGCACTATCATCACTCATTAAATAAGCATATAAAGGCATGATCTCGTCTGCCGTGGCTAACTTGTCTTTATCTTCAGCAGGAAATGCACAAGAGCGCATATTTGTTTGTGTCGCTCCTGGGTTTATCGCATTGGTGCGTAAATTAGTATTTTCATACTCATCGGCAATAACTTGCATCATACCTTCGGTGGCAAATTTAGATATGCTATAAGGGCCCCAATAAGCTCTGCCTTGTGAGCCAACACCAGAAGAAGTAAAAACTAAAGAAGCTTTAGGTGCTAATAATAATGTAGGTATTAATGCTTGTGCTAATAAACATTGCGCAGTGACATTAACTTTCATTACATCATTAAAAACTTGTTCGTGAATTTGCGTAAAAGGTGTTAACTCACCTAATATTGAAGCATTTAACAGTGCGCCATCTAACTTGCCAAACTGACTAGCTATAGTAGACGACATATCAATGTAGTTTTGTTTTGTCGCGCCTTTTAAATCAAGCGGAATAATTGCGGGCTCCGGTAAGCCTAAAGTAATAATTTCGTCATAAACCGCTTCTAATTTACTTACTGTTTTACCGAGTAAAATAACTGTAGCGCCAAGTTTAGCGTAAGTTATTGCTGCGCTGCGACCTATGCCTGCACCTGCACCGGTTATTAAAATAGTTTTATTGGTTAAATTAGCTTCTTTAATTGAGTAGTCAAACATTTTCGGGTCTTCTAATTAGTTAAATCGTTAGCATTACCGCGCTATTCTACGCTTTGAATTTTTTAATGACGAGAAAAACTTGGCTGATAGGCAGATAAAATGTGTATATATTTGCAAAGTTAAGTGCAAATGTTATTTGTTATTGCTGGCGAAATGAAAAAACAGCTAGTAAATAAGTAAGTCTTAGGTTAACTTCAACTGGTCTAATGTGTTGTGCGGGCGTAAATAGCCTTTTAAATCACAATTATAAGGCTAAATTAGCGAAATTAATTGATATGGATACTAGAATTCAACAAATAATACAAAATTAGCATTGGGGAATATGAGATGAGAAAGTTAGTTATCAGTATTGCTGTGTTCAGTGCGCTTGGTTTAAGCGCATGTAATGATGAAACAATTGAAGATGTACAAAAGGAAGCAATAGACAATAGTGCGCCTTTNNTGGCGACCTCAAGAGTTATTTTTGATCCCGCAAACAGTGTGTTATCTGTACCGAATGATTTACTATTTAGTGACTCTCAAGATGGTACGTTAAACCTTCCCGTTGAAGATCCTAATAATATATCAGATCCCACTACGGCATTAAGTCGCCTAGATGGTTGGTCAACTAATACTGCTTTTACTTTAGCCATTGATTTTCCTTCTGGTGCGACATTAGATGCTACCAGTGTGGCTAATCCTACTTCGGTACGTATTTTTGAAATGGTAATGGGCGGTAACACATCAGACCCAGATTGTACTGAGCTAACACGTGGCCTTGCCTGTAAAGTTGTAAACGAATTAACTTTTGATGTTGACTTTATTGCTCAAGCTTCAGGTAATAATGTTGCCGTTATACCATTAATGCCATTAGCCGCTCAAACGACTTATGTCGTCGTATTAACTGATAATATTCAAGACAGTAATGGTCAATCTGTTGCTGGTTCTACTACCTATGAGTTTGTGCGTGAAGATATTAATACTAAACCTTTAGCCTCTGCAAGTCAGTTAGTGTTGCAAGGTATGGTTAATAGCTATGAGGGGGCAGTAACAGCCGTGGGGGTAGAAAAAGATAGTATTATTTATACTATGGCA
This sequence comes from Colwellia sp., assembly GCA_033852215.1. Lineage (GTDB taxonomy): Bacteria > Pseudomonadota > Gammaproteobacteria > Enterobacterales > Alteromonadaceae > Colwellia. Next base: position 9,641 of record JAWSUX010000104.1, on the reverse strand, counting down.
ATGACTACGCAATCAGTTGGCGTAGTAACGAATGTAACAAAACAATTATTATTAACAGGATTAACTGCCACGCCACTAGTGCCTACACCAGTGATTAATGTACAAGATACAACGTTATCAGTTGCTGACGTGTTGATTCAAGGAGAAGTGCTTGATCCAACTAACCCTGATGACGCACAAAGTTTAGGGCTTTACAGTGCTGCGAATTATTATCTAGGTAGTGTCAGCTTACCTTATTATTTACATGAGCCTAGCGCGGAGAACCCATTAGCGCCATTAAGTACTTGGATGAATGCTTTATGTGATTCAGGTGTTGCATTAGCCGCTTTAGCCGCGAGCCAGCCTGAGCTGATCCCTGCCGAACCAATCAGCCAAAATGATGCGATTTGTATGTCTTTTGGTTTACGTGATTTCAGTACGTCTGATAATCAAGTTTTAGTTAATTTAGATACCGAGCGTAATTTAACGCAGTATAACCCGATCCCTAAAATTAATAATTTTCAAAATATTGATGTTCAGATGACAGTGCCTGACATTACTGTTGCGAATACTCTTCGTCCTGCTTTTGGTTTAGCACCTTTAGTTCAGCCAGAAAATGGTTGGCCTGTCGTTATTTTACAACACGGCATTCCTTCTAAAAAAGAGGATATGTTAACGACAACGGCGATGTTATCTATTTTTGGTATCGCTTCAATAGCAATCGATTATCCACTATTTAATTCACGTGGTTTTGATTTAACGGGTGATGGTAAAAATAATATTGATGCCTCGGTTAACCCGTTAGATTATATTAATATGCAAAGTTATAGCACGACAGCGGCTAATGCTAAGCAAGCTATTACAGATTTATTAGGCTTACGCTTTGGTATTAACTTTTTAAATGGCGTTGATATTGATAAATCAAAAGTCTACTTTACTGGTATTTCACTCGGTTCTATTGGCGGCACACCATTTTTAGCTGTGGCTAATTCACCTGTTGCTGGGCAGCCAACGCAAGTTAATGACATGTTTAAGGTACAAGCCGCAACATTATCTGTACCAATGCAAGGTATGGGTTTTGGTGCGATTATTGGTTCAAATACTTATGGACCATTATTGCAATCGGTACTTGCCTATGGAGGTGATGAAGGCTTTCAAAATTATTTTGCCGAACAAAACCAAGATGGACTATCACCTGCCGATGGTGCTGATTTTTTAGGTTTTTTGATTCAGACTTATTCTGTTTACCAAACAACTTTATCACCAGAAGATGCTGCAGCATTGTCTAGCTTGATGGTGCAAGCGGCTACTGCATTCCAAATGGCGCTTGATGATGGCGACCCAATGAACTTTGCTGCTTTATTAAAGGCAACGAATACTCCTATATTGCTGCAAGAGGTTGTTGGTGATAATGGTGATAACCTACCCGATCAAGTATTACCTAACTTTGTGACAACGTCACCAGTGGCGGGTACTGAGCCATTAATTGCTTTATTAGGTTTAACTGGTGTTAGTGCAACTGTTTTAGACCCTGATAATAAAGTTTCTGGCGCGGTTCGCTTTACAGCAGGACATCACTCTTCTTTGATTAACCCTGGTCAGAGCGACTCTCCTACTGCAGAGATAGCACTTCGTGCTTTTCAAGAAATGCAGCTGCAAATGGTTAACTATATTGCTAAAGATGGTCATGAAATTCTAATTACCGATGAAGGGATTATTAAGCAGTAGTTGTTTAAGCTGATACATAAAGCCCTCTTCTGAGGGCTTTTTTATAGGAAAAATTCATTAAACAGCTCATGTAATCAAAGCAAACATTTTTTCTGCTTAGATAACATGGTAAATTACTGCCAATTTAAAAGAATAGGATGTTAATTTTGGAATTTTTATATGATTATGGTTTGTTTTTAGCTAAAACCGTTACTTTTGTACTGGCGGTTATTGCTATTATTATTACCATTGCTGGCGCGGCCATTAAACAGCAGCATAAAAAAGGTGAATTGGATATTACCGATTTGTCTGAGCAATTTGAAGAGACAGAAGAAGATATAATTCATGCTTTATTAACGAAAGATGAATTAAAAGAAAAAGAGAAAAAAGATAAAAAGCTAGCTAAAGAAAAAGCTAAAGCGGAAAAAAAGGCAACAAAAGATGGCGAAAGCAGTAACTCAGGTAAATCACATGTTTTTGTTATAGATTTTAATGGCAGTATTGATGCTAAAGAAGTCAGTTCGTTACGTGAAGAAGTATCCGCTATTTTATCGGTAGCCAACAAAGAAGATGAAGTGTTTTTACGTCTTGAAAGTGGTGGTGGCATGGTGCATGGATATGGTTTAGCTTCATCGCAATTAGATAGGCTTCGTCAGCACAATATTCCGTTAACTGCTTCTGTTGATAAAGTTGCTGCCAGTGGTGGTTATATGATGGCGTGTGTTGCTAACACTATTATTGCGGCACCGTTTGCTATTTTGGGCTCTATTGGGGTTATTGCTCAAGTGCCTAATTTTAATAAATTATTGAAGAAAAATGATATAGAATTCGAGCAATTTACTGCCGGTGAATTTAAGCGCACGGTTACTATGTTCGGTGAAAATACTGAAAAAGGTAAAGCTAAGTTTGTTGAAGAGTTAGAAGAAACACATGTATTGTTTAAAAACTTTGTTAATGAACACCGACCGAGTCTTGATATTACAAAAGTTGCTACGGGTGAACATTGGTTTGGTACTACCGCACTCGAATTAGGCTTGGTTGATACCATTCAAACCAGTGACGATTATTTACAGGCGAAAGCGAAAAGTCACAAAGTTGTGGCGATTAAGTACGAATTGAAAAAGGGCTTAGCAGAAAAGTTTTCTAAAGCCGCGTCTTTATCGGCAGAGAGTTTTATTGGTAAATTATTACAGCGCAATAGAATTTTCCCTGGTTAGAATAAAGCAAAAAGCAGAATAAAATAAAGGCGTTAACGTATTCACGTTAACGCTTTTATTTTGTCTCTATAGTTAAGTATAAATAAAAGTGCGATGTAATTATAACGAAGTTATTATGTGCTTAATCATCTTTTAAATGATGAAAATCAATTTCTTCGATAGCGTGACCTGCGGTTTCATCTAAATACATATCATGATCAAATTGTTGTTCACTGTTCGCAACAATAATACTCACCATGCTGTCGCCAGTGACATTGACCGAGGTGCGTGTCATATCAAGTAATCTATCTACACCAATAATTAATGCAATGCCCTCAACAGGTAAACCGACTTGCTCTAATACCATAGCAAGCATAATTAAACCAACCCCAGGCACACCAGCAGTACCTATAGAGGCAAGTGTTGCGGTAAGTACTACGGTTAAATAATCAGCCATAGTTAAATCTTGGCTAAATACTTGGGCGATGAAAACGGTAGCGACCCCTTGCATTATTGCTGTGCCATCCATATTTATCGTTGCACCAAGTGGTACTGTAAATGAGGCAATTGAGTTTTTTACCCCCATTTTTTTTGTTGCCGTTTCTAAGGTTACAGGAATAGTGGCATTAGAGCTGGCAGTAGAAAAAGCAAAAATTGCAGCATCGCGCATTTTCTTTAAAAATATTAATGGATTTAAACCTGTAAATGCCTTTAATAGTACAGGGTAGGTGACAAGCGCGTGTAGCAGTAATACAAATAATACAACGAAGAAATACACAACTAAATTACCAAAGGTGTTTAACGATACCGTAGTGAATAAGGTCGCAAGTAAAGCAAAAACGCCATAAGGCGCTAAATTCATCAAAATAGTCACTAAGCGCATAATAACAATACTTAAGTCTTCAAAAAATAAAGCTATGCGTTCACCCGCTTTACCCGAAAGCGCAATAGCAATACCAAAAAGCAAGGCAAAAATAATAATTTGTAACATATTGCCTTGAGCAAATGAAGCAAAAGGGTTGGTGGGGAACATTTGAATTAATACTTGTGCAAGTGAGGGGGCTTCTCTACCCGTAAAACTGCTGCTTGTTGTCATATTCACCCCTTCACCGGGGGCAATGATAAGCGCTATGAAAATTGCTAGGCTAATAGCTATAGCGGTTGTTGATAAATATAACGCTATTGCTTTACCGCCAATACGCCCTAATTTACTGGTGTCCTTTAATGAGCAAACCCCACAAACTAAAGAGACAAAAACTAAAGGCACAACGAGCATACGTAGGCTGGCCATAAAAATTTGACCGATAACTTCTAATAAACCATCAACGACTATATGTTTCAGTGATACTTCAAATAAATAAAGGTTAATGACTTTATCTGAGCCATTAGGCATTAACCATTGTAAAAAACTGCCAAGTAAAATACCTGCCACCATGCCTATGATGATACGGCTAGTTAATGATTTTTTTTCTCTGGAAGAGGTTTCTGTAGTCATAATAATTTTTATTGAGTTAACTTAACTACTAAGGTTAGCAATAAACTATGCTATTAAACACCAATTTATCTTAGGTATCGCTTTTAGTTATTAGTTTAGCTTTTGGGCTTAATAGAGTGATAATAACAAATACTTCATTTATTTTAGTTTTTTTGTTATTAAGCTGTACCATTTTGTTATTTATCAGTTAATATGATTCATTATGTATTTTTTTTATTTATTATAAACTGGGGATTGCTTTATGCAGCTACTTCGACGTTTGAGTTTTACTATGTTGTTCATGTCATTAATGACATTAGTGGCTTGCGGTGATGGAGATGGAGATCTAACTGGCGGTGATAATGGCGGTGGTGGTACTGACCCAGACGCAATAATATTATCAATAGCTAAATCAGATGGTGACCTATCAGGTGTTAACAATGTTACTGTTGGTGTGAGGGTTATGCAAGGCTCTAATCTTGTATCGGGTAAGTTAGTGAGTTTTGCCTTATCGGAGGAGACGCAAGCTAATGCTACCTTGTCTTCAAGCTCTCAGGCAACAGAAAGTGATGGAACTGCATATATCACTGTTAGCGCCACTAACGCTGTTGACGGTGTTAAAATAATCGCAACGGTTGAAGGGGCTGAGTCAATTTCTATTAGTTTTAATAGTCAAGGTGGTGGTGGTGTAGTTATCGAGCCAGATGATGGACCTGTTGCTGATAGTATCCGTTTATTTGCTAGCTCTCAGCAACTCGCCTCAAGTGGAGCGCAAACTATTATGCTAACCGCCATTGCAAAGGATGGTAATAATAATTTACTTGAAGGCGTAGAAATAATTTTTTCGACTGATTCCGGTCACCTAGCAAAAGTAGTTGATGGAAATGGGGATACTTCTAATGTTACTGGTCCAGATGGCCATATAACTCGTGAACTTTCTACGGTAGCTGAACCCGCTAACCGTATTATTACCGCAACAGTCTCTAGTGGTAATGTGTCTGATACCTTGGCCGTACAAGTAGTTGGTACGACAATAACGTTAACTGGCTCTTCTTCCTTAGCTTTAAATGATGAGAATAATTATATTATTAAAGTTTTAGATTCTGATGGTAAGGGTTTAGCTGCTACCCCTGTAACATTGTCACTTTCTAATCTATCAACTGAAACACCTGTAGGAAATGTTGCGACGGTCACTATACCTGAAACAGTAATAACTGACTTTAATGGTCAGGCAACAATACCTGTGACGGGAACAAGTGGTGGTACAAATACTATTATAGCTTCTGCAATTGGTGCAACCATTCAACAAAACGTGACAGTGCAAGCGGATTCTTTTCTGTTTAGTAATTTTGGCGATGGCAGTAATAATGTCAACCCATCAAACAGCGCGGTTCCTGATATTTCATTATCAAAAACGGCAACGGTTACCTTAACGTGGTTACGCTCAGGCGTTGCTGTTCCTGATGGTACCATAGTCAGTTTTACTACAACCCGTGGTGTTTTGGCTAACGATTCTACAACGACTGTTGCGGGTAGGGCTACTGCAATATTAACGTCAACTAATGCAGGTCAAGCACTATTAACTTTTACTGGTACAGATACTGTTGATGGCAATACAATTGAATTAAATAACCAGCTGGAGTTTGAGTTTGTTGCGGATACTGCCGATCGTTTAATTGCGCAAGCATTTCCTCAGTCTATTGGGCCTAATGATCAAACTTCAACTGTTTCAGTGGTGGTAAGGGATAGCTCTGGGAACTTGGTGAAAAATAAAGCTGTTGATTTTGTCTTAACGGATACTAATGGAGGATCTATTTTTCCAGCCTCAGCGGTTACTGATAGTAACGGTAGTGCTTCAACTGTTTATACATCAACCAGCACTTCCGCAAATAATGGTGTAGCGATTAAAGCCACAGTGAGAGATATGCCAAGTGCCACCGATACTGTTACCTTAACCGTCGCCGATCGTGAAGTGTTTATTATTTTAGGGACAGGTAATTCTATTGAAAATGTTGATGAAACCACCTACAACAAAAAATACTCAGTGTTTGTTACCGACATTGACTCAAACCCTGTTCCTAATGTTACCTTAAGCATTTCAGCCATTCCATCGATTTACGTCAAAGGAAGTTGGGGGAAACTCATAGTAGATGGTGAATTTGTACAATACATAACAGAGCCAAGTGAATATTGTACAAATGAAGACCTCGATAGTGATGGCATATTATCAGGGTCTGAAGATACTAATGGTGATGGTCAATTAACACCAGGTAATATAGTTAATGCTTTGGGAGAAGTTACAACGGATGAAGAAGGTCGAGCTGTTATTGATATCACTTATGCTGAAGTATATGGTTGGTGGGCTTATATTGATTTAATTGCTTCAACAAAAGTGAATGGCACGGAAAGTTTTGCTAAAGTAAATTTTATTTTATCAGTAGCCGGTGAAGATGTAACAGATGAAGGCAATGCTCCAGCGACATTTACTGGTGGAAGTCCCTTTGGCATGTCAAATGATTGTGCTAATCCAAATTAAAGGATTTTGATTTGTTTATTAAAAAAGGCTCCCTAGGGGCTAATGCCGATCAGTTAAGAAAATTTTGACGATCCATTGACCGATCTTCTGGTTAGTATATAAAGGCTTCTGAATTCATTCAGGAGCCTTTTCTTTTGCAACGATCTACAGCTTAATCACAAGTATCACAAAATAACTTCACTGAATTCACAGGATTAAGTGAGCTGTTAGAGCAGAGCATCATTGATGAAGCGTTGGCACAATCAGGTGTGGTGACCATAAGAAAACGTAAACTACCTATGGAACAAATAGTGTGGGCTGTCTTTGGCATGGCTTTATTTGTAAAGTGTCCATACGTCAATTAGTCAACCAACTTGATATCGTCCTTCCTAACGGCAAACCATATGTAGCACCAAGTACAGTGACACAAGCAAGAAAAAAACTTGGTCATCAAGCAATAGAAGCAATTCTCAACCACACTCAATCATTATGGCATGAGAAATCGGCACATCCCACATGGTGCGGATTAACACTACTCGGTGTTGATGGTGTCGATCTGAGTGAAATTAAGTTGTTCGTTCAATTGGGCGACAAGATAAATTATACGCTTGACTGCATGTCCGCAAGCGATGAAAAGCTTATTGACTTACCAAAATCATTTGAAGTCAGGCTAGTTTCAAAGAAAATCAATAGTAAAGTCTGTGAAATATTACGTCAATGACGGATGTAATGAGGTTTCCTATAGCCGATGTTGCTGACTTGTACGCACACCGTTGGGAAATAGAATTAGGTTTTAGAGAAATGAAACAGTCGTTACTTGATAGCCAGTTTACCTTACGGAGTAATCAACCGAAGCTTATAAAAAAAAGAGCTGTGGGGGATCTGCTTGCTTATAACTTGATCCGATATCAGATGGTGTTGATGGCAATGTCGTTGAAATAAATTCACCCGAGCCAATTAAGTTTTCATGGTGCATCAATGCATATTATTTACCAATTGACGATGCTGCCATTTAGCGCATCAGGAAATATTCAAAAGTTTGTGATGGATATACAAAGCATGCACAACAATTTGTATTGCCGTCAAGGCGAGAGCGAAGTTACCCAAGAGAATTAAAGTGCTCTAAAAATGGATATCCTCTCAAAAAAAGAAATACCGATCACCTTAAGTGAACGGTATTGCCCTAGGGATCCTTTTTAATAATAGGTCGTTTTTAGTCTTTACTTCGCCACCTCTGCCAACAAAAATCCAGAAATATCAGCTGCCACTTTTAACGTTTTCTCTTGTCCCGCTTTCCCCAGCCCACAACTATCAGTGAAAGGCGCTATTTCCATCATATCTGCCCCTGTGATAGGGTACTTATCTGCTAAGGCTCGCAATATTGCTAGGGCATCTTCAGGCATTAAGCCATGGGGCTCTGGTGTGCCTGTCGCGCTAGCAAAACTCTCGTCAATCGCATCAATGTCAAAGCTGACATAAAGCTCATCAATGTTTTCACCTGCAAGTTGGGCTAGGATGTTCTCAATGGTTTTAGCTATGCCTTGGTTTTTTATTTCATGAGCCCAGTGCTGGCGCACACCAAAGGTTTTTTCCCAATGACTTTTTGGCTTGCCACTTGAGCGAATGCCTATTTGTATTAGGTGATGTCTTTCATGCAAGTCATCTAAAATGTGTGTGCACCAAGAGCCGAAACATAAATCTATGCCTAAACGCTCAACTAATAAGTCGGTATGGGCATCAAAGTGAATAATAGCTGTTCGCTTGCCTTGGTTTTTCTTGGCAACTAAATAGGTTTTTGTCAGTGGGTAACTGACGCTGTGATCGCCGCCAATGCCAAAAACCCCTTTATCAGGAAATTGTGCATAAAATTCATGTAGAACATCTTCAGTTATGGTTAATGGACTAACGGCATGTTCACTATTTTCATCTTGATAAAGCGCTTTACGACAGTTGGCTATTGTTGCTTCATTTAAGTACTTGTCAGACAATAAATGTGGAATAACACGTACATCGCCTAAATCAAAGGCGGTTAGCTCAGGATGATTTTTTAATAAAGTTGAACGTAAAAATAATGGCCCCCAATTGGCACCACGTAAAATTCCGCCACCACAATCAGAAGCCACACCTAATATAATAGCTTTAGAAGCACTTGGGAGGTCATTTAAAGAACTTTTCCATAAATTATCAATGTCGGTTGCTTGACCAAAAATTGTTTGGTGCAAAAGCTCTTTGCGCTCTTTAGCAGTATTTACGGTGTAAACACCGTTACCCGGAGGGCATAAACAGCTTATTAATTTGTTTTTAAATGTAGCTGATAGTTTGCTCATTGTTATCCTCCATGAAGTATAAAAGGTGAGTTAAATTTATACTTATTAGTCTTTTTTAACATTTAGCTCTTATTTTTTAGGACAAAGTCGATTATGATTGCCGCTAAAAATAGGCTAAATATCACTTTACACGGCGATATTTTTAAGAAAATCTATTATAGCGAAAAACGACAAGTGGGTGAATAGTCTTTCTCCTAGATAAAAATAATTACTTGTCAGCGTGCATATTTATAGATATACCTATAAATAGTTATTCATGAAATGATTTGTACTAACTACAAGGTTCAACAAGTTAACTCGCGTATTATTGCTGTTAAGTTACCTTGTATGCTGTTTGAATAAATAAGCAAAAATAATTGTCTATTATTCATTTTTTTTCATGTATTTATTGTCGATTAGTTGTCCGGTACATATTCGGATCAATAGGATTAGAAATTTTTATG
>JAWSUX010000557.1:0-1022 GCA_033852215.1 Colwellia sp. | reverse complement strand
CTACAACCGTAAGGAGCTCGTAATGCGTCATTACGAAATCGTATTTATGGTTCACCCTGATCAGAGTGAACAAGTGTCTGGTATGATCCAGCGCTACACAGATTTGATCAATGCTGCTGAAGGCAAAATCCACCGTCTAGAAGACTGGGGTCGTCGTCAATTAGCATACCCAATCAATAAACTACATAAAGCACACTATGTTCTTATGAACATTGAAGCGCCACAGTCAGTTATTGATGAGCTTGAAACTGCTTTCCGTTATAACGATGTTGTTATTCGTAACATGATTATGCGTACTAAAGACGCGGTAACTGAAGCATCGCCTATGGCTGCTGCTAAAGAAGACCGTCGCGAAGTTAAGAAAGATGTTACTGCTGCGCCAGCTGAAGCAACTGAAGTTTCTACAGAAGAAAAGTCAGAAGAAACGGCTAGCGAAGAATAAGTAATTAGTGATGATCTCGCAAGACTCTTTGCAAGACTCTCTACAAGATAATTGCCTTGTGTTGAGTGGTGAGGTGGTGAAAGCCCCAAAACAGTCAACAAGCCCAGCCGGTATTGTTCATAGCCAGTTTTCAATAGACCACAAGTCTATACAAAATGAAGCAGGTATGAACCGACAAGCTTTTGTCAGAATACAGGTTGTTGCAACAGGTGAGTTATCACACTTAACGCGTAAATTAGTTGCTGGACAAAACGTAAAGGTGAATGGTTTTATAAACCGTCACGAATCACGCAACGGAAATCCGTTACTGGTTTTACATGCTCAGCAAATACAAATGATTAATTAAGACTGATTTTCTTTTACTTTTTAAAAGTAAATTAAGAAAGTTAAGTCAGGAGAATATTATGTCTCGTTTTTTTAGACGTCGTAAGTTTTGCCGTTTCACAGCGGAAGGCGCAACTTCTATCGATTATAAAGATGTTGCTACTTTGAAAAACTATATCACTGAAAGTGGTAAAATTGTTCCTAGCCGTATCACTGGTACTGCTGCTAAATATCAACGTCAATTAACTCGTGCGAT
>JAWSUX010000556.1:0-736 GCA_033852215.1 Colwellia sp. | reverse complement strand
GGCCCTATAGGTACAGGGAAAACCACCATAGCACGTAATTTATTAACCAACTTAGCTGATGATAATATTGTTGCTGCACAGCTAGTAACCACCAAACTAGCGCCTGGTGAATTATTAGAACTTATCGCAGCAGAGTTTAACATTAGCGTATCTGGCACAAATAAAGCCGATGTATTGCAGGCAATTGAAAAGTTTTTAATTCAACTGCATAAACAAGGTAAACGAGCATTATTAATTGTTGATGAAGCACAAAACTTACCGGCTGAAACGGTTGAAGAGCTACGTATGTTATCTAATTTTCAATTAGATAATAAACCACTTATTCAAAGTTTTCTATTAGGACAAGAAGAGTTAAAAGGTATTATTTCAGCGCCAGACATGGAGCAATTTAGACAACGAATCATAGCTTCTGCTCATTTAAAACCTCTTACTTTAGAAGAGGTAAAAAACTATATTGACCATAGATTACAACAAGCCAATTATAAAAAGCATCAACTGTTTTCCGATGATGCTTTCCAACTTATTTTTGAAAAAACCTTTGGTGTACCTCGTAAAATAAATATTTTTGTTGATCGATTACTTTTGTTTGGCTTTTTAGGAGAACTAGTAAATATTGATTGTGCTGCAGTTAATGAAGTAGCAGAAGAAATGTCTGTTGAATTAACTGGTTCGCTAAATAATATTCAAAAAGACATTAACGAACCTTCACAACCGTTAGTAGTCAACTCTAGCGAGA
>JAWSUX010000555.1:0-1208 GCA_033852215.1 Colwellia sp. | reverse complement strand
CGTCATTAAAACCTATTGTTATTACTAACGGTATCGACACTAACAAGTTCAAGCCCTCTACAGCCAAAAAAAGGAGATTACTCCAACAGGCAGGCTTGCCAACTGAGCTAAAATATATTGGCTGTGCAGCCAGATTAGAATCCGTAAAAGCCCATGACGTACTCATTAAAGCTTTGCATAACTTGCCTAATAATATGGCTCTATTACTCGCGGGGACTGGCAGCTTAAAAGATCAATTACAAAAATTGGCACTGAGTTTACATTTAGAAGAAAGAGTTTTCTTTTTAGGTCATGTCGATGACATGACTAGTTTCTACCCTTTAATTGACGTTTTTTGTTTATCATCAAATAATGAAGGTTTGCCCTTATCCCCTATGGAGGCTCAGTCATGTGGAGTCCCTGTCGTCTTAACCGATGTTGGAGGTTGCAAAGAGGCTGTTTGCAATAAAACAGGCATGGTTGTAAAACCTAATAATCCAATATTATTAGCGCAAGCGTTAACACACATACTAAGCCAAAAGAGTAATTATTCACCCAGAATATTCATCGAAAAACAACGCTCTATCGACATCATGCTTAAGCAGTATGTTTCATTAATTCAAGCAGATTTAAGGTGGAAACTATGTTAGATATTATAATGACTTATATATTCGCTGTAGCTATATTCTTGGTTATTTACCACCATGTGCTTTACCCCATATTACTAAAAATTGTCAGTAAAAATATAAAAACTACTAACCCAAAAATAAAAAAACGTCGATATACTTTTAGTACCGAAGATAAAAAACTTAACCGTTTTTCAATTATTATTCCTGCCTTTAACGAAGCTAAGTTTATCGCTGAAAAAATCAGAAATTTAAGCTTTATTGACTACCCAAGTGATAGATACGAGCTAATTTTACTGTGTGATGGTTGTCAAGATGAAAGTTATGAAATTGCTTTACAGACACTTACTGAGCTAGCTTGCCTTGATTTAAAATGCCAACTAATAAACTTTAAGGATAATCGCGGCAAAGTAGCAGTACTTAAAGACGGGGTAGCAAAGGCAAAGTTTGACAATATTGTCTTTACCGATGTTTCGGCATTATTGCCCGTAAACTGTTTGCTTATGTTAGATAGCCACTTTAAAAAGGCCACTGTTGGTGCCGTATCTGGTGCATATCAATTTATTAAAAAAGGTAGTGCAGGTGAGCAATCTTACTGGCAAT
>JAWSUX010000103.1:0-1317 GCA_033852215.1 Colwellia sp. | reverse complement strand
CTGAGGGATCCCCACGAATTTAGCGTAAATTATCAATTTGTATAGCCAGAAGTGACAACTGGCTGTACACATAAATAATGTTCAACTCATCGGGCTCATATCTAGGATCATCAATAACCTCTCTACCAAGGTAAATATAGGACAGCACTCGCCGTTTTTTCTCAGTATTTGCTTGTAATGCACTATCACATTTTAGTGCAGATACCGCGTATCCTATGCACCATAAGATAAACAACATTAACGCGGCTATGAGTAATAAATTATCAAACCTTTCTGCGCTTCTTGAGTTAGAAAAGCTTAAACTAATGCCAAGTTTAGCATTTTTAGTATCTCTAAAATTCTCTTCTATTTGCATACGTTGTTTATATAAAGTGACTACTTTCTTAGGTTTATCTGCAAGTGTTTTTGGCAACTTAAAAATAAGTAACCAAGGCTCTTTGGCCTTTTGCTGCTGGTATTTAACCGTTGTGCATTGCGATTGTCCTCCACGTTTTTTGAGTTTTTTACGCCCCTTGTTTTTTCCTCTAAACAAAACGCCTTGGCACTTAAAACGCACTGTTTTCCCGTAGTAGATATCTTCTACAGTACGTGCTTTATCTGTTGCTTGTTCAAACCATGATTTACAGCTGTCCCATGTTTCAAGATCGGTAGATAAAGTCACATTACCTCTGACTCGTCCAAGCCAATACCAACCTTTACTTTCTATGGCTTTAAACCATGGCGTTCTAAAGATAGCATCAGATAGAATAATAGGCTGACAACCCTCTGGTAAGCATTTTTCTAACTGATTTAATAAGTGTTGGTGAGCATCTTCAGTATTTAATTCACTTTCTGGATACACTTTTTCATATAACGTTAGGGCTCTACCGCCCATTGGTATGCTAGCCCTGAGCACTTGAAATATTTTTCCACCATTAATCGGTGACCAATCAACGATAATAAACGGATACTGTTGCTGACCCACTAAACATTCTGTCATATGCTCATAAAAGCAAAAACGTTCATGATGTAGGTTGGCATTCCCAATAAGACGGTCAGCTCGTTTAATATCATGTTTTTTGTCTGTCTTGGATAATGATTTCAAACCACGACCAAGGTAAGTTACCGTGACGCGTTGGTCGCGTAAAGCGGAGCGAACAAAAGTAAACACCGTATTTAAGCGAGTTTTATGGATTTCAGGGTAGGCATTAGCGATATCTTTGTGTAATATTTCAGAGGCTTTCATGATTATTAGTGCGTTTTTTTGTGGTGAAAAAATTTGATCACAAATAATCATGAAGGTCGATCATTAATCCATATTTTGTGGGGATTCGTCAG
>JAWSUX010000554.1:0-7197 GCA_033852215.1 Colwellia sp. | reverse complement strand
ATGTTTTACGTATTGCTCCTATTCGAGTTTCAGAAAGAACAGATGCAGTATCAACCAGTTTAAATATTGTTGCCAATTTAGAAAATCAAATTCTTTTTGAAGATGAGAGATTAATTGTTATCAATAAACCTTCGGGTATGGCAGTACATGGCGGTAGTGGTCTAAGTTTTGGTTTGATTGAAGCTTTACGTGCGTTAAGACCTGATGCGCGAATGTTAGAGTTAGTACATAGGTTAGATAGAGATACTTCAGGCTGTTTAGTTGTTGCTAAAAAGCGTTCGGCTTTACGTCATTTACATGAACAATTACGTAATAAAACGGTACAAAAATTTTATCATGCATTAGTTAAAGGGCATTGGCCAACCAAATTGACACGTGTTGTTGGGGCCTTAAAGAAAAACGATTTGAAATCAGGTGAACGTATTGTTGTCGTTGATAATGAAAATGGTAAGGCGTCTGAAACCCGTTATAAAGTAATGGAGCGTTATCGTGGTGCAACCTTAGTACGGGCTTTTCCTGTTACCGGTAGAACGCACCAAATTCGTGTCCATTGCCAAGTTAGTGGTCATTCTATTGCAATGGACACTAAGTATGGTGATGAAGGTTTTGATTTGGATATGAAAGGCAAAGGCTTGAAACGTTTGTTCTTACATGCGGCTAGCATCGAGTTCACACACCCTCTGACAGAGCAACGTTTAACGATTGAAGCGCCACTTGAGCCAAGTTTAGAAAAGTTGCTTACTAAGTTAGTGAAAGAATAACCTTTAAAGTTAAATGATATATGAATTTTTATAAGTTAATTATCTTTGATTGGGACGGAACGCTAATGGACTCCATTGGGCGTATTGTTTCTTCCATGCAAGCTGCAGCAGCTCATTGCTCATTAGTTATTCCTTCAAATGAACAAGTAAAGGAAATTATTGGCTTGAGTTTGCCCATTGCTATAGATATTTTATTTCCAAAAAATAGCGATAAGCAAAATGAAGCTATGTTAGCTCAATATAAATATCAATACGTCGAAGGCGATAATACACCAACACCACTATTTGATAATGCTTTGAATTTATTAACGGCTTTAAAATGTAATGATAAGTTATTAGCCGTTGCGACAGGAAAAGGTCGGCAAGGGCTGCAGCGAGTTTTTGATATTACCGATACCGAGCATTTTTTTCATGCATCGCGTTGTGCGGGAGAGGTTTTGTCAAAACCAGATCCTGATATGTTATTTAGTTTGCTTGATGAACTAGCCGTTGCCCCTGAACATGCTCTTATGATTGGAGATACTAGTCATGACATGCAAATGGCGCAATCTGCAGGTGTTGATCGTATTGGCATTACTCTTGGCGTACATAGTAGAAAGGTTTTGAATCAATTCAAACCTAAAGCTGTTGTTGATTCATTGACTGAATTACAACAGCTATTATTACGCTAACTAAGAATTAACTAAAATAAAGTGCTGTAAAATCGAATTTCTAGCCTTTCTCAGTACTTTTGATTTACAGCATAAAATTGCAAGCTATTAATTTCAAGCTATTAAAGTATACACTAACCTTATTGGGCTAGTACATCTATCCCGTGTTCTTTTAATAGCGCAACGAGTTTTATTAAAGGTAAACCAATAAGTGTATTTGGATCATCTCCTTCAAGCTTTTCAAATAAACAAATCCCTAAACCTTCACTTTTAAAACTACCAGCACAATTATAGGGTTGCTCTTTGTTAAGGTAGTTAGCTATTTCGCTTTGCGATAATATATTAAAATGTACAATAAAAGGTTCAACCAATGCGGTAGTTTTGTTGTTCGCATTATTATATAAGCAGAGCCCTGTATAAAAAGTGACGGCTTTACCGCTGAATTTTGTTAATTGCTTTACGCCATTATCAAAAGTATGAGGTTTACCTAAAATTTCTCCCTCGCAAACAGCTACTTGATCTGAACCAATAATAATTGCATTGGGAAAGTCACTGGCTACAGCCATCGCTTTTTCTATTGCTAAACGTTCAACTAATGCTTGCGGTGTTTCATTTTTATGAGCTGTTTCATCAATGTTAGGTTTCGCGCATTCAAAAGGCAATTGTAATTTTTCTAGAATACTTTTACGAAAAGGGGAAGTAGAGCCTAAAACTAAGGTTTGCATCGAAGTGCTCCTTTACTTTATTTATAGTCATGGAAGTATAATTAATGTCGCTAATCTATATTGATTCACTTTTTTTGACTACTATTATCAGCCTATTTAGATAGGTTTTTCTCATAAAATGCCATTATTGATGTAATATTGAGCTTTTAAACAAAATAGTTAAAGTTTCTTTTGACACATGCTTGCGGGATCTTTAATATGCGCGACTTATGCAGAATCTTAAACTTCCAATAACTATTAGTCCATCCCGAAGTGCACAGCGAAGACTTGTGTGTGAGGGTGTGTTTAAATTATCGGAGATGACTAGACTGCTTGCTGAATGCGAAAGCCAAAGCGAGCATGTTCAAGTTAGTGTTAAGTTTGATGTGGATGAACGTGGTTTGACAGTTTTGTCAGGTACGGGCTCGGCATTAGTTGCATTAACTTGTCAGCGGTGTAACGAACCTTTTAAACAGTTGTTAGAAGTAGATTTTACTTTTAGCCCTGCAAAAAATGAGGAAGCTGCTGAAAATATTCCATCATATTATGATGTAATTGAATTAGATGAAAATGGTGAAATTAACTTGCGTGAGTTAGTGGAGGAAGAGTTAATGCTCGTGATCCCATTAATTCCTAGGCATGAACTTATAGATTGCTCTGCTGATGCAGATTCTGTCTGGGGTGAGTTGCCAGAAGAGCTTGAGAAACCGAATCCATTTGATGTATTAAAACAAATAAAGTAGTTAGATTAACTATTAAATAACCGATTTAGGAGTAACTCATGGCAGTTCAAAAGAGCAAGAAGTCTCGTTCAAGACGTGGCATGCGCCGTTCACATGATGCAGTAACAACAGAGCATTTATCAGTGGATCCAGTATCAGGTGAAACGCATCGTCGTCACCATGTAACTGCTGATGGCTTTTATAAAGGCGTTAAAGTAATCGCGGTATAGGCGATTACTTTAGATTTATACAGCTTAGGCTTACCTAGTTTGAGCTCAAAAGATCAAAATAATCTAACAATCGCGTTAGATATTATGGGGGGCGATCAAGGCCCCCTAGTATCAATTCCCTCTGCAATTATGGCTATTCAACATCAGTCCAATTTGCATCTAATCCTATGTGGTGATGAAATACTCATTACAATGGCACTTGCCCATAATGGCATATCTTTAGAACAATTATCTCAACATCCACAATTAAGCCTTTATCCGACTACTCAAGTGGTAGCAATGGATGAAAAACCAGCTTTTGCTATGCGCACTAAAAAAGACTCTTCAATGAGGAAAGCGCTTGATTTGGTGCATGAAGGTAAAGCGCAAGCATGTGTTAGCGCGGGTAATACCGGAGCACTATTTTCTATGGCGCATTTTGTCTTAAAAAACTTGCCTGGTGTAGAGCGTCCTGCGCTGATTTCATCTTTACCAACAAATAATAAAGACAAACATGTGTTTATGCTAGATTTAGGCGCGAATGTCTTTTGTGACTCTCATGTATTATACCAATTCGGTGTTATGGGCTCAGTCATGGCAGAGCAAGTGGATCGTATTAAAAAACCACGTGTTGCGTTACTAAATATGGGTGAAGAAGCGATAAAAGGTAGTGACCATATTAAACTAGCTGCATTAGAGCTAACTGAAAATAAAGCGATTAACTATATTGGCTTTATAGAAGGTAGTGATATTTTTTCAAATAAAGCTGACGTTATCGTCTGCGATGGTTTTGTTGGTAATGTTGCTTTAAAAACTTGTGAGGGTGTTGCTCGTATGGTGTATAACCGTTCGAAAAGTGCCTTTACTGCAAACGTATTAATGCGCCTGTTTGGGTTTTTCTTCAAATCGAGCTTTAAGAAATTGTTTAAAACCATGAACCCCGACCAGTATAACGGTGCAAGTTTGATAGGATTGCGGGGGATTGTAGTCAAGAGTCATGGTAATGCTAATTCAAGCGCATTTTTTTCTGCTATTTTAGAAGCAGTAAAAGAAGTTGAAAGGCAAGTACCTGAAAAAATTAGAACAACATTAGCACAAGATTTATCTGTGAATTAATACTGACAAGCTAATAACAATCACTTTATTGTTGTTGCCCTAAAAGAATAAATAAGAGAGTAATGATTATGCAAAACATGACTGTACAAAGTGATTTAGCCTTTGTATTTCCCGGACAGGGGTCCCAAACTGTCGCTATGTTGCAAGACTTTGCTGAGCATAGTGTTGTACAAGATACTTTTAAAGAGGCATCAAGTGCTTTGGGCTATGATCTTTGGCAATTGATTGCCACGGGACCTGCAGAGAAATTGAATCAAACTAACTTTACTCAACCGGCTCTTTTAACAGCAAGTGTTGCATTATGGCGTGTTTGGCAAGAAGAATCTAATGTTATGCCAAGTGTTATGGCTGGGCATAGTTTAGGTGAATATTCTGCACTGGTTTGTGCGGGTGTATTTTCACTTACACAAGCGGTTAAACTGGTTGAAAAACGTGGTGAGTTTATGCAAGCATGTGTACCCGCTGGTACTGGTGCTATGGCAGCTATTATCGGTTTAGAAGATAAGGCTATTATTGACGCCTGTCAGCAAGCACAAGCCGATGAGGTTGTTGCCGCGGTTAATTTTAATTCTCCAGGGCAAGTTGTTATCGCGGGCCATAAAGAAGCGGTAGCAAGAGCAGGTGAGTTATGTAAAGAATCAGGTGCTAAGCGTGTTTTACCTCTACCTGTAAGTGTCCCTTCGCATTGCGCCTTAATGAATGAAGCGGCAATAAAATTATCAGCAGAGCTTGATAAAATAAATTTTAATAAACCTCTTGTTGACGTTGTTAATAATGTCGATGTTCGCATTGAAAATTCATATGAGGCTATCAAAACCGCTTTAGTTAAACAACTGTATTCGCCTGTGCGCTGGAGTGAAACTATCACACAGTTAGGCGAAAATGGCGTAACCGCTATGATTGAAGTGGGCCCCGGCAAAGTATTGCAAGGTTTAGCTAAGCGTATTAATAAATCAATCAGCTGTGTAAGTTTTAATGACCAAGCGTCATTAGTTAAAGCAAAAGAATTAATATAATAGTCTAAAGACTACCGAATCAGTAAAAATTAATTACAAAGGATCAATTATGTTTTCATTAACCGGAAAAGTAGCGTTAGTTACAGGCGCTAGTCGTGGTATTGGTAAGGCTATTGCTGAACAGTTGCAAGCACTGGGTGCTACCGTTATCGGTACAGCGACATCAGAGCATGGCGCAACAAAAATCGCAGAGTACTTAACTGAAAATGACAAGAAAAGTATGGGTTTAGTATTAAATGTGACAAGTGACGAGTCCATTAGTGAAATGTTTAATACGATTAAAGAAGCTCATGGTGGTATAGATATTTTAGTCAATAACGCGGGCATTACTCGTGATAATTTGTTTATGCGTATGAAAGATGAAGAGTGGCATGATATTATTGACACTAACCTAACGTCTGTTTTTAAAGTAAGCAAAGCGGCTATTCGTCCTATGATGAAAAAACGCAATGGTCGTATTATTAATATTGGCTCTGTTGTAGGCACTATGGGCAATGCAGGGCAAGTTAATTATGCAACCGCTAAAGCGGGTTTGCTTGGTTTTACTAAATCACTGGCACGTGAAATAGCTTCACGTGGCATAACAGTTAATACTGTTGCACCAGGTTTTATTGATACTGATATGACGCAAACATTAACAGATGAGCAAAAAGAAGGGATATTTTCACAAGTTCCTGCAAATCGCTTAGGTAAACCAGAAGAAATCGCTAGCACGGTTGCTTTTTTAGCTTCAGATGCTGCGGCTTATATCACAGGTGAAACGATTCATGTAAATGGTGGTATGTATATGGTGTAAGCGCCTATTATTAAGGGCTATATTACTTTTTACATTGTTTTTATTGATAATAATTTAAACGACCGAACCAAGTTAACAGGTTAGACCAGACGAAAAAGTTTAATTAGATGCTTGCATGCATCGCTGTTGACGAATACACTACACGAAATTTGAAAAAATGCACTTTCAGTAAGGAAATAATATGAGCACTATCGAAGAACGCGTAAAAAAAATCACAATTGAACAACTAGGTGTTAGTGAAGCAGAAGTTAAAATTGATTCATCATTTGTTGATGATTTAGGTGCTGATTCATTAGATACAGTAGAATTAGTTATGGCGTTAGAAGAAGAATTTGATACTGAAATTCCTGACGAAGAAGCAGAAAAAATCACTACTGTTCAAGCAGCTGTTGATTACGTTACTGCGAACCAGTAATTATTGACTTAAGTTTTCTTATTAGCTTATAAAGTTAAAATAAAGCGAGCTTAATCAAAAAATAAAAAGCGGTATACTTATTATAAAGTGACCGCTTTTTTTGTACCTAACACCATATTTTACTTGGTATATAATTTTAGAGGTTATTCAGCGATGAGACGTGTTGTTGTAACTGGCATGGGCATGCTTAGCCCTTTAGCAAATACTGCAGAAGAAACTTGGCAAAAATTACTGCTTGGTCAAAGCGGTATTGGGCTAATTGATCACTTTGATACGACAGACTATTCAACGAAATTTGCTGGTCTGGTCAAAGGTTTTGACGCACAAAACTATATGGAGAGAAAAGAAGCCAAAAAAATGGATCTTTTTATTCAGTATGGTATCGCTGCAGGTATACAAGCATTTAAAGACTCAGGGCTTGAAATTACGGCAGAAAACGCCCCACGTGTAGGCGTTGCTGTTGGCTCTGGTATCGGTGGTTTAGGCTTAATTGAGCAAAATCATGATAAGTTAATAAAAGCATCTGGTAACCCACGCAAATTGTCGCCATTTTTTGTGCCTTCAACCATTATCAATATGATTTCAGGGCACATATCTATTATGTTAGGTTTGCAAGGGCCTAATATTGCTATTACCACTGCGTGTACGAGTGGTGTACATAATATTGGTCATGCAGCACGTATGATTGCTTATGGTGATGCTGATGTTATGGTTGCAGGTGGCGCTGAAAAAGCATCAACAACGTTAGGTATGGGGGGCTTTGGTGCCGCTCGTGCTTTATCACGCCGTAATGATGATCCACAAGCGG
>JAWSUX010000553.1:0-3257 GCA_033852215.1 Colwellia sp. | reverse complement strand
TAACTCCACAGCAAAGTGGTAATTTCACACTTGATGCCCCTGTTTTTTCAGGTGATATAATCACTGCATCAAACAGGCGTTCAAGCTTTTTAAGCTTTGCACAAACCAAACCGGTTAGCGTACGTGGTGATGAAATTTCACTCACCGTAAAAGCAAAGCCGACTCACTACCCTAACCAAGATGCTTGGCTACCAAGCGAGTTATTATCATTACATCAAGAATGGCAAGCAAACGATAGCTCCTTTAAAAATAGTTCATTTAAAGTTGGCGAGCCGATAACCCGTACTATCACTTTAACCGCTGTTGGCCTTGCTAAAGAACAACTGCCTGAAATAATAATGCCCCATACGCAAGGTTTGAAAATATACCCCGACCAAGAACAGCTGCATACTAGTTTAACTAAAGAACGTTTAGTAAGCCATAAAGTACAAAGTTTCGCGCTAGTACCCAATTATGCCGGTGAGTTTACACTGCCCGAAATTAGCATTACTTGGTTTAATACCATTACCAACAAAACACAATATGCGACCTTGCCTGCGCAAATAATCACTGTCGAAGCAGGTGAAGCGTCATTAACAAACCAAACTAGCCCAACAATAACAACGGAGACTCAACTACCACAACAAACGGCCTCCCCTGCGCTCGCTACTACTCCTATGGTAAACGTAGAACAAAAAGAGTCTATGTTAACTTGGCTATTTTTAAGCTTATGGCTACTGACAATGTTGGCTTGGTTACTTCATATTCGTTACCTTCAACGTAATACCAATAAAAGTTCAGCCAATAAAAATAATCAGCAAACAAACGTTAACCATTACCTTGCCTTGTTATCAGCTTGTAAAAGAAACGATGCAAGCCAAGCATTAAGTTTAATTTTACCTTGGTTGAATAGCTTACTTAGCCATAAAAACATTGAAATTAACACTATTGCTCTCGCTGAATCACAGGTAAATGATCAAAGTTTTGCTACGGCACTAAATGATTTGCAACAACACCTTTACGGTAAGAGTGCCGTTGTAGGTGCTGCCTCATGGCAAGGTGATACACTGCTCGCTTCAATACAAAAATTAAATAAAAAAAAGCAAGCAACAAAAAACTCCGATGAAAATTTTTCATTAAACCCATAAATTTCTGAGTAGATCTAAAGTACTTATTAATAATAATGTGATCAAATTTAATGATGTCTGAAAGTAAAAACCTAAAGCTAAGGTCTATTAAAGCATGATGACAAAACAAGTTAGATATGAGGCGCTAGTTAAAGCGCTACACGGGGATTTATACCGCTATGCCTATTGGCTGTGCCACGAAAAACAAGTGGCAGAAGATTTAGTACAAGAAACTTTTTTACGAGCATGGCGCGCCCTTGACTCATTAAAAGATGAAAAAGCGGCAAAGTCTTGGTTAATCACAATTTTACGACGAGAAAATGCTCGACGTTTTGAACGTAAACGCTTTGAAATGAGTGAGTATGAAGAAGCAACGATTACCGACACTAAAGCCATAAGTAATGAGCAAAATATAGAAAACGACTGGCTGCGTGAAAAAATAGCTCAGTTACCACCTGAATATTCAGAGCCTCTAGTCTTACAGGTATTAGGCGGTTTTAGCGGTGACGATATCGCTAACATGCTTAATTTAAATAAAAACACCGTAATGACACGCTTATTTAGAGCACGAAACCAGTTAAAAGATGCCTTAGCGGCTGAACCAGAAAAAAAGGGGCTTTATAATGGATGATTTACAATTTAGACGTGCCATTTTAGCTGAACCGAAAAGTGCAGAGACAAACACTGAACTACTTGCTGCTTTAGAAGAAGATGATGCAAAAAAACAATTTGCTCAAGAACTTAATCACTTAGATGAAAAAATAAAACAAGCGTTAAATATACCTATTCCTGATGATTTATGTAATAAACTAATTTTACGCCAAACCTTGGCTACCCACCAGATACAAAAACGTAAAACACGTATTCACTTAGCCTTAGCAGCATCCGTTGCTATATTAGGTGGCTTACTATTTAATTTTATGCAATTTTCTAGTGCATACAGTAACTTAGGTGATTATGCTTTAGCACATGTTTATCATGAAGAAACAAGCTTTGCTAACAACAGTAAAAGTCGTGTAAGTTTAACGTCATTAAATCAAAAAATGGCGACTTTTAACGGTAACTTTAACCAGTCATTAGGCAAATTATTATCTGCTGATTATTGTCGTTTTGATGGCATGAAAAGCCTGCATTTAGTTTTTCAAGGAGAAACGAGCCCGGTCACAGTTTTTGTCGTACCCAAAAATGATCAATTGAATTTTACCGCGCAGTTTCATGATAAAAACTTCTATGGTGAGTCACTCGATTTTAAACAGGCTAACGTCATTATTGTTGGTGATAAAAACGAATCACTAGATAAGTGGCAACAAAACATTAGCGATAATATTGCTTGGACAATTTAATCATTTCCTAACACTAAACTTTACAACCACTGTTTCCTTCTGGAATATAAAACAAAAAGGCTAACTGATTACTCAGCTAGCCTTTTTAGTGTTCATATTAAGTAACAAAAATTTAAAGCGAGAGTGCCTTAAACTTGTAGCACTTATTTGTGGTGAGTCAGCATTTCATTAAACTGAC
Source organism: Colwellia sp. (assembly GCA_033852215.1). Taxonomy (GTDB): domain Bacteria; phylum Pseudomonadota; class Gammaproteobacteria; order Enterobacterales; family Alteromonadaceae; genus Colwellia. Next base: position 630 of record JAWSUX010000553.1, on the reverse strand, counting down.
TATTCATTTTTTCGTCGACACTTCCTGAGTACTTACTGACAAAATAAATCGCCAATGAACATACAATAAAGCCAGGCACTATTTCATACATTACTGAGCTTAACGATTGCCCTGCTATGGTTATCGGTGCATAAATCCAAAATAGTACTGTTACAGCACCACTTATCATGCCAGCTAAAGCACCGTTACGCGTCATTTTAGACCAATATAAACTGCCAATAACAACCGGCCCAAAAGCGGCACCAAAACCAGCCCAAGCATTACTCACTAAAGTAAGAATAGTACTATTGCGATCGTAAGCTAAATAAATAGCGACTAAAGCAACTAAAGCAACTGAAATTCGCCCAACTAATACCAGTTGTTTCTCGCTAGCATCTTTATGTAAAAAAGCTTGATAAAAATCACCGGTTAATGAACTTGACGTTACTAATAATTGCGAAGAAATCGTACTCATAATTGCCGCTAAAATAGCAGCTAAAAGAAAACCAGCAACAAGTGGATTGAATAACAGCTGAGATAAAACAACAAAGATAGTTTCAGCATCACCTAATTCCATACCTGTTTTAGCCACATAAGCAATACCAGCAAAACCCGTTGCCATCGCACCTATAATAGATACTATCATCCAAC
>JAWSUX010000552.1:0-895 GCA_033852215.1 Colwellia sp. | reverse complement strand
TCATCAAATATGGTTTTATCCCTAAGCATGAAATAAATACAGCGACTTATTTTATGCGCTAAGGTCGACAGTGCTTTGCCTTTGCTCATCCGTCGTTGTAATTTATTAAGGTAGTTTTTGGCTTTGTCATTGCCACGTAAATATAAAACAGCCGCTTCACTAAACGCCCATTTAAGATGCCCGTTGCCAATTTTATTACCACTGGTACCGTAGGTCTTTCCGGCTGATTCCGCTTTGCACTTAACCAATCGGCTATAGGAGGCAAAGTTTTGTACTGACTTGAAACGAGTAATATGACCTATTTCATAAAGGATCGTTAAGCCAAGTATTTGTCCGATACCTGGAAAGCTGCGAATGATATAAAGATAAGCACCATGATGCTCTTTGGCTTGTTTTTCAATAAAATATTCAACCTTGGCTAACTCTTTTGCATAACAGTCAAGCAATACCATGTCGAGTTCAATAGTGCGCTGTACCACTTCATCATCATAATGATGCCGTAAGCTTTCTCTAGCACTGATGTTTTTTAAGTTAAGTGATTGAGCAGGTAAGTTATATTGACTGTCAGTATTGACCACATGGGCTTTAAGGCTAGCACCGTGCCTAACTACGCCAGTTCTTCTACGCAGTAAATCCCGGGTTGCTCGCATTTCTTTGGGGTAGTTGTAAGCAAGTGGAAAGTTGCCACCTTTTAACAGGCTAGCGATTTTGTATGAGTCGATTTTATCATTTTTGGCTTTACCACCATGAATGGCTTTCATGTAAAGCGCATGACCGAGCACAAAATCTACCTCATTAGTTTGGCAAAAATCACTGATCCAGTACCAACAATGCATGCATTCAACGCCAACAACAACATTACCGAGATAAGGCTCGAGTAATCGAAGTAAAGCCT
>JAWSUX010000551.1:0-950 GCA_033852215.1 Colwellia sp. | reverse complement strand
ATCGACTTACATGCCAAAATTCTTTACGTTTGTATCTTAGATCAACAAGGAAATAAACTTGTTCATCAAAAAAATGGTGCTGACCCACTGGCTTTACTTCGATTACTCGAACCTTATCTCGGCAATGTCGTTGTCGGTGTTGAATGCATGCATTGCTGGTACTGGATCAGTGATTTTTGCCAAAGCCACGAGGTAGATTTTGTGCTCGGTCATGCACTTTACATGAAAGCCATTCATGGCGGTAAAGCCAAAAATGATAAAATCGACTCGTACAAAATCGCTAGCCTGTTAAAAGGTGGTAACTTCCCACTTGCCTATAACTACCCCAAAGAAATGCGAGCAACCCGAGATTTACTGCGCAGAAGAATGGGTATCGTTAGGCACGGTGCTAGCCTTAAAGCCCATGTGGTTAATACTGACAGTCAATATAACTTACCTGCTCAATCGCTTAACTTAAAAAATGTCAGTGCTAGAGAAAGCTTACGACATCATTATGAGGATAAAGTGGTACAGCGCACTATTGAACTCGACATGGTATTGCTTGATTGTTATGCAAAAGAGTTAGCCAAGGTTGAATATTTCATTGAAAGACAAGCCAAACAACATCACGGTGCTTATCTTTATATTATTCGCAGCTTTCCTGGTATCGGGCAAATACTCGGCTTAACGATCCTTTATGAAATAGGTCATATCACTCGTTTCAAATCAGTACAAAATTTTGCCTCCTATAGCCGGTTGGTTAAGTGCAAAGCGGAATCAGCCGGAAAGACCTACGGCACCAGTGGTAATAAAATTGGCAACGGGCATTTAAAATGGGCGTTTAGTGAAGCGGCTGTTTTATATTTACGTGGCAATGACAAAGCCAAAAACTACCTTAATAAATTACAACGACGCATGAGCAAAGGCAAAGCACTGTCGGCCTTAGCGCATAAAATAGGTCGTTGTATTTA
>JAWSUX010000550.1:0-2144 GCA_033852215.1 Colwellia sp. | reverse complement strand
GCGGCTAGCATGATTGCACGCACTTGCTCTAAATTGTTGACATTAAATGCTGGAATGCCATATTCAAATTCTGCAGCATGATCAAGCATTTGACGCATTGAAATTAAAGCCATTTAGTAACTCCTAAATTATAAAGTGTAATGTTGTAGGTGATTAAATCTTTTATGTTAATAGCAAAATTATAGCAAGTTACACTGTTAGCTTACAGAATAATTTGTCAAAAGTTGCTTATTAAGAGAGTTAATAACTCTCCATATGTACCTGGTACAAACGGAGGGTTATATTATTATATCGCCGCATTTTGTCTTTGTATTTTTATGCCACTTATTTGGCTCTTGCTTCTAATATTTCAACAGCGGGTAGTTTTTTTCCTTCTAAAAACTCTAAGAAAGCGCCACCACCTGTAGAGATATAAGAAATTTTATCAGCAATTTCATATTTATCTACGGCGGCTAAAGTATCACCACCGCCAGCAATAGAAAAAGCGTTACTATTGGCAATAGCGTGTGAAATGACTTCAGTGCCTTTAGCGAAAGCATCCATTTCGAAAACGCCAACAGGGCCATTCCATAAAATAGTACCCGCTGATTCAATAATTTTAGCTACCTTTGCTGCTGTTTCTGGACCACAGTCAATAATGCTATCAAGTGCATCAACCGCTGATGCCGCTTTCATTTCTGTTGCTGAGTCATGCTTCCAGTCACTAAAACCATCGCGAGTAACAATAACATCATCGGCATAAATAACATCTGTTTGTGCACATAAACGCTGTGCTTCTTCAATTAAACCAGCCTCATACAACGATTTACCTACTTCATTACCTGCAGCTGCAACAAAGGTATTTGAAATACCGCCCCCCACTACCAAGGTATCAGCGATTTTTGATAATGAATCAAGCACGGTAAGTTTAGTTGATACTTTTGCGCCACCTACAATAGCAACCAACGGACGTGCAGGGTTATCTAACGCTTTAGCCAGTGCATCTAATTCACCTATTAATAAAGGCCCGCCACATGCCGTTTGTGCAAATTTAGCTACGCCATGAGTACTAGCTTGCGCGCGGTGTGCAGTGCCAAAAGCATCCATAACAAAAATATCACATAACGCCGCTAATTTTTTGGCTAAGCTATCATCATTTTTCTTCTCGCCAACATTAAAACGAACGTTTTCAAAAATAACCAGTTCGCCTGTTGCTACGTCAACACCGTCAAGATAATCACTTACTAAACGAACAGGGCAGTTTAATGCAGTACTTAAATAGTCGCTAACAGGTTTAAGTGAGTAGTTAGCGTTTGGCTCACCTTCTGTTGGACGGCCTAAATGTGACATTACCATTACTTTTGCACCTGCAGCTAAAGCAAGTTTAAGTGTAGGTAACGCTGCACGTAAGCGTGCATCAGACGTTACCTTGCCGTCAGCAACCGGTACGTTTAAGTCTTCACGAATGAGTACGCGTTTATCGCTCAGGTTTAAATCAGTCATTTTGATAATAGACATGTTAATTTTCCTATGGTTAATATCTTTTTAAAATTATTTATTACTTGATTGCTTGAGTTACCGGTTGGTTCATTGCGGCAGCGGTATCTAACATACGGTTAGCGAAACCCCATTCGTTATCACACCAAATTAGCATTTTCACTAAGCGTTTGTGACTTACTCGGGTTTGATTGCCATCAACAATGCATGAGTGAGGATCATGGTTAAAATCAACGGATACTAAAGGCTCTTCGGTATAAGCTAATATACTGGCTAAATCGTTTTGTTTTGTCGCATGAACAATCGCGAGGTTGATTTCCTCTATGCTGACATCTTGGTTAACTGTGATGCTTAAGTCCATTGCGGTTACATTTAATGTAGGTACACGCACGGCAATGGCTTCGAAACGGCCTTTGAATTTTGGCAAAATACGTTCTATACCTGCAGCTAACTTCGTATCTACAGGGATGATTGATTGACTGGCTGCACGAGAGCGACGTAAATCTGGATGATAGGCATCGATGACTTGTTGATCATGCATAGAAGAATGTATGGTAGTAATTGTGCCACTGATCACGCCGAAGGCTTCATCAATGACTTTAATCACTGGTACTATACAATTAGTGGTGCATGAACCATTGGAGATAATGCGATCATCTGAAGTTAGG
>JAWSUX010000549.1:0-1243 GCA_033852215.1 Colwellia sp. | reverse complement strand
GAGCCTGTAACAAAATCTGTGTAAGTACCGATTTTAAATATAGTCTGAAATACGGTCTTCGAATTCAATCATAAAACGATTCAAGGCCGATTTCCAGTTTCTTATAGGCATCGTCCATTTCTTTGAGGCTTGGGTTATGGCTAAGTAAATAACTTTCTTAGCCGAATTATCGTTTGGAAACACCTTCCTGTTTTTAACCGCTTTCCTAATAACACTGTTTAACGACTCAATTGCATTCGTTGTATAAATGGCTTTACGGATATCATTCGGATAAATGAATATTGTGTTGAGGTTATCCCAATGGCGTCGCCATGAAGCTGATATGCTCGGATATTTATCGTCCCTGCGCTTTGAAAACGACTCTAGTGCTTTTAATGCTTGCTCTTCATTGATAGCTTGGTAAATCGTTTTTAAGTCTTTTGTGACCGCTTTATAATCATTATACGGCACGAATTTCAGAGAGTTTCTCACCATATGCACGATGCATAATTGTATGTTCGTATTTTCAAATACGGTGTTAATTGCATCAGGAAAACCTTTTAAGCCATCAACACAAGCAATGAGAATATCTTGAACGCCTCTGTTTTTCAGCTCCGTGAGTACATTTAGCCAGAATTTAGCCCCTTCATTTTCTGAGAACCACATGCCTAATAAATCTTTGTGCCCTGTAACATCAACCCCTAGCGCTAAATAAACAGCCTTATTGATAACCTTATTATCTTCTCTAATTTTTATACGAATACAATCCATATAAACGATAGGATAAACAGGCTCTAACGGTCTTGTTTGCCATTCGTCGACTTTTTCAATAACAGCATTAGTCACACGGGATATTAAGGTGGGTGATACTTCTGCGCCGTACAGCTCATCAAAAGAATCGACGATATCGCGTGTCGTCATCCCTTTACCGTAGAGATATAGGATTTTATCGTCCATTGAGGTAAAACGCGTTTGATTTTTCTTTACTAGGAGAGGCTCAAAAGTGCCATCACGGTCACGAGGTGTATTTAGCTCAAACTCACCGTCCTCGGTCTTAACTTTCTTTGAGCTAGAGCCGTTACGATTATTGGGAGTAATTGACTTTTCATGCTTAGCGTAACCAAGGTGTTCGTCTAGCTCAGCATTTAAGGCTGCTTCAACGGTAACCTTGGTTAGCATGGCTCTAAATTTATCTAAGTCAGCGCCTGTTTTAATGGTTTTTGCTGCTTCTTTTGCAAAAGCTTCAAGATCTTTCTGATTCATG
>JAWSUX010000548.1:0-1221 GCA_033852215.1 Colwellia sp. | reverse complement strand
TGTAGTGGTCAACTAATTTTGGCCACGGATTTGTATTCAAGCCAGTATCTTTCCTCTGACTCATTTGGTGTTAGCCCTCCGTTATAACTGTGAGGTCTAACTTTGCTATAATATCCAATAATGTATTTAACAATAGAGTTTTCAGCTTCAATAAATGAGCGATAACCCGTTGTTGGTACCCATTCTGTTTTTAAACTCCTGAAAAATCTCTCCATCGGACTATTGTCCCAACAATTACCACGACGACTCATGCTTTGCTTGATCTGATATCGCCACAATAACTGGCGGTAGTTCCTGCTTGTGTAGGTGCTTCCCTGATCTGAATGAAACATCACACCTTTTGGCCGACCTCTTGATTCAAATGCCATTGATAAAGCTTTCGCTGCTAGCTTCGTGTCTGGCGAATATGACAGCGCCCAGCCAACAGGTTTTCTTGCAAATAAGTCCATCACAATAGCAAGGTATGCCCAACGCTTTCCCGTCCAAATAAACGTTATATCACCACACCAAACTTGATCAGGCTCACATACTGCAAACTGACGTTCAAGCGTGTTAGGGATTGAAACATGTGCCTGTGTTGCTTTTTTATATTTATGAGTTCGAAGTTGACAGCTTACTAAACCTTGCTCTTTCATCAAACGGGTAACAACATAGCGACTGATAGCCAAGCCTCTCGTTGTGGCAATACCTGAAATAGTCCTCGCACCAGCAGAGTTATTACTTTCAGCATAAATATTTTTTACCATAGCAAGTGCGTTAACTTCTTCAGGTTTAATACACCTAACTTTATTTGCCCAATATTTATAGCTGCTACGATGAATATTAAACACATCACAGCAACGTTTAACGGCATGACTCCCTTTAAGGGCTTTGATTATCGTGAACTGTTCAACGAGTCCGACATCAAGAGAGCCGTAGCCTTTTTTAGGATTTCTTTTTCTTCTTCTATACGTGCAATACGCTTTTTAAGCTGACGAATTTCAAGTTGCTCTGGTGTTAATGGCATAGCTTTACTTGTGATGCCATTACGCTCGCTTCGAAGCTGACGAACCCATTTATCTAAGGATGATTTACCTACATTCATTGTTTGAGCTGTTTCAACTACAGAGAAGTTTTTATCAACAACTAATTGAGCGCATTCAAGTCTGAATTCTGGCGTGAAATTGGATCTTGTTCTTTTTGTCATCGTGTCACCTAAAGTTTGATGAGGTGTATAATAAC
>JAWSUX010000102.1:0-3337 GCA_033852215.1 Colwellia sp. | reverse complement strand
GGTGATAGCGTTGAAAAAATATCGTCTGAATTAGCAACTGAATTACACCAAGGTACTGCTGAAGATGACTTTAAAGTAGCGTTAGAAAATTTAGCGTCAGATGCGGTAACGAATAAAAGCTTTGATGCAAAAGCATTGGCTGACTGTATGTCGTTAATGTCGATGGATTTAGATGAACTATTTCGCCAATATGTTGGTAAGAACACCTTAAACTTTTTCCGTCAAGATCACGGTTATAAAGACGGTAGTTATATTAAAGAATGGCATGGTGAAGAAGATAATGAAGTGCTGGCGAAATTAGTCAGTACATTAGACGCAAGTGCCGATGGTTTTCAGCAAAAGTTATATCAAGCGTTAGAAGAAAAGTACCCTAACAAAAAGTAAGTTCTTAAGCTAAAAAGCGAATAGACATTAGTTAAATGTCATAATAATTATTCGCTCTGGCACAAATTCTGCTTATTGACTAATAAGTCAAACGTTTTAATGAATCTATCGTTAAAGCGTCAAGAATTTGAACTGCTGGAGATGTTTATGGAACTCATTTTATTCGCTTTAATTAGCTTGGTTGTTATTGTTGCTGTTTTAGCTAGTCGCTTAACAGACCGCAGCTTCCCTTTTCCTTTTGATAGTAAAAGTGCCATTTTTACACCCGCCGAAAAGAACTTTCATAATCTCGTTGAACAAGCCCTAGGCTCAAAATACCGCGTAATAAACCGAGTTAAGCTCAGTGATGTGGTTACTATTCGTGGTGGGGTTTCTACTCGTGCTAGTCAAAGCGCTATAACCAATGCTGAAGGAAAATACTTAGATTTTGTTATTTGTGATCGTCATTCGATGAAATTACTCGGTGCTATTGATTTAGTGGATACACAAGGTAAGGGTTACAAGATAAAGAAAGATTGGTTTGTTAGCGGCACATTAGAGGCGGCATCTATTCCCCATTTACGTATTAAAGTAAAAGCCAACTATACCTTAGATGAAATCAGAGCTTGTATTCATACGCGTTTATTAGGTAAAAGTGCAGCAAACTTTGCGCCTAAGCCAAAAGTGAAAGGTAGCATTATCCCTGCATCGATGGTTAAAGCGAGAAATAAAAGTGTTGGAGCCTTAACCGCTGCGGCAGCTAGCGCACAATTAAATCCTGAATTAAGAAGCCAAATAGCTTCACCACAAATGAACGCCTTATCCCATTAAAGCACTTTTGTCTGATGAGATGATATTGCATTACTTTTAGTGAACAATATCATCGATCATAAATCATAAGATTTACCTCAAAAATCAAGCTATAATCCTCTTCTATAAGCTAATAACACCAAGCTGACTAATAAATTAATCCGTTTGGTATAAACACAGAAGAGATAATCATGATTGCAGGAATTATTGGCGCAATGGAGCCAGAAGTTGCCATTTTAAAAGCTAAATTAGAGGATGCTACTAGCACTAATCACGGCGGTTATATCTTTCATCAAGGTCAGTTAGATGGCAGTGATGTTGTTATTGTGCAGTCTGGTATTGGTAAAGTGGCGGCAGCATTAGCAACGGCTATGTTAATTAATCAATTTCAAATTGATTACGTTGTCAATACCGGCTCTGCAGGCGGTTTTGATGCATCACTAAAAGTCGGTGATATTGTTGTCAGCAGCGAAGTGCGTTATCACGACGTTGATATTACCGCTTTTGGTTATGAAATTGGGCAATTACCAGCAAATCCAGCGGCATTTATACCGCATCCTGATTTGGTCTCGGCTGCTAAAGTCGGTATTACCCAATTAAGTAATGTTGATGAAAAAGGTCAAGAGCAAAGTATTCAAGCGATCATGGGGTTAATTACCACCGGTGATACTTTTATGACGAAAGACGATGACATTGCTAAAGCACGCGCCAATTTTCCGACAATGGCTGCGGTAGAAATGGAAGGTGCTGCAATAGCGCAAGCTTGTTTACAGTTTAGTACGCCTTTTGTTGTTATTCGTTCTTTGTCTGATATTGCAGGTAAAGAGTCACCGCATACTTTTGAAGAATATTTAGAAACGGCTGCGGTAAATTCATCACAACTGGTTTTAAATATGCTGGTCGAGCTTAAAGGGAAAACGTTAGCTTAGCGATTAATCTTAGTAATTCATACCCGATATTTATAATACACTTATAAGATATTAATGATGGCGATATTAGATTTAGCAAATTTACCTCACTTTAGTTATCAAGTGCTTATACTGATGCCAGTATTAGCGCTGAAAGCGATCGTAAGTCATTTTGTTAATCACGAGCCATTGCGAGCTTTTCAATTTTATTGCCAGCAATTAAGTAACAAAGTAAACAATAGTGATAATAGTCACCAACAGCAAACTATTGCAGGTTTAGTGGCTGTTTTAGTTACGCTACTGCCTATTGTTATTATTCTTTGGTTATTTAGTGACTTTGTTGCCGTTGATTACCTTTGGCAAGGTTTATTACTTTATTTTGCTTTAGGTACAATGAATTTAAAATCAGCGAATGAAACAATTGCTAAAGCGTTGGTTGCGAATAAAAACTATGAAGCTAAACAAGCGCTTAATTCTTTTGTTTTAAGAGATACAACGCAATTATCGGTTGTTGGTTTAAGTAAATCGGCAATAGAAATGCAGTTACTTCGTACTTTACAACAAGGTTATGTGGTTGCTTTTATCTTCCTTGTTTTAGGCCCTCTTGCTGCCTTATGTTATCGCTTATTGTTAGAAATGCATTATAGCTGGAACACGAAATTAACAAAATTCATCCACTTTGGTTTTTATCCAACGCAGTTAGTTGGTTTATGCCAATGGTTACCTGTTCGGTTATTTTCAATGTTACTGCTATTACTTAATGCGGGGCGAAATTCTTTATTGGTTTGGCGATTAAGTAAAAATTATTTTTTTCAGTTAAATAATCACTTAGCTATATCACTATTGGCTTTTATTTTAGAAACTAAGTTAGGTGGCGTTGCTATGTATCAGCAAGATAAGTTACGTCGAATTAGTTTTAATGATTTAGCCAAGCAACCACAAGTAACCGATATTATTCATGCTAATGGGAAAATAAAACAAGTGGCTTGGTTAAGTTTGGTCTGCCTGCTCATTGTTGCCATTACCTTGGTTTTCATTAAAAGATAATTTTCTGTTTTGATAGCGCTACAGGCTTGGCCGCTATACTGGCATGCACTGAGTGTTTTTTAGCTTAACTCATCAGATAAATGTTATTCAGCAACAATATTTACGCTTCAATACCCCAGCCATCATTGTAACCCGAGAACTGAGTGGCGATTTGTTCAAATTCAGCTTCTTGTTTACTGATATTCTCGTGAGTCGCTAACATCAATATA
>JAWSUX010000547.1:0-1819 GCA_033852215.1 Colwellia sp. | reverse complement strand
TCAGTTTGCAGATACTGCGCAGCAATATTAATATTATGCTCGGCAAAGGCTTGGTTAATTTGTGTTAACACACCCGGTTGGTTGTGATGAATATGCAATAATCGACTGGTATCACTTTCACCTGGCATTGAGTGATCAGGTAAAGATACTTCTGGGAAGTTAACCGCAGATAAACTCGAACCATTGTCAGAGTACTTAGCTAATTTAGTCGCTACTTCTAANNTAGCAGCACCGGCAACTTTTTTGCTTGCTAATGCTTGTGCTAAAGCATCGATATCAACAACAGTGCCACGAGAAGCATTAATTAATATAGCTCCGTCTTTCATTGCAGAGAATTGAGCTTCGCCAATCATGTTTTGCGTCTGTTTCGTTTCAGGTACATGAAGGCTAATAACATCAGCTTCACCAAGTAAAGCAGGTAAGGTTGCTGTTTGACTCGCATTACCTAGCGGTAATTTAGTTTCTACGTCATAAAATCGAACACGCATGCCTAACGTTTCCGCTAAAATACCTAACTGCATGCCGATATGACCGTAACCGATAATACCTAAAGTTTTACCGCGAGCTTCTACAGAGCCAACAGCTGATTTAAGCCATTCACCACGATGGGCTTTGGCACTTTTTTCAGGAATACCGCGAAGTAGTAATAAGGTTTCACCTAATACTAATTCAGCAACAGAGCGAGTATTAGAAAAAGGTGCGTTAAATACAGGTACACCACGCTTTTGAGCTGCAGCTAAGTTAACTTGGTTAGTGCCAATACAAAAACAGCCAATAGCGACTAATTTTTTCGCATGGCTTAATGCTTCTTCAGTTAATTGGGTACGTGAACGAATGCCGATAAAGTGAACGTCAGCAATTTTTTTATTAAGTTCTTCTGGTGAAAGCGACGTTTTAATGGATTCAATATTTGAGTAGCCTTTTAATTCCAGCTCCTCTAAGGCACTTGGGTGAAGGCCTTCAAGTAATAAAATTTTAATTTTGTCTTTTGCTAATGAATTATTGTTCACGATACTCATAAAATGGCTTCACTCATAGTAACTAACGGTAGTAATACAAGAGATCGAAAATAAATTCTCTCTTGAACTTGGGGGTTGTCTTTTTTATCTAGCGTTTAGATGGCTAGATATCTAAAATTGGCTTTAACATAACATATAGTGCATAAACTCTAAAGACATTTTGATATATTTCATGGGTAAACATAATAATAAAATTATTTTTACTTAAAATATGATCAGTAATGAATTTATTGAATAACTTGCGTACCTTGCTGTGTTCCTAATATCAAAATATTTGCGCCGCGCAAAGCAAATAAACCATTGGTAACAACACCGACTAAAGCATTAATTTGGGTTTCTAATACTTTAGGGTCAAGTATTTCTAGATTATGAACATCAAGGATGACATTGCCGTTATCTGTTATCACACCTTGACGGTAAACTGGGTCACCACCAAGCTTGACGAGTTCGCGAGCAACATAACTGCGAGCCATTGGAATCACTTCTACAGGCAAAGGGAAGTTTCCTAACAGAGGAACTTGTTTTGAGTCATCGGCAATACAGATAAATTGTTTGGCTACAGCAGCAACAATTTTTTCTCTAGTTAAAGCCGCGCCACCGCCTTTGATCATCGCCATGTGTTTTGTTATTTCATCAGCGCCATCAATATAAACATCTAATATATCAACGCTGTTTAAGTCAAAAACCTCAATACCATGAGCTTTAAGACGTTTTGTTGACTCTTCAGAGCTTGATACTGCGCCCGTTATTCTGTCTTTTATCGTTGCTAACGCATCAATGAAATGATTTACCGTTGAGCC
>JAWSUX010000007.1:0-9962 GCA_033852215.1 Colwellia sp. | reverse complement strand
TATTAAACTCTTCTAATAAATGCTCTAATTTTTCAGCGCGTTGAACTTCAGTTAATTGTTTCTGAGTTTGCAATATCGCCATGATATTGTCAGTAACCGTTAATTTTCTAAATATTGAAGCTTCTTGGGGTAAGTAACCAATACCTCGCCTAGCTCTTTCGTGCATAGGGGCTAAGGTCAAGTCCTGATCATTAAGCACGATATGACCATCGTCATTAGGCACTAAACCAACAATCATATAAAAAGAGGTAGTTTTACCTGCGCCATTTGGACCAAGTAAACCCACAATTTGGCCAGCAGCAACTTGCAAACTGACATCTTTAACAACTTTTCGGCCTTTATAGGATTTAGACAAACCACTGGCAACTAAAGTGTTAAGGGCTGTATCTTTTGCCTGGTTAGTTATTGTCACTGCTTATTGCCTTACTTTTATTTATTGTCTTTTTTATCTTTTTGTTTTTTTAGTATTGTTGGTTGCAATACGGTTGTCACGGCTTGATTATTTTCACTTTCCGCTTCAAGTTTTTCACTTAACGTGTTGTAGGTTATCTTACTGCCACTAACCTCACTACCTGCTTGTTTAACTACGGCATTTCCCGACACGGTAATAATGTTTAAGTGGGGGAAATACTTAATTTCATCTGCTTGTAAACTAATTAAGCTGCCATCTTCTAATTCTTGTTGAAAGACTGCAGGTTTGCCTTTAGCTAGGTAAGTATCTGCTTTTTCACCACTATAGAGATCTTTTTCACTGAATACTTGTACTAAATCAGCAGTAATGAGAATCGATCCTTGGCGGATATTAACATCCTCTAAATAACTGGCTATTTTATTTTTTAAATCTGCTGCTTGACGTTGCGATTTAATTGTTATTTCTTGTCCAAAATCTTTTTTGGCTGCTTGTACGGTATTAAATGTGCTTACCAGTATAAGTACAGAGCCAGTTAAGAACTTTAGCTTACCGCTTAATGTTGTTATGAGTTTTGTATTAAATTTAATATTCATTAGCTTCTTTATAAATGGTTCGTACATGTTCAGTTAATGTCATCTGTTTAGTGTTTAAGTCAATAATGAGTCCAGAGCCATACATGGTAAAGTCCTTGCCTATTACCATTACGGTTTGCTCTGAACTAATAATATTAGTATTTAAATCTAATTCTAAATACTTACAATGAATCTCTTCTATTAAGCTATCTGGATCTGTTGCCTTTAAGCGCACCCTATTATTTAAAATTACTCTATTATTTTTGTGCAGTGTCGCTTCTTTTGCCGTGAGCTTCCACGGCTCATTACTGTTTTTTGGGTGTAAAGTATAGTTGGGTAGCTCAAAGTGAGTTAATGCTAAACTCGCATAGTGCTCCATTCTATCGGCTTCAATACTGTGAGACAGCTTACCAGTATCAGTGTAAATCTTACTTTTTAGTGTTTCAGCAATAAAATCAGGTGTAAGTTCGTTATTTATTATGCTTTCTTGCTTATTTGCCGCACTTCGCCATTCTATAATGCCATAAACAGTGACACTAAGTAGTAAAATAAATAGCGTTAAGCTATTTAACCTATTCATACACTAGCGCCTGTCATCTTATCTAAAGTATTTTGGCTTTGCATAATTAAATCACACACTTCTCTTACAGCACCAAAGCCACCACGAGTGAAACTAATATAATTGGCATTTTTTATCACTAGCGGGTGAGCATCATTAACCGCAACACCCAAGCTTACTGCTTCTATGCATTGCATGTCGGGTACATCGTCACCTATGTATGCGACTTCTTCAAGTTTAATATTGAGCTTTTTTGTTAATGTTAATAAAGCAGGAAGTTTATTTTCTTGTCCCTGAATGATGTATTTAACATTTAACGCTTTCATGCGATTAGCGACAATGGCCGAGTTTCGACCTGTTATAATGGCGACATCAACGCCATTAGCGCCGAGTGATTTAATGCCAAGACCATCTTTAGTATGAAAGGCTTTTAATTCTTCACCATCATTACCTAAATAAATTCGACCATCGGAGAAAACACCATCAACATCACAGACTAACAATTTTATTTTTTTTGCTCGTGTCAAAACATCTGCAGTAACATCACCATACAAGGTCGTTGTTAATATACTCATTACAATACCCCAGAGCTAAGTAAGTCATGCATATTCATTGCGCCAACGACATGATTGTTCGCATCAACTATGATCAAGCCATTTATTTTTTTATCTTCCATAATTTTAAGGGCTTGCGCTGCTAACATATCCGCTTGTGCTACGCTTGGTTTCTTTGTCATCACAGTGCTAATGTTATCACTATGTATATCAATTTTTTCGTCAAGAATACGCCTTAAATCACCGTCGGTAAATAACCCAACGAGCTCTTTATTATCATTAATAATCGCGGTCATCCCCAGACCTTTTAGTGACATCTCAACCAAGGCATCTTTAATCAGTGCTTGCTCTGATATTAGAGGAATACGCTCTCCTTGATGCATAATGTCATTTAATCTAAGTAAGAGTTGTTTACCTAAACTACCGCCAGGATGTGAGAGGGCAAAGTCATCAGCAGTAAAACCTCGGGCATTGAGTAAGGCTACAGCCAAGGCATCGCCCATGACTAATGTTGCTGTGGTGCTTGACGTAGGTGCTAAACCTAGCGGACATGCTTCATGTGTCACTTTAATGCAGACATGAGTATCAGCAAGTTTAGCTAAAGTTGACTCAGTATTTCCGGTCATCGATATTAATTTAGCACCTATGCGCTTTATCACTGGGATTATTGCTAAAACTTCGCCAGTTTCACCAGAGTTTGAGATGGTTAATACAACATCGTCAGCAGTGATCATACCAAGATCACCATGACTGGCTTCACCCGGATGAACAAAAAAAGCAGGTGTGCCAGTGCTGGCTAATGTCGCTGCTATTTTTCCGCCAATATGACCTGATTTACCCATACCAATAACAATCACGCGGCCTTGGCAGTGGAACATCAACTGGCAAGCACGCTCAAAATTATCATCAATGTATTGCAATAATTCATGAATGGCTTGTTGCTCAATATTGATAACATTTTTTGCTAACTGTTTAAAATTTTTCATAATAACTTCTAGTTACCTTAAAGTGTGCTAGCCAAGTTGACTAAAAAGTAATACTTGATAAGCAACAAAGCTTACGAGTAGTAAAGCACCTTTAGCACGAGTTATTCTGAATGAACCTACTTTGCGACTAAAGCATAAAATAAATAACAATAAGGTTACGCCGAGCATATAAGGCGCATCGCGTGAAGCGGCTAAGGGATCTATCGGGCCAGGCGCTATTAAACTTGCTATGGGTAATACCGCTAAAATATTAAAAATGTTTGAACCAATAATGTTACCTAACGCGAGATCATCTTCTTTTTTTATTATGCTAGCAATACTTGCGGCAAGCTCAGGTAAACTTGTGCCTATAGCGATAATTGTTAAGCCAATGACTAAATCACTAATACCAAAAGCTTTAGCAATATAGACAGAAGAATCAACCAAAAAACTTGCACTTAGGGGTAATAATATTATGCCAACAACTAACCAGAGCACAGATAGTTTCATGTTAACGCCTGTTGGCACGTCTTGCTCCGCTTCAATAATTAATGGATCTGTACTTGGCTTGCCTTTAGTTTTTTTAATCGTAATAACTAATAAAGTAACAATGTAAGTAACAAAGCCGACTATTAACAATGAACCTTCTAAAAAGCTGAAGTTGTTATCGGTAAATAACCAGTACGCTAATGCGGTAACGAGTAAGATAAGTGGGATTTCTCGTTTAACGGTTTGCGAAGAAACCGTTAACGGCTGCAATAGTGCAGTTATACCTAATACTAAGGCGATATTGGTGATATTTGAGCCGATAGCATTACCTATGGCTGTGTCTGGATTACCTTGCATTGATGCCGTCGCTGCAACCATCATTTCAGGAGCCGATGAACCCATTGCAACAATAGTTAGGCCGATAATCATTGGTGAAACACCTAAGTTTCTTGCCAATGATGAAGCGCCATAAACAAACTTGTCGGCACTCCAAACTAAAACCATTAAGGCAATTAATAAAATGAAAACTTGTATTAACATTGAAAACTCCAGTATGAAGACTAAATTGTCGCTCCTTGTGAGATAAAACAAAAGTAAATAATGGTATGAAGAGTAAAATAATGCTATTTCGTCTTACTTTTAAGCAATTTTTTGCTAAAGAAAATAAAGCGGAGTTAAAAAAGTGATCATCTACTTATAAATAATGCTATTTTTCTTAAATTTATTGTCACCTTTTATACTAATTTATAATGAACAATTGTGATGGCTCAGGTAAAATCACGGCAACTTTTAAGCTTGAGCAGAGTTAAAAGTATTCAAATAAGCAAATTAATTGAATAACTTTATTAACTCTCCCTGTCTGATAATAAAACATTGATGTTAAATGCATGATAAATACCGTTGATAGCAATAATTTAATTGAAATTGAAAACCTCACTTTTAACAGAGGTGAGCGGGTTATCTACGATAATATTAGTTTATCGATCCCAAAAGGAAAGGTGACTGCCATTATGGGGCCTAGTGGTATCGGAAAAACTACTTTGTTGCGTTTAATTGGTGGTCAAATTCGCCCAGAAAAGGGACGAATATTATTTGCAGGTACAGATATACCGCAGTTATCGCGTAAAGACTTATATGAAGTACGTAAACGCATGAGCATGCTTTTCCAAAGTGGTGCTTTATTTACCGATATGAGCGTATACGACAATATTGCCTTTCCAATTCGTGAACATTGTGATTTGCCTGAAGCCTTGATTGAAAAAATTGTACTGATGAAACTTGAAGCCGTAGGATTACGCGGCGCTAGACATTTACAGCCGAGTGAACTATCTGGTGGTATGGCAAGGCGCGTGGCGTTAGCGCGAGCAATTGCGCTTGATCCTGAATTAATCTTATATGATGAACCCTTTGCGGGACAAGACCCTATTTCAATGGGGGTTATTGTGCGATTAATTCATCTATTAAGTGAAGCATTAGGTTTAACGTCTGTTGTGGTTTCTCATGATGTACCCGAAGTGATGAGTATTGCGGATTATATCTATATTATCGCAGAGAAAAAAATTATTGGTCATGGTACGCCAGCACAAATTCGTCATAATGATTCACCATTAGTACAGCAATTTGTGCAAGGTGAAGCGGACGGTCCTGTACCTTTTCATTATGATGCCCCCGCATATGCAGGTGAGTTAATTAAAAATAATGCGGTGAGCAATGCTGGACGAGGTCAAGCATGATAATGCAACTACAACTATTAGGACGCAAAACCATTGCGATGTTCAGTGGTTTAGGTCGTGCCGCTCTGTTATTACTTTCAGCTATATTGCATGTACCTAACCTGAGAAAGGGAACTCCTTTATTAATACAGCAGCTTTATAGTGTTGGTGTGATGTCTTTGCTTATTATTATTGTTTCAGGCACTTTTATTGGCATGGTCTTAGCGTTGCAAGGTTATACTATTTTGGTTGGTTATGGTGCTGAAGCTAGTTTAGGGCCTATGGTGGCATTATCATTGTTACGTGAACTTGGTCCTGTTGTTGCCGCTTTATTATTTGCTGGACGAGCAGGCTCAGCATTAACGGCTGAAATTGGTTTAATGAAAGCAACAGAGCAATTATCAAGTTTAGAAATGATGGCGGTTGACCCTTTGCGTCGTGTTATTGCACCTCGTTTTTGGGCCGGTTTTATTAGCTTGCCATTGTTAGCTGCTATTTTTTCCATGGTGGGCATACTCGGTGCTCATTTAGTTGGTGTTGATTGGTTAGGTGTTGATAGCGGAACTTTTTGGTCTGTTATGCAAGACCAAGTTGATTTTGATAAAGATATTATGAATGGCATTATTAAAAGTATTGTTTTTGCTTTTGTTGTGACCTGGATTGCTGTTTACAAAGGGTATGATTGTGAACCTACTTCTGAAGGTATAAGTAAAGCAACAACAGCAACCGTGGTGCAATCATCATTATTAGTTTTAGGGTTAGATTTTATTTTAACCGCACTTATGTTTACAAAGTAGGCATGAACATGACAAGTGTTGTTAAAGCGATAAAAGTAGTTATTTTAGTTAGTTATTATACAAGGCGTTGGTGATAGACATGGTGTCGAAAAAAGTTGAGTTAATGGTAGGTGTTTTTGTCGCTTTAGGTATAGCTGCATTGTTAATGTTGTCGCTTAAAGTGGCGAATACAGGTATTGCTGGCGGAGGCGACAGTTATAACCTGTTTGCTAAGTTTGATAACATTGGTGGTTTAAAAGTACGTTCGCCTATAAAAGTAGGTGGTGTCGTTGTAGGTAGAGTAAGCAACATCGCCTTAGATGATGAAGATTATACCCCAGTGGTAACATTAGAAATTTATACTCAATACAGTAATTTTTCTGAAGCAACGTCTGTCGCTATTTTAACCTCAGGTTTATTAGGTGAGCAGTATTTGGGTATACAACCAGGTTTTATTGATGAATCACTGGATATGCTTCAACCCGATGACTTTATTGAAGACACTAAACCGGCATTAGTATTAGAAGAGTTAATAGGACAATTTTTATTTAGCCAAGGAAGTGGTGATGAATAAAACTATGAAAAACAGAGTAGAAACAGCTTTTGTAGTGCTTTTTTTATCAATGGTAAGCGCTTTTAGCTATAACGTTAGTGCAAATACTAATGTAGCGACAGAGCTGCCACATGAAACGATAAAATCAGCTGAACAACCAGTATTGATTATGGTTGATCAAAAAAACCCTTATCAAATGATTAAAGAAGTAGCGGGTTTAACTTTTAAACGTTTTGCCGATGAACAACAAGCGATTAGAGAAAATCCGAACTTGTTAAAAAATATTGTACGCGAAGAATTAATGCCTTATATCAATTATAAATATTCAGCTTTTAAAGTAATAGGCAAAAATTTGAGAAAAACTACAGACGCTGAAAGACGTGCTTTTGTTCCTGTTTTTCGTGAATATTTAGTCACTTCTTACGCGCAGGTTTTTACGCTATATGACAAACAACCTGTTATATTTTCGCCAGCGAAAAAATTTGCAGATAAAAAAATTGTTGCGGTGAATACCCGTGTTGTTATGACAGGGCGAGATGATATTAATGTATCATTTAAAGTTAGAAAGGGTAAAAAAACTGGCAATTGGGCTGCATTCGATATGGTAGCTGAAGGTGTGAGTTTACTTGACGCTAAGCAAGCTGAGCTTGGTGGTATTATTAGGCAAAAAGGTTTGTCTTATGTCACTGAGTTATTGAAAAAGAAAAGTACTCGAGAGATTGTTTTTAAAAGTGAACAGTCTAAAAACCAACGAGCACCTAATCCTACGACTGAAAAAGGCTAACTTGTGGTTGCAGTGAAGTTAACAGCAGAAGAGGGAAGGCTTTTGATTAATGGTGAATTAAGCCGTTATAGCCTTGCTCTTATTACTAATAACAATTACTCTAGCTACCTAAAATGCAGTGAGATTGTTGTTGATTTAAGTCAAGTTACTAGGGTCGATACTGCTGGTCTCGCGTGGTTGTTCTGTCTATTTGAACAAGCCAACGCTTTATCCTGTCAAATGACTTTTAGCGATTTCCCCGTGAAATTACATAAATTAATCGCGTTAAGCGGTGTTGATGGTTTGTTGCCTATGGCAACAAATGCATAAACATAGATAGTAGGAGAGCTCACTTGGAAATAAGTGAAGTAGAAACATTAGTAAAAGAATTGATTACGCAGGCCTTAACGCTTGATGAAATACACGTTAAATTTGATGGTTCACAGTGTAGTATTATTGCCGTTAGTGATATGTTTGATGAGCTTAGCCGAGTTAAACGTCAACAGGCTGTACTTACCCCGTTAGCTGATATCATTAAAGATGGCAGCGTACATGCAGTATCAGTAAAAACGTTTAATAAAGCACAATGGCAGCGTGATAAGTTATTTAATAGCTAATTCATGTTTTTTGGGTTTTATACTTTTGATTACATTAACTAAGTAGTGATTTATTTTGGACGCATTTAAAGTTATTGGTGGTAAACCACTACGCGGCGACGTTGTTATTTCAGGCGCAAAAAACGCAGCTCTTCCTATCTTAATGTCAGCATTACTGTCAAAAACACCTGTTGTTTTTAGTAATGTGCCGCAGCTTAATGATATTTTAACTACCGTTAAATTATTAACGCAATTAGGCGCTAAAACAGAATGGCTGTCGGCTGATAGCCTGTCTATTGATGCGAGTACTATTGATTTATGCAGGGCACCCTATGATTTAGTAAAAACCATGCGCGCCTCTATTTTAGTGCTTGGACCTTTGCTTGCGCGTATGGGGCATGCTGAAGTATCACTTCCCGGTGGTTGCGCTATTGGTGCTAGACCTGTTGATCTTCATATTCAAGGCCTGAAATTAATGGGTGCGGATATTGACGTTGAGAATGGCTACATTATTGCGAAAAAGCAAGGTCGTTTAACTGGCGCCAATATCTTTATGGATACTGTTAGCGTGACGGGAACAGAAAATTTAATGATGGCTGCGGCATTAGCTGATGGTACAACCGTTATTGAAAATTCTGCCAGAGAACCAGAAATTGTTGACTTGGCTAACTGTTTAAATGGCATGGGCGCTAAAGTTAGTGGTGCAGGCTCTGATACATTAACCATTGAAGGTGTTGCTGAACTTTGCGGTAAAAGTTATCGTGTAATGCCAGACCGTATTGAAACAGGTACTTTTTTAGTTGCTGCGGCAGTAACTCAGGGACATATTAAGTGTCTTAATACTGAACCGAGCGCTTTAGAAGCGGTATTAAGCAAGCTGCAAGAGGCCGGAGCAACAATCACTACTGGTGAAGATTGGATTGAATTAGAGATGACTTCACCAACGAAAGCGGTGAATGTTAGAACGGCACCTCACCCTGCGTTTCCCACGGACATGCAAGCACAATTTATGACGTTAAATGTGTTAGCACAAGGCACCGCAACGGTTATTGAAACTATTTTTGAAAATCGCTTTATGCATGTGCCTGAGTTACAACGTATGGGCGCTGATATATCTTTAGAAGGTAATACCGCTTTTGTTAAAGGTGTAGACAGCTTACATGGCGCACAGGTAATGGCGACGGATTTACGTGCCTCTGCCAGTTTAGTTATTGCGGGCCTTGTCGCTAAATCTCCAACGCAAGTTGATAGAATTTATCACATTGATCGTGGTTATTTACGTATTGAAGACAAGTTACAAGCGTTAGGTGCTGATATTACCCGGATTCAAGTTAACAGCTAAACTTCTAGTAATTTTCAGTTTTGATATTTAATGAAAAGCTCAGGTAAGTTAACTTATCTGAGATTTTTTGTTTTAGCTATTGGTATTAACTTTATAAGAGAGTGTTTTATTAACCTAGAAAGACAATAAGTGACGTACAACTATTGTTCGTAGTTATCATGAGTAGCATATTAACTTCTTCGCCTGTAAATAGGCCTGAGCCAATAGTGTAGGTACGTAAAATTAATATGTGGTAATTTTCCCCGTGATTTTTTTATAAACGATATACAAGCAATATAAAATTGCGACTGTAATAGCTAAACCTATAGCAAACACAATAGTTTTAAACAATAAGTACATCAAAATAATGGCAGCCACACCGACAATGGCATAGAACTTCATCGTTTTCTTTTTATTAAGCAAACGTTTCACTAATTTATACATAATCTAAATTCCTTGTATCGTTCTTATTTGTAAATGACAGTTTAAATAAATAGTGTATCCTAGCGATAAAATTGAAGTGGTCAAGTAATTTTAGCTACAGTAAATGAAGTAAGGTAAGTCAGGGCAATCGCATTAAAATATTTGTAGCACTTTTAGTAAGTAGTCATTATCCCAACCTGCCATTTGCGGCTTAATTTTAACGCCAACTTTATGCTCTGTTTCTGATTTCATTAGGTTCAAAGAGAT
>JAWSUX010000101.1:0-9532 GCA_033852215.1 Colwellia sp. | reverse complement strand
CGTTTTTTGCTATACTGTGTGTAAGCCTTGTTAAATAGCCAAATTCAGGACCTGTCATGTTGTTTGGACGCAAAAATAGAAAACCCATCACCATTCCTAATAAAAAAGTTAAAGAATGGAAATATACTACCTGTAATTATTGTTCAACGGGTTGTGCCATTGAAATCGGTTTAAACGAAGATAAGCGCATCGTCACCACGCGTGGTCATGCGGGTGCAGACGTTAACCGTGGTAAACTTTGTATCAAAGGTTTATTAGAGCATGAACTTTTTGAAAGCCCAGGTCGTGGTACAGAGCCACTTATTCGTGACAAACATTATGAAGAGTTTGAAAAAACTACTTGGGATAATGCCTTAGATACTACAGCCCAAAAAATCAAAGAAATTCAAGACAAATACGGTAAAGATGCATTCGCTGTTGTCTCTACTGGACAATTACTTACGGAAGAGTTTTATACCCTAGGTAAGTTAACACGTGGCTGTATTGGCACAAATAATTACGATGGTAATACCACTCTTTGTATGGCCTCTGCCGTAAGTGGTTATAAACGTTCATTTGGTAGCGATGGTCCTCCGGGTTGTTATGATGATTTTGAACATACCCATTGTTTTATGGCCTTTGGTTCAAATTTACCAGAGCAACATCCAGTTATCTATTGGCGTTTAAAAGAAGCGTTAGAGAAGCGTAAGTTTCCGTTAATTGTTGTTGATCCTCGCGTAACCATGTTAGCGCAATTTGCTGACATTCATTTACCGATAACACCAGGTACCGACTGTGTATTAATCAACTCAATGATGTACGTTATTATTAACGAAGGTTTACAAGACCAAGAATATATAGACGCACATACTGAAGGTTATGAAGCAGTTAAAGCGTTAGTACAAGATTACGCGCCTGAAGTAGCTCAACATCAATGTGGTATTGATGAAGACAGAATTCGTAGTGTTGCACGTTTATACGCTAAAGCACCCTCAGCAATGAGTATTTGGACCATGGGTATTAACCAATCTACTCATGGCTCAGATGGTGTGGCTAACATTAACAACCTCAACTTAATTACCGGTAACATTGGTAAGCCAGGTGGAACTTCGTTATCTATTACTGGTCAGTGTAATGCCATGGGTACACGTGAGTGGTCATCATGTTCAGGTTTACCTGGATACCGTTTATTAGAAAACCCTGACCACCGTCAAGAAATTGCAGATTTTTGGGGCATTGATCCAGAGTTTTTCCCTAAAAAACGTGGCTTGGCACAAACCGATATATTCCCAGCGATTGAAACCGGTGACATAAAAGGTATGTGGATTGTTGCCACAAACCCAATGACATCAATGGCCAATACGCCGCGTATTCGTAAAATGCTTGAAAGCTTAGACTTCTTAGTGGTTCAAGATGTTTATTCTGACGTTGAAACCAATCAATATTCTCATGTTTATTTCCCTGCTTCTGTTTGGGCTGAGAAAGAAGGTTGTCATACCAATACCGAACGTCGTGTTAGCTTGATCAGTAACGTTTTACCACCGTACGCTAATTCAAAGCCTGATTTTTGGATATTTAACCAAATGGCTAAACGTTTTGAAAACGGTCAGAAAATTAAATTTCCAGAAACACCCGAAGGTGCTTTTGAAGAAATGAAAGCGCTTTCTAAAGGTAAAAATGCCTACGGTAACGAAAAAACGCTTGATATATCTGGCATGACTTACGAAAAAATAGTTAAAGCCCGTGGTATTCAATGGCCCTTTTCTGAAAAAATGGCTGAAGAACAAGATAAAGCCACTGGTACTCTTAAAGGTAGCCCTCGTTTATATACCGATGGAAAATTCCAAACACCATCAGGCAAAGCGAACTTAATTGCTGTCGATTTTTACGACAACAACGAAAAGCCATGTAAAGATTATCCGTTCTGGTTAAACAGTGGTCGTGTTGTAGAGCATTTCCATACACGTACGCGTACCGGTAAAATTGGTAACTGTAATAAATTTAGTCCAACACCTTACATGGAAATGAACCCTGATGCCGCAAGAGAGTTAGGCATTGAACATCAAAGCTATGTACGCTTAACAAGTCGTCGAGGTGACGCTGTTGTTCTGGTACAGCTTACTCAACGCGTCGCTCGAGATATGGTATTTATCCCTTTTCATTTCCATGACTGTGTTAACCGTTTAACCGTAGGTTTATTAGATCCTTATTCTCGCCAACCGGCCTTTAAGCAATGTTCTGCCCGTATAGAAAAAGTAGATCAAGCAGAAGCCGCCCGTTTAAATGCAGAACGTCGCAACTACTAATTCGGCAGAAGAGAGAGCAATTATGAGTAAAGAAATAGAAAATTCATCGGCCGATACCTCAGTTCAAGGTTTTGATCCGGCGACGATGGAAATAGGTACAGAGCAAGACGGCCGCTCAAATCATTGGGAAGTTAGAACCCAAGAGCGTTCATATGCCTTTTTACCTGATAAAGAAATTCAAAAAGAAAACAGATATGGTCAGCAAATCGATTTAGTTGATTTAACCGGTCTTCCTGAAGGTCGTTCGATGTTTATCAACGAAAACCCTGAAGTTGGCTCAAATCCAAACCGTAACAAACAACATGGTTTTTTCTTCACCGCCGATAACTGTATTGGTTGTCATGCTTGTGAAGCGGCTTGTTCTGAAAAAAATGACAATCCATCGCACCTTGCTTTTCGTAGTGTCGGTTATGTTGAAGGGGGTTCATTCCCAGACTACAAACGTATGAACATTTCAATGGCATGTAACCATTGTGATGATCCTGTATGTTTAAAAGGTTGTCCTACCAAAGCTTATACTAAACATGCTGAATACGGCGCAGTATTACAAGACCCTGAAACCTGTTTTGGTTGTGGTTACTGTACATGGGTATGTCCTTACAATGCACCACAATTAGATCCTGTTAAAGGCCAAGTATCTAAATGTAATATGTGTGTCGACCGTTTAGAAGTGGGTTTAAAACCAGCTTGTGTATCTGCATGTGTGGGTAATGCATTAGACTTTGGTGTTATTGAAAATACACCTGATAATCGTGAGCAATGTAAAACGCAAATCCCAGGTTTTCCAGATCCTGAAATTACTCACCCTAATGTACGTTTTCAACAAACCAAAGACTTACCAATTGAAATGAGTCGTACTGATTCTATGCCAGTGAAATATCACCGTGATAGTGAAGGTAATTACAAACCCGTTGTGGATCAAAAACAAGGTAAAGCCAAACATTGGAATTTCAGTAAACTTAACAGTCGAGAAAATCCATTAGTATTGTTCACCTTATTTGCTCAAGCAGCCTTAGGTGTATTTTTCATTACCTTCTTAGGTGCGTTATTTGGTATCGAATCACTTAGACTTTTTGTTGCTTCGGACATGTTTTTACCATTGACAGTAACCGCATTAGTGATGACAAGCTTCGCCTTGATAATGAGTGTTACCCATTTAGGTAAGCCATTCCGCTTTTATCGTGGTTTTAATAACTTACGTTATTCACCAATGGCAAGAGAAGGTTTAGGCTTAGCGTTATTTTCTGCTGGTTGTGGTTTAACGGCGTTATTCTTATTACCAAGTAATCAATGGGTAATTGAATTCGTATCAACAAACGTTGGTCTTGATTTAGCTGAGTTAACCCAAGGTCTTCCGTTGGCTGCCTTAGTTAAAGCGGCAGGACTCTTTGCGGTAATCGGCGGCTGTGGTGGTTTATTCTATATGAATAAATGTTACCAAATTAAAGCCCGTCCATTTTGGAATCATTTACAAACAGCAACTTCATTTGTCGGTAATAGTTTATCACTTGGTTCTTTTGTCGCTGGTTTACTGGTAATCATTACCTTAATGGTTAGCCAAGCATCTGCTGACTTAATCAAGGAAGCCGGTATCGTGTTTGCTAGTACTTTTATTCTAGGAATGGTGATTGAAGCGTTAGGTTTAATAAAACATAACAGTGATTTAAACCGAAGTGAAAATGAAGGTGGCGCCGCGCATTACATTCAATGTA
Source organism: Colwellia sp. (assembly GCA_033852215.1). Classification (GTDB taxonomy): domain Bacteria; phylum Pseudomonadota; class Gammaproteobacteria; order Enterobacterales; family Alteromonadaceae; genus Colwellia. The sequence goes on along the minus strand of JAWSUX010000101.1, from coordinate 5,535 downwards.
CTACCTTCGGCAAAACTTACCTTTTCCGTAATTGGATATTAGGTCTTAACATTGTTGCTGGTGTTACGTTGTTAATGTTGAACTTACTTGGTTATAATGAATCTGCGCTATTATTGATTTGGGTCGCATTAGCGTTAATTAACTGCTTTACTGCTGCAATAGGCCGTGCTTTGTTCTACATACTTGTTATTCCAACGACGATGCCAGGCGCATTTTTCTGGAAAAACAAAGCTTTTGAACAACATGCTCGTGATATCGGTTTAGCTGATAATCCTGCAACAGGTGTGGCACCATTGGCACACTAATACTTAATTAAGCTAACTTAGCTAAGTTAAATTTAAAGCTAAGTTAAATTAAGTTAAATTAAGTTAAATTAAGTTAAATTGAAATTAATGTAATAATTAAAAAAGAGCGACGTAAATCGCTCTTTTTTATTTTAACCATATCCGTTCCTAGCGTTTGTCTATAATTATAGGGCGGAAAGATATAAAAAATGATGGACACATGCTGAAAACACTAGAAGACACATTAAAAAAAAGCTGCTTAATTGGTTTAACTTATTTCGATATTGATGGTAAAGAATTAAAAAAACAACTATTGGCAGGTACGGTAATTGCTGTTGATAGCGAAATGGGCATCACCATAAAACTGTTAACCGCAGATAAAGATAATAATAACAAAGACGCTAACTTTATTATTCCAGCGACGCTATCTTGTTGGTTCAAGGCACCTAAAGGTGACTTTCATACGAGCCATGAACAAGTGAAGATAGTCAATCCTGATTATTTAGTAACTTGGGATATCTATCAAACAAAAAATCAAGAAGCTGAAAAAACTCAAGAAGGTGTACAACAGTGGTGGAAATGGTATCCAAGAACTGAAGACCCTATGGTTAATAAATAAAATCACCTTTTTTGTTCGTTGTCTTTGTATTAAATCCGACAACTATTCTTACTTAGTAAACGTTCAACTAACGACTCCTTTACCTCTTTCTAAAATGACAAAAAAATGAATGATATAACGATAGCAACTCACAACGGTAATTTTCATGCAGATGATGTTTTCAGTATCGCTGCACTTAAAAATATTTTTCCTTCCTTTGAACTCATACGCACACGTGATTTAGAACTTATCTCCAAGGCAAATATTGTCATTGATGTCGGTGGAGAATATGATCCAGATGCTGGCCGTTTCGATCATCATCAACGTGGTGGTGCAGGTGAACGCGAAAATGGTATTCCTTATTCTTCATTTGGTTTAGTTTGGCAGAAATATGGTTTAGCAATATGCCAAGGTAATCAAGATGTAGCAAATGCCGTTGATGCGGGTTTAGTATCAACGATTGATGCCATTGATTGTGGTCATGTCGAAGGTGTTTCTCAAGGCATTAGCCTTAGCCAAACTATTTCAATGTTTAATCCAACTTGGCAAGAAGACAGTCATTTTGATAGTTGTTTTGATGAAGCCGTTGATTTTGCATCGCGCGTTTTAACACGATTCATTGCTGCAGCTAGTGGTGGTATTAATGCAAAAGATATTGTCGCTAAAGCTATTGATAGTGCAGAAGATCCGAGAGTCATTGTTTTAGAAAAATATACACCGTGGAAAAAAACGGTGCATGCCTTATCTACAGAGGCTTTATATATGATTTATCCATCTCAGTCTGGCGAATGGAGAATTCAAACTGTACCTGTTGAACTAGGGGCATTTGAAGACAGAAAGTCGCTGCCTAAACAATGGGCTGGTTTATCCGATAAAGCACTTAAAGACGTGACAGGCATTGATGATGCCATGTTTTGCCATAATGGTCTGTTTATTGCGGGTGCAGAATCATTTAAAAGCACAATGAAAATGGCATCGATAGCACTTGAAGCATAAATAAGTGCCGGTGTGTGGGTAATCATTTCAGTTTGTAAATTTATAATTCAGAGGTTACATGAAAGTTATAATCATATTTTTCATCTCGCTTGTTTTCTCAACGATTAGCATCGCTGATGAGAAACAAGGAAAAAGGGAAGTGTTGTTAGATAATGCAAGCGTTGAAGTTGTTCGCTTAACATACCCTGTGGGGGCTGAGTCAGGGATGCACACTCACAAACATCCAAACAGGGTTGTATACTTTGTTAAAGGTGGAATATTAGAGTTGGTTCCTCAAGATAAGCTACAACAGTCAAAAGTTATCAATGTTTCAGATGGTAAAACTATTTTTCTACCAGCGACCACTCATAATGTTAAAAACATTGGCAATACAGAAATTATAATTTTAGAGACTGAAATTAAAAACTGAAGTAGCTTGGGTATAGGTATTTTTAACCATTAATATGCTAATGAAATTAAAAAAGCCATAAACCAAAATGCTGAAAAGGCTTGCCAAAATAATACTGGATTTTCATCCATTAATATGGCGTTGTGGTTCGATTTATATTTTGGGTTTGGTTTTTGTAATTCATGTAAAAATTCTAACACGTCTTCATGGCGACGCTCAGCTGTAAAACGCAAGCCCTTTCTTATCGCACAGTCTATCCATAGAGGTACTAAAGGGTTTTCATCGAAGCAGGGTAAATATTTCGTTTTTAAATAAGCTTTAGTTGTACGACATTTATTGAGCTTACCAGAAAACGGCTCTTTACCTGTTAACATTTCGTAGGCTATCACTGCTAATGAAAAGACCTCTGATTGCACGGTACTTTTCCCAGTAATCACGACTTCGGGTGCCGAATAACCGGCAGTACCTAAAATACCAGGATCATCTAACGGCGTCGCTATTTCAGCAATGCCTTTACAATAACATGAGCCAAAATCGATGATTTTTACTTCGCCATTGTTATCAATCATTATATTGCCGGGTTTTATATCTTGATGCAGAATTTCACGTTTATGCATCGCTCTCAGACCTTTTTCAATTTGAGAAATTATATAGATAACATCTTGCACTGCAGGTTTTGGATTTTCTTTTATCCATTGCTCTAGCGTTATACCTTCGATGTATTCGGTTAAATAATAAAGGCAGTTTTTCTCTCTGTTGCTTTCAATAACCTTAACTACATGAGGGCTGCTGATACGGCTACCCATCCAACTTTCCATAATAAAGCGTTCGATATAGGCCAAGTCATCGTCAAAGTTTACCGAGGGTGTTTTCATGCAATAACGCTTGCCACTGTCTACATCTCTCACCACATACACTTGGCTGCGGACAGTCGCATGCAGAGATTTTTCTACTCGGTAGCCGTCTAATATCATATCAGGCTCTAGATCCGGTGGGAAAGGCAACTCCGACAATTTTCGACCAACTTCATTGATCGTTTGCGCTGGTAAAGTATCCACACGTAAAATTTGGCAACTTAAGTTATCGCCACTGTCGTTGGCCAATGCTAATTCAATTATCTCTTCACAAGTTTTCTCAAAATAAGTTTCATCATGTTCGGGTTTAAGCTGACTTAATGTGGAGGTAAGTACATTTTTTTTAAGGAAGTCATGAATGCCATCGGTGCTTAAAAAGTAAATATCACCCGCTTCAACGGGCAAGCTTCGGCAATCAACATCAAGCTTAACATCTAAACCCATCGCTCTAGATAGGTAGGTTTGTTTTGCGCTAACGTAGGTACAGTGGTCTCTGGTGAGTTGTTCTAGCTCACCTTGACGATAACGATAGATCCGACTGTCACCCACATGAAAAACATGGGCGGTTTGTGATTTGAAAATAATAGTACTAAAAGTACTGATATAACCTTTTTGTGCATCATTAAAATGCTGACCTTGACCATATAACCAACGATTAAGTGCGGTTAATACTTGCGAGGTTGATTTTTTTACGCTCCAACTTTCAGGCGTAGAATAATAATCATATAAAAAATTATGTACACAGGTTTCACTGGCTTCTTTACCTGCTTCAGCAGCACTGACACCATCAGCTATAACAGCGACAGCGCCCTTGTTACTTAATACCGAATCCTTAGGAAGTCGTATACCTATGGCATCTTCGTTCTGAGATTTTTTACCTGCCACGGAACGTTGTGCAACGGTAAAGCTTAATTCACTGGTCAAAGGCGTCACCTATTTTCAACTGTGTAAAAAAAAGCCGCTTAAGGTGTAAACATTAAGCGACTATATTATATTTCTTTGTTCATCAGCAGATAGTTTATCAGCTGAGAGTGTATTAATGTACTTCTATCATTTGTACTGTGCCATCAGGCATTATTTCGGCCATTTTACTTTTAGGCTCATCTAAAAATAATGAACAACAAACGGCAAAGGCAACACCTGCACCAATAGTCGCAAAAAAGACTGACGGTGAGACAAAAGAAAATACCAATAAAAATAATACTGCACCAACGTTACCATAAGCGCCTACTGTACCTGCAATTTGTCCCGTCAACTTTCGTTTAACTAGAGGCACTACAGCAAATACACAACCTGCAGCTGAGCCTAAGAAGAACGAACAAACCATCATGGTCGCTACTACCGCAGCAAGCGGCCATTCAGGAGTGATCATTGACATAACAAAGAAACCTAATGACGCACCGCTTAATAAAAATATAAGTGGTAGCTTACGGCCGAACTTATCACTGATCAAGCCACCCGATGGACACGAAAGTACATCAACAGCAGCAAAACAAGCGCCAAATATACCCGCAGCAGCGGCAGCGACTAAAAACTGGCTCTCAAAGTACTGGGCTAACATTGAGATAACTGACAATTCTGCACCAAAAGTTACCGCATAACCAATACTCAATATAGCAACTTGTTTAAATTTGTATTGTAAAATTTCATCCAACGGAGGTGATTGCAACATCTCTTTATTTACTTGAAATAGTTTCCAAGATTGATAAGCAATTAACGCCAGTAATAAACCATAAATTACATAAGAGGCAAAATCACTAATTAAACCAGCGCCAGCAATAACTGCTGCGTCTGTGCCTGCAACAATGCCCGAATCGGTAACTCGCCATGTTAATACTGCTAATGCTGCCACCATAGGAATATTAAAAAGTAAGCAAAAAATGAAATCTCGCTTGCTAGTAAGTTCAAGACCACCAGACTTATTCGGTTTGAAGTAGGTCGAGCCAACTGGCGTATCGGTTACGGCATAATAGTAGAATGCAGAATATAACAAGGCTAGTACACCTGTTGAAGCAATAGCATAACGCCAACCATCTTCGCCACCAAATAAGCTAGCAATATACACTAAACTACCAGCACCAACTGCAGAGCCGACATTACCCATGCCTTTGTATATACCTTCAGCTAAACCTAATTGTTTTGCTGGATACCATTCACTGATCATGCGAATGCCAATAACGAAACCTGCACCAACAAAACCCATCAAAAATTTGGCTAAAGCTAACGTTTCAAAACTTTGTGCAAAAGCAAAGAAAAAACATAATACTGCGGTAGCCACCAACATTGCAGTATAGGAATTACGCGGACCATATTTATCAACTAACATACCGGTAACAATACGTGCAGGTATGGTTAACGCCACATTAAGTATTAATAATATTTTTGCTTCAATGTCGGTTAAGCCCATACTGGCTT
>JAWSUX010000546.1:0-781 GCA_033852215.1 Colwellia sp. | reverse complement strand
CATACGAAACGCATAAAGGAACCTGTATTTTTCGTTTAGAAGAGCATATTGCACGTCTTTTTAATTCAGCAAAAATTTACCGTATGAATATCCCTTTCACGCAAGAAGAAATCATTCAAGCATGTAAAGATTCAGTGGTAAAAAACAATTTAAAATCAGCTTACTTACGCCCTCTATTTTTCTTAGGTGATATCGGCATGGGTCTACGCCCACCAGTAGATGCTGTAGCTGACGCTATGATCGCAGCTTTTAGCTGGGAAGCATATTTAGGTGCTGACGCTATTGAAAATGGTGTTGAAGTAGGTGTTTCAAGTTGGAACCGTTTAGCGCCTAATACTATGCCTACCGCGGCAAAAGCGGGTGGCAACTACTTATCTTCACAACTTATTTCAACTGAAGCACATCGTCATGGTTACACTGAAGGTATTGCGTTAGACGTTAATAACCTAGTAAGTGAAGGCGCTGGACAAAATTTATTTTTAGTAAGTAAAGGTGTTATCTATACGCCGCCTAGTTCAGCTTCTATTTTAACTGGATTAACACGTGACGTAGTAATGACATTAGCCGCTGATTTAGGCTACGAAGTACGTGAAGAAACAATTGCTCGTGATGCTTTATATATTGCTGATGAATTCTTTATGACAGGCACAGCAACCGAAATTGTACCGGTAAAATCGGTTGATGGTTTACCAGTAGGTAGCGGTTCTCGTGGGCCAATTACTAAAGCGTTACAAGATGCTTTCTTCGGTATTTTTGATGGTACTACAGAAGACAAATGGGG
>JAWSUX010000100.1:0-5573 GCA_033852215.1 Colwellia sp. | reverse complement strand
GAGAAAAATATGCTGAATTTGAGGGAAGTTTAAAAGGTGTCGATGCGCGAATTTTAACAGCGCAAGTACCTGGTGGCATGTTAACTAACATGGAAAACCAACTAAAAGAGCAAGGTGCAGCTGATAAGTTTGATGAGGTACTAACTGAAATTCCAAAAGTTCGTAAAGATCTAGGTTATATTCCGTTAGTTACTCCTACATCGCAAATTGTTGGTACGCAAGCCGTGCTTAATATATTAACCGGTGAGCGTTATAAATCTGTTACTAAAGAGACTGCGGGTGTATTGAAAGGTGAATATGGCGCTACAGCAGCACCAGTTAATGCGGGTTTGCAAGCTAGAATATTAGACGGTAAAGAGGTGATTACTTGTCGCCCGGCCGACTTGTTAGATCCTGAAGTCGATAAGTTGTCAGAAGAGTTACAGGTTTTGGCTAAAGATAAAGGCATCAAGCTAGCTGATGAGATTATAGATGATGTATTAACTTATGCATTGTTCCCACAAATAGGGTTGAAATTTTTAGAAAATCGCAACAACCCAAGCGCCTTTGAGCCCATTCCAACTAAAGCAAGTAAAGCACCACAAAATAGCTCAGTGTCGAGTTCAGATGACTCTCCTGAAAGTTATGATGTCAGTGTCGATGGTAAGGTTTATGCTGTTGTAGTTGCTCCTGGAGGCTCTATTGACGAAATTACACATCCTGCAGGAGATGACGCGATGAAGCAATCGGCTTCTATTTCTGCAGAAGAAACCTTGAATGCGCCATTAGCAGGTAATATTTTTAAAGTGCTGGTCAATGAAGGTGATTATGTTGAAGCGGGTGATGTGGTTATTATTATGGAAGCGATGAAAATGGAAACTGAGATTCGCGCTGTTACCTCAGGTGAAATTGTTTCGTTATTTACCAAAGAGGGTGACTCAGTTGCCGTTGGTGATGCCTTGCTTAGCTTTTCATAGGGGATACCATGGATTCGTTAATTAAATTATGGTTTTCAACTGGCTTGGCTAACTTCGAGTTAGGGCAAGTTGTTATGATGTTAGTAGGTTGTGGCCTACTTTACCTCGCCATTGCTCGAAACTTTGAGCCGCTATTGTTATTACCGATGGGTTTTGGTGCAATCTTAACTAATATTCCTGTTGCGGGTTTTTCTGAAGCTGGCGGTTTACTACATTATATTTACTACGCGGGTATCGATACGGGGATTTTTCCTTTAATTATCTTTATGGGCGTTGGTGCGATGACTGATTTTGGCGCATTAATTGCCAATCCGAAAACACTGCTTTTAGGTGCTGCAGCTCAGTTCGGTATATTTGCTACCTTGTTTGGTGCTATTGCTTTAAATTATGTTCCAGGTATAGAGTTTACGCTTAAAGATGCTTCTGCTATTGCTATTATTGGTGGCGCTGATGGGCCAACGGCTATTTTTCTTGCTTCAAAATTAGCCCCTGAACTGTTAGGTGCTATTGCTGTTGCAGCCTATTCTTATATGGCTTTGGTGCCAATTATCCAACCGCCAATCATGCGAGCATTAACGACTGAAGACGAACGTAAAATAGAAATGGCACAGCTACGACCAGTGACTAAAATTGAAAAAATTATTTTTCCTTTAGGTGTTCTGCTAATGACCATTTTCTTTTTACCTGCCGCTACCCCATTGGTTGGTATGTTTTGTTTAGGAAACCTGATGCGTGAGTCCGGTGTGGTAGACCGGTTGAGTAGCACAGCACAGAATGAATTAATTAACATCACCACGATTTTTTTAGGTTTAGGTGTCGGTTCAAAACTGAGTGCGGATGCTTTTTTGAATGTTGAAACCTTAGGTATTTTAGCGTTAGGTGCAGTAGCTTTTTCAATTGGTACTGCTTCGGGAGTACTGATGGCCAAAACAATGAATAAGTTTTCTAAAGATCCAATTAATCCGTTAATTGGTGCAGCAGGTGTTTCAGCAGTACCTATGGCGGCAAGGGTAGCGAACAAAGTTGGCTTAGAAGCGAATCCCCATAACTTCTTGCTTATGCATGCTATGGGTCCTAATGTTGCAGGGGTTCTTGGCTCTGCAGTGGCTGCAGGTGTATTATTAGCGCTTGTGGGAAGTTAATGTTTTTTAAATTATAAAGGTCTTATTTTTGATCTTATAAATGAAAACCGAGCTTGTCTCGGTTTTTTTATGGCTGAGGATCTTTCGTATATCTTATCCATAAGTAATCACTCATAAGTAATTATCCATATGTAAATATAAGGTATGTAATGTTAAGATCAGTGCAATATTATTAGTGTGTTTTATATTATGAAAAGCTATTTATTATGATTAAATTATTTATTTACAAGTTAGCTATTACCTCGATAGCTTTGTTTGCTCTTACTGCTTGCTCTACTTCTACCACAGGAAGAAAACAAGTGATGTTATTCTCTGATACTGAGTTGAACAAGATGGGAGCGTCTTCTTTTGAAGAAATGAAGAAAAACACGCCTATTAGCAAAAATAAAGCGATAAATGATTTTGTGCAATGTGTTGCTAAATCAATTACTGATAATGTCGCTAAATCGGCTCATCAAGGTGAGTGGGAAGTGGTGGTTTTTGATTCAAAACAAGTTAATGCTTTTGCTTTACCTGGTGGAAAAATTGGTGTTTATACTGGTATTTTAAACGTTACTGAAAACCAAGATCAACTTGGGGCAATTATAGGTCATGAAGTGGGGCATGTTCTTGAACATCACTCTAATGAACGTTTGTCCGCTAACAAAATTTCAAATATTAGTTTAGCTGTCGCTGCTATAGCGGTAGGTGCAACCGATGTTGATAATAAAGGTTTATGGATGGCTGGGCTTGGTATTGGCTTACAATATGGCGTTATTATGCCTTATAGTCGCTCTCATGAAAGTGAAGCAGATATTATTGGTCAAGATTTGATGGCACGTTCAGGTTTTGATCCTGAGGCAAGTATAACGCTTTGGCAAAATATGGCAGAAGTCAGTGCTAAGTCTGGGCAATCAGCCCCTGCTGAGTTTATGTCAACGCATCCGTCAAATGAAACGCGCATTAAACAATTAAGTCAACATTTGTCAGTATCGACAAAATATTATCAAAGCAGTAATAAGCCACACTGTGTAAAACCTAAGCTTTAGATATAACGCCTACATTTTGGTGCGATAGGATTATGGATGTAATTTATGCTGTGCCCAGTTTTCGTTTTGTTTTTCAAAACAAACTCTGTCGTGTAAACGATTCGCACGACCTTGCCAAAACTCTATGTATTGAGGTTTTACCCGCCAGCCGCCCCAAAACTCTGGGTGTGGTACTTCACCTTCAGCATACTTTTCTTGAAAGTGTGCCATGCGCTCAATTAACTCATTGTCATGGTTTAATTTTGTACTTTGTTTTGATGCCCAAGCACCAACTTGGCTGCCTCTATCTCTGCTATGAAAGTATTTAGCGGATTCTTGTAACGTTATTTTTTCAACCGTACCTTCAATGCGTATTTGACGTTGTAAAACATTCCAATGAAACAATAGCGCGACTTTACTATTTTCTGCTAATTCATGACTTTTTCTACTGCCATAATTAGTAAAAAAAATGAAACCTTTGTCATCAAAACTTTTCAATAACACCATACGTGAACTTGGTTGACCGTCTGAGCCACAAGTACTCACAGAGACTGCTTCGGGCAATAAAACACCTGATTTATTGGCATCATTAAACCATTGAGTAAATAAGGGAAAAGGAGTGCTGTTTTTAGGGATTGGTGGTAAAGGTAAAGCGACACCTTGGCCAAAGGTAAATAAGCAACGAATTTTTTCAAATAATGTCATGTGTCAAAGGGTAATAGCACTTAAGTGAACTGCTATTTTAGGCACTTTTACTGTGAATACAAGGGCTATCCAAGCAAGATTTTTTCTAAATTTAACTATGCTTACCAATCTTCACTATCATCAAGTAAATCTTTAAGTCGCTTCTTTTCTTTTAACTCATCAATGCGATGACGAGCAAGTAAATTTTTCTGCGCTTGTTCTTGCGCTTTTTTATTAGCGAGGGTGCTGCTCTTAATGTTATCGGTTCCTGTTTCATTATTAGCTGAGCCATCATTCGGCTCCATTTCATTCAAGAAAGCCTCATCAATATTACTTACCATATATTTCACCTATAAATTACCATTCAAAGTTAATCTAAAATATTACAATGTTAATTTATAAAATAGGTGACTAATATGATAATTTCCATTTATTTTTGACCAAATTTACATATAAAAAAACCAGTGACGCAGCACTGGTTTTACTTAAGGTTAACGCTTTAAACAGGTAAAATAAATTACCAGCCCTCAACACCTTTCATGTCAGGTAATTGGTGAGCAATACCTTTATGACAATCGATACAGGTCTTTTCGCCAGCAGCTAAAGCGGTAGAGTGCTGGTAAGAAGCACGTTCACTTTGCTCGGTAAAGTCCATGTAGTCGAAGTTATGGCAGTTGCGGCACTCTAAAGAATCATTCGCTTTTAAACGATCCCATTCATTTTGGGCTAGGCGTTTACGGTGCACTAAAAACTTCTCGCGCGTATTGATGGTACCAAAAATCATGCCCCAAACTTCTTTTGAAGCTTGCATTTTACGGGCTATTTTATCAGTCCATTTATGTGGTACATGACAATCTGGGCATGTTGCACGTACACCTGAGCGGTTAGAAAAGTGAATAGTGGTTTTCATCTCTTCGTAGACATTGTTCTCCATTTCATGACATGAAATACAAAACGCTTCAGTGTTGGTTACTTCTAAGGCGGTGTTGAAACCACCCCAAAAAATAATACCTGCAATAAAACCACCTATTACCAAGGCACCAAGGCTATAGTAACCGCTAGGTTTTGTTATTGTGCGCCACCCAATTAATAATATATTCTTCATGATTGCTCCTAGTGTTTCTCAGCAGTTACAGCTTTGTTTTTCATTAAGCTGTGCATATCAGTGAAGGTGTTTTCTACTAAAGGTTTAGCGTCAACTTGGGTAACATGACACTGATTACAAAAGTAACGACGAGGTGATACATCTGCTAAGAAGTTACCATCGCGATTCATGTAATGTGTCACACTAACCATAGGCGCTTGTGATTTCTCCGTACGATGACGAGAATGACAAGACATGCATTTGTTGTTATTTTTATTCACTTCATAACTACGGGTAGTATGAGGAATAACAGGTGGTTGCATAGGGTAATTACGCCCCTGCTTGATATCCTTGTTTACTACTCTTGGAATAGCATTAGGCTCTTTTTGCGTGTCAATAGGAGTATGGTCTCTCAACGTTGCCACAGCGTTAATTGTTTCTTTATCGGCTGCATTAACGGTTAGAGAATACATCATTGGCGATACGGCTAGAACCAATAAACTGGCAATGGCTGCTAGGTTTAAATTTTTCATTATAAGCTCCTAAACTTTAACAATTTTGATAGCACACTTCTTAAAGTCCGTTTGTTTTGATAACGGATCTGTGGCGTCTAAGGTAACTTTGTTAACTAAGCGACTCGCATCAAACCAAGGCATATACACTAAACCTATTGGTGGCTTATTTCGGCCTCTTGTTTCTA
>JAWSUX010000545.1:0-578 GCA_033852215.1 Colwellia sp. | reverse complement strand
TGAGATTTGACCACCAATTAACGGGGCAATAAAGGCACTAATAAAAGCAATGCCAGCGACAATAGCTGGACTAACAGGCGAAAGTGAATTTGAAAGGATAAATGCAATAATTGCGAAAGCGATAGCGACAATTACTGTTAAAACTGTTGGGGATTTCATAATGGATACCTAATTATTATTTTAATAAACGTTTTTTATAGAATTACATAACCTGTAATAAGTTGTAAAAAACGATTCTATGTTACCGAGCTTTTTATATTGTGCAACTATCAAGTGTAAAATTTATGCAATTTATAACAAATAAGTGTTTCTAAAATAGAAAAGTGAACTGATATTGCCGATGAAATATGCAAATTGATTCTTTTAACGACAAAAAAACAATTAAATGAATTTAATTGTAAATAGCTCTTGATCAAAAACGAAAACTCTCTAAAATGCGCCACCAGTTCCAAGGGGTTACCCAAAGAACTGTTTTGATAAGTTATCTAAGTCGTATTAACGAAATATAGGTAACTTAACGTTTTAAAGTAAACTTATTAATCGTTTGAAAATAACCTTTAAAAAAGATTCAAATAAAA
>JAWSUX010000099.1:0-3718 GCA_033852215.1 Colwellia sp. | reverse complement strand
AGCAATTACAGCTTGTTAGTCCATTGGCTACCATTGCTCGTGGTTACAGCGTTACCCGCAACAATAACAACGAAGTGATCAATAAAATTTCACAGGTCAGCATAAATGATGAAATAAGTGTGCAATTAAGTGATGGTAAGATCCAAGCTAAAGTGATCAACAATGCATAACACTTCAGGCATCATTAATACTTTGAATGTGGTTTAGGTATAGATTGCATTAACATGTTGAATATTGAATACCTGAGAACAGTTAAACTTCGCTTTCGTCTATGATAACTTGGTGTAGTAAATCAATAACTTGTGATTTACTGTCATCACTGAATTGAACACCAAAAGCTAGACCATTAATTTGCTTTTTAAGATTGCAGATAACCGCATTCAACTTAATATTCCCTGTACCTTCATTATTTTCTACGACTATTTCAATGGTTTTATTTTCTGCTAGTACCAGTTTATCGCCGTTAACAATATTTAACTGACCACCGCTAATCGATAAATTAGTAATGGTAGTTTGCCAATATTTTTTATCTATTTTAACTTTGGCATTTATTTGCGTATCTATACGTATAGATGATCGCAATTGATGTAAGGTTACAGTGTGAGGAAAGTCTAATACCATAATGCGTGAAGGAATTTGCAGGGTTTGTTTTACAACCGTAACAAAGGCTAATATAGCGCCTTCATGCCCCTCAATTAACCCACGAATAGTAATTGCAGCACCTTGTTTAATAAACTGCGAGAAACTACCCAATTTACTGTTTTCTGGAAATTGTACTAAAAGGTATTGTTTAGGTAAGTAGCCAATAAAAATAGTTCTAAACTTTGCTCTTTGTCCTGCAGGTGTGGAAACTTCAATAGAAACAGTAGAGCCAGCATGCAAAAGAGCAAGGTTTTGACTAAGGCGAGCGCCCGTATCGACTTGCAGTGGAATTTGAGTTGCTTTTTCAGCCATAACTTTCAAAATATATTGATAAAGAAGTATAGATAACTTTAGTTAAATCAAAGGGAAATTGCAACAAGGGTAAGCATACTTTAGCTCTCAGTAATACGGCATGAATAACTCACACCGACACAGTCTGAGAGTAAAGTAAGTACTACTTCACATCTTTATTATAACCTTGCGTTAACCTAGCCAGCTTCTTCTGCTCTGTAAACGTAAGTTTTTTCTTACCTGCAAATGGGTTCAATGTATCTTTAAACTGAATACGAATAGGTGTACCCATCATTTTTAATGACTTACGATAATAATTCATTAAATAGCGTTTATAAGACATAGGCAATTTTTTCGCTAAGTTGCCATGAATAATAATAATAGGCGGGTTATAACCACCCGCATGAGCATACTTAAGCTTAATACGACGACCTTGGTGCATTGATGGTTGATGATCAAATACTGCCATATCTAGTATTTTAGTTACCATCGCGGTTGAAATACGCTTAGTTGCAGAAATAAAAGCTTCTTCAACAGATTCATATAAATGACCGACACCTGTACCGTGCAGTGCAGAAATAAAATGGATACGGGCAAAATCAATAAAACCTAAACGTCTATCAAGTTCCGTTTTAATACGATCTTTTTCATGTTCTTCTAGACCATCCCATTTATTTACCGCAAGTACCAGTGAGCGTCCAGCTTCAAGAATAAAACCAAGTAAGCTAAGGTCTTGATCACTAATTCCTTCTTGAGCATCTATAATTAACAAACAAACATTAGAGTCTTCAATTGCACGAAGTGTTTTAATAACCGAATATTTTTCAACTACATCCGTTACGTTTTTACGGCGTCGAATACCTGCAGTATCGATTAAAGTATACTCACGACCATTACGTTCCATCGGAATATAAACACTATCACGGGTAGTACCTGGCATATCGTAAACAACAACACGCTCTTCACCCAAAATGCGATTGGTTAACGTTGATTTACCGACATTAGGTCGACCAATAATCGCTAATTTAATTTTGTCATTTTCTTGCGGCTCATCTTCAAGCTTTTTAGCCAGCTCTTCTTCTGTCAGCTCAACTTCGTTTTCATTAAAAAAGGCATCATCAAATTCGCCTTCATTTTCTACATCATCCACTTTAGGCTGACCAAGCGCTTCAATATGAGGGGTTAGCGCAATCGTCAATAATTGCGTAACACCGCGACCATGTGCCGCGGCTATTTGATGAACATGCTCGCCTAAACCTAAAGAGTAAAATTCGGCCACAGCCGAATCGCCATGAATACCATCAACTTTATTTGCAACAACAAATATTTTTTTATTCTGTTTACGCAAATGGTCAGCAATACCATGATCGGCAGCAGTCAACCCATCGCGAGCGTCAACTAAAAAAAGTACCGCATCCGCTTCTTCTATCGCCATTAATGATTGCTCAGCCATTAGTACATCAATGCCTTTTTCATCGCCATTAATACCACCCGTATCAATAACAATAAACGGGTGTTCTTCAACTTCAGCTTGACCGTATTGACGATCTCGCGTTAAGCCAGGGTAATCAGCAACTAGCGCATCTCGACTTCGCGTAAGGCGATTGAATAATGTTGATTTACCAACATTAGGACGCCCAACTAGGGCAACAACAGGAAGCATGGAAACCTCTAAAAATTTAATACCAAAAAATCATTAATTTGGCATAGATAAAAACAACTAACGGCCCCGAATGCTTATTGCATTGGAGCCGTTTATAATTTAATTGACCTGACGAATTTTTTTACAAAAAAACTAACAAGCTAACTAGGATAATATTTACTGTTCAGCACTAATGATTTTAGGCGTCATTATCGCTTGTAAATCACCATCTCGAGACTGGGTGTATATTACACCATTAACCACTGTCGGTGTTGAGTGAATTCCACTGCCATCAACTTCATGGCGTGCAACAATTTCACCTGTATCTTGATTCAACCAGTGCAAATAACCTTCAAAATCGCCAACAACAACATAGTTATCAACCACAACGGGACCAGTAACACTGCGATTTGTTAAGCTTAAGTTACTCCACCGTTCAATACCATTAAGTCTATTTAACGCATAAATATGGCCTTGAGTATTGGTGATAAAAATATCATTGCGGTAAACTGATATTTGTCTATAGGAAGAATACTGACGTTTCCACAAAATACGCCCTGATTTGAGTTCAATGGCGGCCAAATTACCGCGAGCTGAAATAGCATATACTTTGTCACCAAAAACAACAGGAGAAGAGTCAACATCAATGACTCGCTCTAATTCAGTAGAACCGGTTGCTTCACCTAATTCAGTTGCCCAGCCTTGTTGGCCTTTTTCTAAAATATAGACACTAACATCACCTTTACCTGTGCCAACAATAACACCGCCCGAAGCCATGACAGGGGCACTAAGGCCACGTAAAGTTAATGCAGGAACATCTTGTTCTACTTTCCACAGTTCTTCACCCGTATCAGCATTAAATGCTTTCATAATACCCGAAGCGGTATTAACCACTAAAATACCTGAATCAATAGCAGGAGGAGTGATTACCTCACCTTTAATATCGACTTGCCAAACAAGTTCACCTGTTTGTGCATCAAGCGCAAAAACTTTGCCATTTTCAGAGCCTAAAAATATTTTATTTAAACCCGCAATAGGGCCACCAGCAATTAATGCAGAGACTCGGCTATCCCAAAAACTGCGTTCATTATTGATATCACTTAAGTCAACTTGCCAAACTTTTTTTCCTGTAACAACATCAAA
>JAWSUX010000544.1:0-480 GCA_033852215.1 Colwellia sp. | reverse complement strand
TCACCCCACTGATGGTGATAAAGAACATCCCCACACAACTTACTTAGCCATGAGATTTTGTAAGTATCATGACATCCCTGTTCATCATATCGCTATCGATTACAAACCATTAGCAAAGGACCATGAGAACTTCCAAGAACTCTTCCCAAAAGCTGGTGTGAGGAAAGTGAATAAAGTCTCCTTAGAAGGTTTGATGAAGATTCCATTTGGCATTGGGCTAAGTCGTGGTGGTAATCACACATGGCTCTTTTCTAAAGGAAAGGTTTATGAAGCTCATTGGGAGTATGCTGGCATTAAACTTTATGAAGCCACAGACATCAGAAATTGGGCATGGCAATCTAACCTAATTATTGTTCCACCTGATGCTCAAGCTCATATCAAACTAGCAGAATGTAAATAGCCTACAAGAGACTCTATATGCCAATTTTCAGGGTAATTGCTCTAACATTACTTTTCACAGCTTGCTCATCATTAGCTCAA
>JAWSUX010000543.1:0-3727 GCA_033852215.1 Colwellia sp. | reverse complement strand
TTTTGATTGCTGGTATTATCGACTAAATGATAAATTTAAACCCGTTTGCCCTACAGTATGAAATAAAAAATATGATGAGGCTGTAGAAAGTTCACTGCCTCACATCAATAAAAATAAGTATTTTATTAGTACGTCATTCGCATTACAGGAATGTTCAAGCTACCCTATGAATTTTTTCACCTTTTTAAGCGCAACACTCTGTTTTAAAGATGAAAGGTAATCGATAAAAAGCTTACCTTGTAAATGATCAATTTCATGTTGCATAACAATGGCTAAAAAACCATCACTTTCAATAGAGATATCTTTACCGTTACGATCAATGGCTTCAACTGTAACTTTGGTAAACCTTTCTACATCAGCACGATACCCTGGAACAGATAAACAGCCCTCCGAGCCTTTCTCTTTAAACTCTCCTTTAACCACTTTAGGATTAATTAAGATCAACGGCTCATTTCTATTTTCAGAAAGATCAATAACAACAATGGCTTCAGTTCTACCTACTTGAGTTGAGGCTAATCCTATGCCATCTTCGGTAGCATATAACGTGTCAAGCATGTCATCGATTAATGTCTGCACTAATTGAACTGCTTTGACTTCCGTCGCTATGACTTTTAACTTCTCATTGGGAGCTGTTAAGATATTTAAAATTGACATTTAATCTCGATTTAATGACAGGAATATAATAATTATTAACAATAAAAAAACCTTGTTTTCATAAAGTTAACTTAATTATTCATAGTTTAAAATAATAAGAGGTTACTGTATTGAGTTATTAAAATCAATAAGTTAAGAATCAAAGATAAGGATGTTTGATAGGTAAAGAACGAATACAGTTCGAGCTTTATCCGTTGGGTACATAATAACTAAATGTCTTTCGGTCTACCTGCATCTCCTTGTGCATAATCACAAACACCACTCGCAAATATATCTTGTAGTTCATTGAAATATTTACCTAATTCAACTCCAGAATAGAAGCCCTCTTTTATCGCCTGCGTTAAAGAGATTTTATGGCATTTAAATATACTGCCTTGCCATGGCCCTTGCGCTTGAATTCGACTGTTAGAAAAAATAGCATAGTGCTGCGCACAAACACCTTCTTGCTGATTATTCCAATTGCCATGCCATACACCTTCTCCTTGCGCGATCACTGCACCTGAAGCATCAAAGCAGCTATCTTTAAGCTGTTCAGGTTTGCTCTGTTCTGCGCTAAGCTCTGGATATTCGTTTCTCTTTAATAACCACAAATCCATCATAGCAAAGGCCTGCACCGTGGGGTTGAAATCACGTTGTGCGACCCAAATAACTTGGTTGTTATGATGACCGTTCGCGGCATCTAAGCGTAACCTTGAACTAAAAGACGCTGACATATGATGCATATCAAGCTTCTCTTCTAGATAATGACGAACATCAAGAATAGGTAAATCAACTTCTCCAATAAAAACTTGTCCGCCACGGTAAGCCGATTCAATAGCCCCTAAAGTAGCACTGCGACGAGGTGCAAATTTATCATCAACAACTTGCGTTATATTGTCACTGCCCCATAAAGAAACCCACAAGGGCAACTTTCGACCAAAAGGGGTAATAATATTTTCCGCTGTCATTTGATGTTGTTCTTTCCAGCTGCCAATGTTTTTATTGATATGAACAAATTCAGCGATGGTTATTTGTCTTTTCTTTAAGGCGTGCAGACCATATTGTACGCCATCATTATCCCAAGTACTTTGCACCATGCCATATTGGTCACGCTCAAAAAGCCACGACATATCCTCCCAATAATTCCAATTAGTTTTCTCCACAACATCATCACTAAAAAAATGTCTTAAAAAACCTTGTCTCGGATTATGGATAAAAGTTGAAAGGCCGAAATAGCCATTAATACATTCACTATTACCTTCAGGAAAGCTAGGTATCATACCTGCCATAAGCTGTGCCACTGGCTGTAAAAAAGCAATTTTCTGCGGAAAATCATGCAGAGTATTCATACCTTCAAGTAGTTGCCGCTGATCCCAGCGCTGCCAACGACTATTGTCTTTCGCTCTAAAGGTGAAGTAATTATTAAACAGATCACAATCTAAGGTATAAATGGTTTGGCTAAGCATATCGGGGTATGAATATTGTGGGATCAGACCATCTAAAATGCCGGTGCTATTTTGCGCAATAAGGTATTGCGCTAAACCACCACCTGAACCACCAATGCCAACGGTATATAGTGGTTCACCAAACAGGCTGACAAAATTCATTTTTACTCGTCTGGCGGTATCTTCCGCTAATAGCATGTTATAGGTATAACTTGTGCGGTTACCACTAGAACTAATAATAGCGTAACCATTTTGCACTTGTTTCAAACGCCGACTAACCGTTTTTATTGCTTTATGTCGTCCTTGACGAAACCCTATACCAGAGCCGCCATTAAATTGATAAATTAGTTTTTTATTCCACAAACTACTACCGGTACGTGAGCCTAATTCTTCAACAGTAATCTCCATCGCCATTGAATAAATAAAACGATTAATACTACCCAATTCGACTCGAAATAACTGTAAAGGCTGCTTAGCGTCAATTAGCTCTGCTACCTGTTTGAATTTATCCGGACTTAATTTAACTAAGTTATCGTCCTTGTTTAGGTAGAGAAATTGTAATTGTGTTTTTATCAAACAATCTTTTGAGTAACCGATAATTTCATTCTGTTTATCAAAATTTTGGTAAACAGGCACACCATAACCTTGTTGATTATCAACCAAAGGTTGACCAATTTTTGAATCAATAGTCATGCAGTAAAAAGGATATTGCTTGGGGCCTGAATAAAGCGAGTTACTTGGGCCAACTTCATCAAGTTTTATCGGAAAATGATAGGTTTCTTTTGGTCTTGCTATCTGTTTTATATGAGGGTAAATAGGCAATAAATAGTTATCTTCAGCAACCGCTAATCGATTAACTTGCCTGAACTGATAGGGATAATCACGAGGGGAAAAAAAGGTAAAACTTGCTAACGCAACAACCAGTAATAAAAGAAACTTTTTTGTATGCATAAATCACCACCAAGGATAAACAATCAAAAAAATAGCAGTACTGTACCTTGATAAGTATAGTGCACTGCTTGATTTTTGAACTGATATATTTAGTGATAAATCGTAAGGCTTTGTTATATATTATTTTAATTTCTCTACAAAGGTTTTTCTAAATTTTACCAATTTAGGCGCCACAACGGCCTGACAATATTGATTTACTGGATTATTTTTAAAATAACCTTGATGCTCATCTTCTGCTGAATAAAAAGTTACTGCCGGGCTAATTTTTGTCACGATCTCACCTTCAAATAATTTACCTTGAATAATCTCAGCAATAACTTCTTCTGCTATTTCTTCTTGCGCATGATTGTGGATAAAAATTTCTGATCGATATTGGCTACCTATATCATTGCCCTGACGATTTAACTGCGTAGGGTTATGGAGACTAAAAAATATTTCTAAAATGTCTTTATAGCTAATCACATTTACATCAAAATGCAACTGAACAACTTCTGCATGACCGGTATCACCTGAGCACACCTGCTTATAATTAGGTGACTCTATTATTCCTCCCATATAACCAGAGGTTGCTTTAATAATACCTTTCACACTACTAAAAGCGCCTTCTATACACCAGAAGCAACCACCTGCTAATGTAGCAACTTGATGTTTTGTTATTGAATTCATAAAGGTTATTCTCCTTAGCTTTGATTATGCCT
>JAWSUX010000542.1:0-2643 GCA_033852215.1 Colwellia sp. | reverse complement strand
ATAAAAGTCAACCAAGGGTTTTGTTTGCTCATGATAAATAGACAAACGTTTACGAACCGTTGTTTCTTCATCGTCTGGGCGAATACTTAATTCATCACCCGTTACATCATCCTTACCTTCAACTCTAGGTGGGTTATAAACAAGGTGATATACACGACCTGAGCCAGAATGAACACGTCGACCAG
The DNA here is from genome assembly GCA_033852215.1 of Colwellia sp. Lineage (GTDB taxonomy): Bacteria > Pseudomonadota > Gammaproteobacteria > Enterobacterales > Alteromonadaceae > Colwellia. The sequence goes on along the minus strand of JAWSUX010000542.1, from coordinate 2,458 downwards.
CCATACGTTCAACAATTACTTCGTCTGGTACATCAAACTCAAGTACATTATCAACAGTAATACCACTTTCTTTCATAGCATCAGCTTGAGGAATAGTACGAGGGAAACCATCAAGTAAAAATCCTGATTTACAGTCATCCAGCGTTATACGCTCTTTTACTAAACCAATGATTAATTCATCAGAAACGAGCTGTCCTGCATCCATAACAGCTTTAGCTTGCTTACCAAGATCAGTACCCGCTTTAATTGCTGCACGCAGCATATCACCAGTAGAGATTTGTGGAATACCAAATTTTTCCATTAAAAATTGTGCTTGAGTACCTTTACCAGCGCCCGGAGCACCTAATAAAACAATGCGCATATTAAATAACCTTAAATTGATGGTTGAAATATAAATAATGATTACATTAATACGATCATTATAAAAAGTTGCGAGCTGAACTTTTGATCATACTAATGTAATAATTATTTGTTACCCGTTCTATTGCGGCAAACACTATACAAGTTAGCCAACACTCAAACAAGCATAGCATACAAAAAAGGGACGCTCATTTATATAGAGAATCCCTTATTTCCGACTAAAGTATTAATTGCAACAGCGATTACTTAGTCAGGTTTAACATCAATTTATTTAAACGACTAACAAAGCTTGCTGGATCTTTCAAACTTCCACGCTCAGCCAACGTCGCTTGTTCAAATAATACTTCGACCCATTGGCTGAACATATCGTCATCTTGCTCATCAGCTACATGTTTAATCAATGCATGTTCACCATTAATTTCAAAAATTGGTAATGTATCTGGTACTTCTTGACCTACAGATGCCATTAACTTAGCCATTTGGCTACTCATATCGTCATCATCTGCAACTATACATGCTGGTGATTCAGTTAATCGTTGAGAAATCTTAACTTCTTTAACTTTGCCTTCTAAGCTAGCTTTAATGCGTTTAACAACAGAGTCATATTCTTTTTCGAGTTTATCTTGAGCTTCTTTTGTTTCGGCATCATCCATATCACCAAGATCAAGTCCACCACGAGTAACCGATTGTAATTGCTTACCATCAAAGTCCGTTAAGTGGCTAACCAACCACTCATCAATACGGTCTGACATTAATAATACTTCAATGCCTTTCTTACGGAAAACTTCTAGATGAGGGCTACTTTTAGCTGCTTCAAAGCTATCAGCAACCACATAATAAACTTTATCTTGACCATCTTTCATACGCTCAATATATGAAGCTAAAGATACGTTTTGAGTGGCGGTATCTCCATTTGTAGAAGCAAAACGCAGTAAACCAGCAACCTGCTCTTTATTCGCTTGATCTTCAGCGGGGCCTTCTTTCAATACTTGACCAAATTCATCCCAGAAACCTTGGTATTGCTCAGCATCTTTTTTACCAAGTTTTTCCAACATTTTTAATACTCGTTTGGTACAGCCTTTACGAATAGCTTGAGTAATTTTGTTATCTTGTAATATTTCACGAGATACATTTAATGGTAAATCGTTTGAGTCTAATAAACCTTTAACAAAACGTAGGTACGTTGGCATAAACTGTTCAGCATCATCCATAATAAAGACACGTTGAACGAATAACTTCAAACCATGTTGTTTTTCACGGTTATACATATCAAATGGAGCTTTAGTTGGTACATATAAAAGTGAGGTGTATTCTGTTTTACCTTCTACTCTGTTATGTTCCCATAAAAGTGGATCACCAAAGTCATGCGATACATGTTTGTAAAATTCCTTATATTCATCATCAGAAATATCAGCTTTTTCACGTGTCCATAACGCTGTTGCTTTATTCACTGCATCCCACTGTGCGGGAACGCCATCTTTCGCTTCAACTGCAGGAGAAGTCACATTACCTTCTTCATCTTTAACTTCTGCAACAGCTTCAACAGCAGGCACTTCAGCGGTTAACATTTCAACGGATACTGAGATATGATCTGAATATTTAGTCACAATAGACTTTAAGCGCCAATCATCAGCAAACTCAGACTCATCTTCTTTTAAGTGAAGAATAATGTCGGTACCACGGTTTGATTTCTCAATTTTAGCCGTTGTGAATTCACCTTCACCTGCACTTACCCATTCGACACCATTAGCGGCATCATCACCTGCTTTACGGGTACGTACTGTTACTTTATCAGCAACGATAAAGGCTGAATAAAAACCTACACCAAATTGACCAATAAGTTGAGAGTCTGAGGCTTGATCACCGGATAACTGAGAGAAAAACTCTGCTGTCCCCGATTTTGCAATCGTACCTAAATGCTCGATAACTTCATCGTGGTTCATGCCAACGCCATTATCAGAAATGGTTACTGTGCTATTTTCTTTATCACAGCTTACACGGACACGTAACTCTCCATCGTTTTCGTATAGTGCATTATCTGATAAAGCTTTAAAGCGTAATTTATCAGCAGCATCAGCAGCATTTGATACTAATTCAC
>JAWSUX010000541.1:1744-5403 GCA_033852215.1 Colwellia sp. | reverse complement strand
GCGACAAAGTCATTTTTACGTGCGACGACTTTGCTTAACGTTTGCGCAATTAACTTTATACAAGAATCGCCCTCTGGATGTCCGTAATTATCGTTATAGGCTTTAAAGTGATCTATATCTATCATCATTAAAGTTAGCGAAGAAAAATCTCTGGAAGAGCGACTCCATTCTTTTTCTAAGGTGTTATCAAATTCACGACGATTAAAAATACCCGTAAGACCATCTTTAATTGCGAGTAATTGTAATTCTTCAGTACGCTGAGCGACTTTATTTTCTAGTGTTTCATAATGCCGTGCATTAATTAACGAAACAGCCGCTTGTGCTGAAATAAGCTCAACGGTATCTTTGTGTTTTTTAGTAAAAGCGTATTCTGTTAGGTTGTTTTCCAAATATACGATAGCGATTAACCGACCTTGAGCAGTAATTGGCAAGCATAATACCGATTTAGGGTTATTTATTCGCAAGTAACTATTATTAATAAAACGAGGATCTTCGCTAGGGTTATCTATGATCAATGTTTTCATGGTTTGTTGCGTATAACGAATTAAGGTATCGGGTAATAAAGGCTGATCTGCGGTATCAACATCATCAAGGTTGATGTTATGTAATTGGCTGTCAATACAAGCAGAAACATCATTAATAGCGCCAACTATTTCTACCGTTAACTGTTCTTCTTCGTTAATAATAATCGCGCCATGCTGAGCGCCTGCATTTTCCATCAGTACTATCATCATTTTTTCTAATAATGAATTGACATAAATTTCTTTAGATAAGTGCTGATTGGCTTTTAATAGTGAATGTAAATCAATAGATTGCGTTTGCTCAGTGACAGTACTATGTATTGAACTTTGTAACGTACCACCCAATGAAGAGGTACTACTGATTAAATTGAAACGCTGTTGCGGCCATTGCTCTTCTAATTGAGTACATTTTGCTGTAGCTCCCCAACGACCATAAAGATAATATGCATCTTTAATACAATTTGCAGCGATTCGTTTTTGTCCTAAATTAGCCCAATATTTCGCATAACGTTCGTTAATCAGCGCTTCACAATGGATGAAATTGGCTGTTTCAACAGCATCAAGTGCCTTAGCGTAAAACTCAGTTGCGAGGGCATGTTGTTCTTTTACTCTGGCTATTTCCGCAGCTATTAATAAATACTTGTGTGAATAATTTTTAATGCTATTGATTGACCATGTTTGAAATTGATCACAAATTTCTTGCGCTTTCTCTAAGTTTTCTTTGCTTAAGTTATTGTTGGTGTTGTTATCGGTAATATTGCCATCAAGTAAAATTAATGCCAAGTAAAACAAGCTTTCTGTCATTATTGGTGTATCAGGTAAAAACATACAAACAATATCAATATTTTTAATGCTCTGTGCTTGTAATACTTTGTCATTCATAAGGTAGGAATGACGGAGAGCTGCACAAGTATAAAAGGCCATATCCATCGAAGGTGTATGGAAATCATCATTAAAATATTGATTAATGTTAAACGCTTTAGTGTTTAATGAACGAGCGTCTGAAGAGTGATGTGAAAGTGTTTTTCCTTGTAAGGCTAATAGCGATTGATAAGAACCTAACAAAACAAAATTCAGGGTTGCCGGTTGTTGTTTTTTAGTTAAAAAAGCTAAACCTTGCTCAATATCTTGTTGTAATTCTTCTAACGGTACGCCTTTAATAAACTTATTACAGGCTTTAAATAAAACGCAGTAACCAGCGAAAACAAGGTTGGTACCTTCTTCTCCCCAAGCAATAACTTGCTCTTGAAATGCATAAGTATTTTCAATAGGCTCACACCAATGTTGATAACTTGAAGCAAAGTACTGGTAAATGGTTGCGCGGTGATATTTACTTTTCCATAAATCGGAAACACTTTTTGCCAACTTACTCATTTTGTAACATGCAGGGTACTTTTCACCCATCATAGACATGGCCGTGGCATAGGCAGAATAACCAATAGAGCTAAGTTCACATTGCCCATGCTCTAGGGTTAGTTGCACCATGTTACAGGCGTTAATGGCGTATGAACGGGCACAGCCCGATAAGTAAAAAGCAGGCGCTAAAGCATTATGTATCTGCATACGCAGCAAACAATGATCATCTGTCATTTTTGTCGCGGCGACTAATTGCTCATCGGTATATTGTTCAGCTAAGTTTTTCGTCGTGGTAAATGTAGCGACTATTTGTTTTTCGGCTTCAGTTTCGTTTGCTGGAAAGCCAACATTCAACGTTGCTAAGCCGCCCATTAAAACTTCTATCGCATCAGGAAAACTTCCCCGTGATTGAAATTGGTCTGCTTGCACTAAAATAAGCGCTACTTTTGCTTTTTTTGTTGGGGCACTGTTAACACTATTAAGATATAAAACTCTTGCGGTATCGATGTTTCCGGCTAAAAATTCGGTTTCTATTAAGCCTTTAATTATAGCTAATGTTTGCTGTGGATCATATTCCCATGCATCAGCGGTTAAATGCTTTTTAGCAATACGTAGATAACTGGCCGCGACATCATAAGTGGCAGCATCTTTGCTTTTTAAGCCCGCTCTTAAATTTAACGTGACAATTTGCTTTAACTCATCAGTATTATTGATAATATTGATGGCGCCATTAAGCACGTGCAGTAACGTGAAAAGGTTAAGCTCTAATTCTTCTTCTGTTATGTTTTCTAGCCAATGTTTACCTATATGCCACAATAATTTTTCAAGGCCTTCTTCAGGTGTTAATTGGTAAGCCGCTTGCTGAACTTTATCGTGTAAAAAGCAATAACGAGATTGGTTTAAGCTAACTTCATCATCGGTAAATTGATAGTACTCATCTTGCGGTAATATGAAACCTGCTTCGAGCAGTGGCCATAAGGTTTTTGCGGTTGTTATCGTATCGTATTGACACGCGGAGGATAATTGTCGAAGGCTAAAATTATGTCCAAGATGTGAAGCAATAGACGCAAGTAACTGCGTTTCATTGTTAAGCTGTTCCAATTTTTCAATCATTAAATCAACAACGTTTTCGGTCATTGAGTGTTTATTTATTTCTTCAATATGCCATTGCCACAGACCTTCTTTATGGTTATAGCTAATGTTATCTTTTTGATAAAGCGACAATAAAAATTGGTTGAGGAAAAATGGGTTTCCCTGTGTTTTTTTCAAACATAACTCAGCTAAAATTGATACTTCATCAAAATCGCACTGTAGTGTATTACACAGTAATTGCTGAATGTGTTTTAACTTTAGAGGAGGCAGATGTATTTTTGTTAAAGCATTTTTTTGTTCTATTTTTTGTAAGGCAACTGTAAGGGGGTGTGCCTCGTCCACTTCATTATCGCGGTATGCACCAATAACATATAAACCCTTTTTATTACTATCGTTCACTTGTTGTTTTAATAGGGTCAATGTAGGCATATCAACCCACTGCAAATCATCAAGAAATATAACCAGTGGTTGCTCTTTAGAATAGAGCACGTTAACAAAATCAATAAACACCATGTTTAATCGCATTTCAGCTTCAGCTGGAGGTAATACGGTTAATGCGGGAGGAGTGCCGATAATTAAGGCTAAGTCGGGTAATAACTCGGTAATAATGGCGGCATTATTACCGAGCGCCACTTGCAACTTAGTACGCCATTGGTTGAGTTTTTTACTGCTTTCACTTAACAGGTGTTG
>JAWSUX010000541.1:0-1687 GCA_033852215.1 Colwellia sp. | reverse complement strand
GTAATTCATGTACTAAGGCTGACTTACCGACGCCAGAATAACCACTGACCATTGCTAACTCGGTATGGCCAGTGCAAGCGCGTTGATAGGCCTCTAAAATAGTCGAAAGTTCATTTTCTCGGCCGTAAAGTTTATTCGATACATTAAAATGAAGAGATACATCAGATACCGCTAAAATGAAGTTTTCAATACCGTTGTTATTTTCCCATTGCTCGAAGCATTTATCTAAATCAGCTTGTAAAGCATAAGTACTTTGGTAACGATTTTCTGGCGACTTGGCCATGAGTTTAAGAACAATTGCTGAAATTACCGGTGGTGTGCCTATTTCTATATCAACTAAGGGCTCTGGTGTTCGAGCAATATGAGAGTGTAATAAGGTCATCGCGTTTTGTGAGGTAAAAGGTAAACGTCCGCTAAATAGTTCATATAGTGTGACGCCTAGCGAATAAAAATCGCTGCGATAATCTACCTTTATATTGGTGCGACCTGTTTGCTCAGGTGAAATATATTCAAATTTCCCCCATAGGTCATGGTTCAGTAATTTAATTTGTTTATGGCTAAGGCGAGTCGCTAGGGCAAAATCGCACAATTTTAATTGCAGCGTTGTGGGGTCTATTAAAATATTGCTTGGGTTAATATCCCGATGGATTAATTGCAAACGGTGAACATCAGCTAAAGCAGAGGTTAACTGGCAAGCGATATGTAAACGTTGGCTAAACGTTAGTGTATTTTCCGCTATAAGGTCACTTAAGGTTGTTGACGAAAAGTCTTCTAATACCAATACATGATTATTTTGATGTTGCTTTAAAACGTGTGCTTTAATAACCCATTTTGAGTCGATAGCACGTAATATTTTAAACTCGTTTTTCCAACGGGAGTCTAACTCTGCAGAAGGGTAATCAGTATTTTGATATTTAACAATAACGGTTGGAACGTCAAAGTCAGCATTGTCAGGGATAACACGTGCTACCACAGTATCTTTGTAGGAATAGAGGATGTCTTTTATTTCAAATTGGAATAAATTCATTTAAAGCTATTAACCTTTAATTATACTGTTTTATGCAGCTTATTTAACCCTATATATCCTTTATAACTTAATCCCTAATACTGCTTTTTTTTATTATGTAGTAGGAAACTATTGTCACTAATTATTTCCTCGCACTACTGTAAACTATTGCTTCTCCTCTATCAATTATCTGTTTAAACTATTTAAATATGGCATAAAAAAGGAATTAGGTAATGAAAACTGTCATTTTTGTGTCGATTTATCTGTTAAATAATGGGGCTTGTAGTTATCAAGGGAGGGTTGGTACTTAATTCTCTAAACTCTAAACTCTAAACTCTAAACTCTAAACTCTAAACTCTAAACTCTAAACCCTCAATAAAGCTATTAAATTGATTGTAAAAAACTTGGGGAAGTAATACCATAACTGCCTAAAAATAATTATATTACAAGGATTTAACTTTGAAAAAAATAAACCTATGGACATTATCTTGCGTTATATTGCTCAATGCTTGTGGCGGTAGTGACGGTACAACAAACCAAGAAGAAACGCCCATAACCCAAGATGCAGCGCCCATAACCCAAGAAGCCGCTCCAATAACTCCATATAATTCATCGCTGACTATAAATACGGCAGCAGGTCAAGTTCAAGGCATAAACGACAACTATGACACCTATAGCTTC
>JAWSUX010000098.1:0-15815 GCA_033852215.1 Colwellia sp. | reverse complement strand
GGCTTACGCAGGTATTGAAGCAACAAGATTGGCAACGAGTTATTCGTGAGCTTAAAAAATTACCAGAGCAACAGCAACAGGATGTGCAGTGGCAGTACTGGTATGGCAGGGCGCTGATTGCCAGAGGTGAACTTGAACAAGGTCATAATATTATGAAAGCTTTAGCGTTAAAGCGGCATTATTATGGTTTTTTAGCATCGAGTTATCTACAGACACCTGTAAGTTTACAAGACAAACCTTTAACGGTTACCATGTTAGAAAAAAGTCAGGTGTTCGAGCTGTCAGCCGCTAAAAGGGCTTTTGAATTTTTTTATTTAAAACGTTATACCCAAGCACGACGAGAGTGGAATTATTGGTTAAGCCAATTGAGTGACAGAGACAAGTTAGTGGCGGCAAAAGTGGCCAATGAGAACGCTTGGTTTGATCGCGCTATTTTTACGTTGTCACAAGTCGGTTATTTAGATGATGTCAGTTTACGTTTTCCTAAAGCGTTTAATGATGAAATTAATCAATATGCTACGAAGCAGAAAATAAACCCTGCTTGGGCGTTTGCTATTACTCGTAGAGAAAGCTCTTTTATGACCGATGCATACTCTTCTGTTGGCGCAAATGGGCTAATGCAGTTAATGCCTAGAACAGCTAAACGATTAAATAAGGGTAAAGCGAGCCGAAAATATCTGCAAAATGCGGATAATAATATCAAGCTAGGTACTAAATATTTACGTAAATTATTAGATAAAAACAAAGGTAATCATATTCTTGCTACAGCATCATATAATGCAGGTCCTTATCGTGTTAAAGGTTGGTTGAAAAATGTCGACGCACTACCTGCCGATATTTGGATTGAAACTATTCCGTTCAAAGAAACAAGAAATTACGTGAAAAGCGTTCTGGCCTATCAAGAAATTTACCAACACCAACCTGGACAAGTGAGTAAAATTTTTAACGAAGTGATTAATATGAATATTGGGGAATAAGTTTAATCTAATTGCTGTTGAATAAAGTTTCAAAGGTTTGGGTATAAGGCGGGGCACGGCTACTTTACTTGATATGCTATTATTATAATGACGCTTTTGAAGGGAACTTATGGAGAGAATGAATGACAACATTAACGGCTAAATTAGCCGCTGACTATCCAGCGCACATTGCGCAATTACAAGAAACAACTAAAGCAGTGTTAGCGCGAGAAAACTTAGAAGGTTTGGTTATTCATTCTGGCCAAGAGATAAAAGCTTTCCTTGATGATAACTGCTACCCCTTTAAAGTAAATCCTCATTTTAAATACTGGCTGCCTTTACTCGATGTTCCTAACTCTTGGTTGGTGGTTAATGGTGAAGATAAACCGACATTAATTTATTATCAACCGGTCGATTTTTGGCACAAAATAATTCCTTTAGTGGATGATTATTGGACCGAGTACTTTTCCATTAAAATATTAACTAAGGCGACAGAGGTTGAGAAGTTATTGCCTTATGATAAAAAAGGTTTTGCTTATATCGGTAGTCATATCGAAGTGGCTAAAGCGTTAGGTTTTGAGTTAATAAACCCAGAGCCGTTACTAAACTACATTCATTATCATCGAGCTTATAAGAGTAACTATGAACATGAATGCTTACGACAGTCTAATGCGATAGCGGTAAAAGCTCATCAGGCAGCTCACCATGCTTTTTTGCGAGGGGAGAGTGAGTTTGCTATTCAACAAACTTATTTAACGGCGATTGGTTACAGTACTAATGATACGCCTTATAACAATATTGTCGCGTTAAACCAGAACTGTTCAATTTTACATTATATGGCGTTAGATAAAGTAACGCCAAAAGCACATAAATCCTTTTTAATTGATGCAGGCGCAAATTTTAATGGTTATGCTGCCGATATCACCCGTACTTATGCCTTTAAGCAAGATAAATTTGCTGATCTGATTACACGTATGGATCAGCTAATGTTAACTGCTGTAGATGGCTTAAAGCCAGGTGTTAGTTACGTAAATTTACATATACAAACGCACCGTGCTATTGGGCAAGTATTACGAGATTTTGATTTTATCACTGTTGATGTTGATACTGCAGTTGAGTCAGGCATTATTTCAACCTTCTTCCCTCATGGTTTAGGTCACCACTTAGGTCTACAGGTACATGATGTAGGTGGATTTATGGCTGATGAACGCGGTACTCATGTTAATACGCCAGCAGAATATCCTTTCTTAAGAACATCTAGAAATATAGAAGCAGGGCAGGTCTTTACTATAGAGCCTGGTTTGTATTTCATTGATTCATTATTAAGTGATTTAAAGGCTTCTGCTCATAGCGATCAAGTTAATTGGCACAATGTTGATGAAATGCGTTGTTACGGTGGTATTCGTATTGAGGATAATATCATTGTTCATCAATCACATAATGAGAATATGACAAGAAATTTAGGTTTGATTTAATTGTTTATTAATATAGATATTAAAAGCTCGTGACAAAATCTTATGCAATTGCTGCCAATACAGTAGAGAATGAAATAATTGCTAATCGCAGTCGTTTTATCTGTTATCTACGCCCCTGTGATTCAATCGCTGACGCTAAACTTATGGTGAAGGCGCTTCAAGCTACTCACCCACAAGCAAGCCACCATTGTTATGCTTTTTTGACTAAAGCAAGTGATGATAGTCAAGGTTATGGTTTTTCAGATGATGGAGAGCCAAGTGGTACTGCAGGCAAGCCGATGTTAGCTGTATTGCAGGGTGGAGGTATAGGTCAGGTTTGTGCCGTTGTGGTACGTTATTTTGGTGGTACTAAATTAGGAACTGGCGGTTTACAGCGAGCTTATGGTGACAGTGTTAGGCAAGCATTAACTTTTTTACAGTCAAAAATTAAAATAGCTATGGTGCACAAAACCTTAGCGTGTCAATATAACCAAGTAGATGATGTTTTGCATATAGTAAAACAAGTTGAAGGCGAAGTATTAACGCAAGATTATCAACAGCAAGTTATGTTTAGTTTTGCGATACCTGTAGTTAAGCTATCGTTAATGCAAGATCAATTACAAACATTGTCTTCAGGGCAATTAAAGTTAACAACGCCAATTGTTAACTAGTTAAGCGTTACAGGTTAAATACAGCAACAACTAAAATAATAAAGTCACTTATAAGACAATACCAAGCGTGCAATATAAAAATATCATCCGAATTTTAGGGTTACTGGTGGCTTTGCTTAGCGTCACTATGTTACCGCCTGCGTTAATCTCTTTACTCTATCGTGATGGCGGTGGTGTGCCATTTTTAATGTCTTTTTTTTGGTGTTTATTTACCGGTTTTTTTGCTTGGTATCCTAATAGACAAGAAAAAACAGATTTAAAAGCACGTGAAGGTTTTCTTATTGTGGTGCTTTTCTGGTTAGTATTGGCCAGCTTTTCAGCTATTCCATTTATTCTATTAGATCAACCTAACTTATCTGTGACTGATGCATTTTTTGAATCTTTTTCAGGGTTAACCACCACTGGCGCTACCATTTTAAGTCATATTGAAGGCTTACCCCACGCTGTTTTATGGTATCGACAGCAATTACAGTGGCTTGGCGGTATGGGTATTATTGTTTTAGCTGTTGCTGTATTACCAATGTTAGGTATTGGTGGTATGCAGCTATATCGCGCAGAAACGCCTGGACCAGTTAAAGACTCAAAAATGACACCGCGTATAGCTGATACGGCAAAACATTTGTGGTATATCTATTTAGGGTTAACTCTTGCTTGTGCTTTTGCTTATTGGTTGGCTGGCATGTCAGGCTTTGATGCTATCTGTCATGCATTTTCTACTATCGCTATTGGCGGGTTTTCTACTCATGACGCCAGTATGGGCTATTTTAATAGCCCGGTAATTAATTTAGTGTGTGTCACTTTTTTAGTTATTGCTGGTGTTAATTTTGCTTTGCATTATGCGGCTGTTCAAAGCCGCTCGCTGAAAAACTATATACTTGATCCTGAGTTTAAAGTGTTTATTAGTATTCAGTTAGTATTAACTCTTATTTGTTTTACTGTATTAATGGCTTCAGGTCTCTACCAAGATGCTGATCAAGCCTTTGACCAAGCATTATTTCAATCAGTGTCTATTAGTACAACCGCTGGTTTTGCCACAACCTCTTTTGCTGATTGGCCAACTTTATTACCTATGTTATTAATTTTTGCTAGCTTTATTGGTGGCTGTGCAGGCAGTACCGGTGGTGGTATGAAAGTAGTACGTGTAGTTTTGCTTTATCTACAAGGCTTACGTGAAATGAATAAACTAGTACACCCTAAGGCTATTTTCAGTATAAAGCTCGGTAGAAAAGTATTACCCGATCGTGTTGTTGAAGCGGTGTGGGGTTTTTTCTCAGCTTATGCGGCGGTATTTGTTATTTGTATGTTATTGCTATTAGCTGCAGGTATGGACGATATCACCGCTTTTACTGCAGTCGCTGCAAGTATTAATAATTTAGGTCCAGGTTTAGGAGAGGTTGCCGCCAATTATGCTTCTATTAATGATATGAGTAAGTGGGTGCTAATTGTTGCCATGCTGTTTGGTCGTTTAGAAATATTTACCCTGTTAGTATTATTTACTCCTGCATTTTGGCGTTCATAAATAACCAGCCAGAACCAATATAATTACTACTTTCTTAAACATTTCTATTTAATAACTGTTCCTCGAATTGATCGCTGTAAAAAGCATAACCCACCCCCGTACCCTTCCACCTTTCTTGAATTCTGTGCTCTAAGTCAGCGTATATTCGTTCATCTATGGTGCAATCTAGAGTTAACGCTAGCCGTAGTACTAATGGCTGATTGACTAATATTTGATTACTTTGCTATTTTATTTTAGCTATAAGTAGAGTGTTGTACCATTTTTTACTGGATAAAAATCGACCGGTATATATTAAGTTTATCGTTTATCTATTCTTTTAATCTATGTACTTATTGTTTGAATTTAAATGTTCTAAATGATACATTCATTCACTTTATTTATGTTCATTATTTTTAAGAGGAATGTTGATGAGCTTTAAAACGAAGCTGCATTCGCTTCATAACCTAATATAAAATTACAGAGATTTTCAGATGAGTAATGTAAAAGCCGCCATGATAGGCTGGGGCCATACTAAGTTTGGCAAACATAGTGACACTTCCTTGGATGATTTGATTAGCCAAGTCATTACTGAAGCTGTTGTTCATGCAGGTATTGACCATAACGAGATAGATGAAGTGTTTTTAGGGCACTTTAATGCAGGGTTCTCAGAGCAAGATTTTACCTCCTCTCTCGTGCTACAGCATAAGAATATGCCACGTTTTTTACCCATAACTCGTGTTGAAAATGCTTGTGCTACGGGGAGTGCTGCTATGCAAGCTGGTGCTTATGCTATTGAAGCCAAACGAGCAAAAACAGTGTTAGTTGTGGGTGTCGAAAAAATGAGCCACTTACCAAACCGTGAAGTAGGTAGGATATTAGGTCGCGCAAGCTTTGTCGCCGAGGAAGAAAAATTTGGAAGTTTTGTCGGTGTATTTGGACACATCGCCAGTCAATATGTAGCAAAGTACGGTGATGTTAATGATTCATTAGCCCAGATTGCCGTAAAAAACCATGCAAACGGAATGAAAAATCCACTGGCTCATTTACAAAAGGCTGTGACCTTTGATTATTGTGTTAATGAGTCTGACGTAAATCCTATGATAGCGTCGCCGCTAAAACGATCTGACTGCTCTTTGGTGTCTGATGGTGCTGCCGCTGTAATCCTTAAAGGTAGTGACAATGTAACCGATGCTAAACGTGCTATTTCTCTTAAAGCCATGGCCCATGTTAATGACTATTTACCCATGAGTCGTCGTGATATGACGCAATTTTCTGGCTGCCAGCATGCATGGCAACAAGTACTTAATAAAGCTAACCTATCTATCTGGGATCTTGATTTAGTTGAATCCCATGACTGTTTTACTATCGCAGAATTAATGCAATACGAAGCCATGGGCTTAACCAAATTTGGACAAGGACATCAAGCATTAGCCGAGGGCTGGGTTCATGCTGGTGGAAAATTGCCAATAAATGTTTCAGGGGGCTTAAAATCCAAAGGTCATCCTATAGGTGCTAGCGGGGTTTCTATGCATATTATGGCTGCTAAACAACTCAGTGGTGAAGCCGGTGATATGCAATTGAGTAAAGCTGAACAAGCTGGTGTTTTCAATATGGGGGGCACAGGTGTTGCCAACTATGTGTCAATTTTAGAAAGAACAAAATAGGAATAACATCATGCTGAAAGGTAAAACGGCACTTATTACAGGCTCAAGTAGTGGTATTGGTTTAGCAACCGCGCATGTATTAGCAGAGCAAGGAATTAACTTAATATTACATGGCTTAATGGATGAAGCCGAAGGTATTACATTAGCGGATGAATTTGCAACAAAATACAATATCAAAACTTTCTTTGATAATGCTAATTTGATGGATTCCTCGGCAATCGCTGGTTTTATGGCACGTGCTATTAATGTAATGGGTTCAGTAGATATTCTTGTTAACAATGCTGGTATTCAACATACAGAGGGCGTTGATACTTTTCCAGAAAATAAATGGAACGCCATAATTGCAATTAATCTAACAGCGGCCTTTCATACCATTCAAAAGTCATTGCCAGGCATGAAAGCCAATGGTTGGGGTCGAATTATCAATATAGCCTCCGTTCATGGTTTGGTGGCGTCATTAAATAAGCCAGCTTATGTTGCAGCAAAACACGGAATTGTTGGATTAACCAAAGTGGTTGCGCTTGAGTGTGGCGACCAAGGTATAACTGCTAATTCAATTTGTCCTGGTTTCGTTGATACGACTATTTTGACAGAGCAAATTCAACAGTTTGCCGATAAAAAAGGTATATCAGTTGAACAAGCTAGGCGCGACATCGTTATTCAAAAACAGGCAGTACCAAAAATGATGAATCCACGACAAATAGGTGAATTTATTTTATTTTTATGTAGCGATGCAGCTAACACTATTAGTGGGACAGCACTTCCTATGGATGGCGCTTGGACAGCTCAATAAACAAAGAATTATTTTAATCATTATTTTATAGGAGTCCCCGATGGCCGGACTAAACAAATTAGTATCAAGTTATGAAGAAGCAATGGCTGGTCTTGAAGACAATATGACCGTTGTTTCTGGTGGTTTTGGTATCTGTGGTATACCAGAAAACCTAATCAAAGAAATATATCGTAAACAAACCAAAGGGCTTACCATCGTTTCTAATAACTGTGGTATAGAAGATTATGGTTTAGGTATGTTATTGCCAAAGCGTCAAATCAAAAAAATGGTTGCTTCTTATGTGGGCGAAAATGGTGAGTTTGAACGCCAGTTAATGTCTAATGAATTAGAGGTTGAATTAACGCCGCAAGGTACTCTAGCTGAAAAAATTCGTGCCGGCGGTGCAGGTATCCCAGCATTTTATACTGCGACAGGTGTAGGTACTTTAGTCGCTGAAGGTAAACATCATAAAGTCTTTGACGGTAGAGAATATATTCTAGAAGAAGCCATTACGGGTGATTTTGCCATTGTTAAAGCGTGGAAAGCCGATTGTCATGGCAACTTGGTTTACCGAAAAACCGCGCGTAATTTTAACCCTATGGTAGCAACAGCGGGAAAAATAACCGTTGTAGAAGTAGAAGAGCTAGTTGAACTTGGCGAGCTTGATCCTGATGAAGTACACACACCAGGTATTTATGTTGATAGATTGATTGTGGGCACGTTTGAAAAACGTATTGAACAACGTACCGTGTTAGCGGTTTAAGGAGAATAAAATGGCTTTATCAAGAAATCAAATAGCACAACGTGTTGCGCAAGAATTAAAAGATGGTGATTATGTCAACTTAGGTATTGGTATTCCTACCTTAGTGCCTAACTTTATTCCTGATGGGGTTGAAGTCATGTTGCAATCGGAAAATGGTTTATTGGGTATGGGGGTCTTCCCAACAGATGAAAATGTTGATGCGGATTTAATTAATGCCGGCAAACAAACGGTAACGATGGTAAAAGGAGCATCCTTATTTAGCTCTGCAGAATCGTTCGCTATGATTCGTGGTGGTCATGTTGATTTAACAGTACTTGGTGCGTTTGAAGTAGATGTTAATGGTAATATCGCTTCTTATATGATACCAGGGAAGCTAATCAAGGGGATGGGTGGTGCAATGGACTTAGTTGCCGGGGCTGATAATATTATTGTTACTATGACTCATGCATCAAAGCATGGTGATTCTAAATTGTTAGCTAATTGTTCACTACCACTAACAGGTCGTAGCTGCATTAAGAAAGTTTTAACTGATTTAGCTTTTATTGAAATTAAAGAAGGTAAGTTCCACTTGTTGGAGCGAGCACCAGGCGTAAGCGTAGAGGAGATTGTAAAACTTACAGATGGTGAAATTGTTTTTGAAGGTGAAGTACCAGAAATGCAATTTTAATTAGTTAAGTTGGTAATTATTCATAACTACTTTTAATAAATAAAAACCCTCAGGGCAAAAAGTCGTGAGGGTTTTTTCACCTTCGGTCGTCTACTTTCACTGTTTACATTCATTGTTAGTGCGTTATTTACTAGTTTATACTTAATAAAAAAAAGTCAAACCAATAGAGAATATTAAGCCAGTCCACAATAAGGCGACCACACAATAGCCCATAATATCGCGAATACCTAAACCGGCGATCCCTAATAAGGGTAAAGCCCAAAACGGTTGAGCCATATTTGTCCAAGCATCACCTAGTGCTACCGCCATAGCAGCCTGGTTTAGCGGAACTCCTAAAAATTGTGCCGCAGGAACAACAATAGGCGCTTGTACAGCCCATTGACCACCGCCAGAGGGTATGAAAAGGTTTACTAAGCCAGCACTTAAAAAAGTTAATGCAGGAAAAGTATCGACTGTAGATATTGACACAAACCAACTAGAAATCGATGTTGCTAAACCTGATTGCACCACCATCCCCATAATACCCGCATACAGAGGGAATTGGATGATAATTCCCGTAGTCCCTTTTACAGCATCATTTAGGGCGTTAAGATAACTTGCAGGTGTGCCATGAAATAAGATTCCTAGCACCATAAAAACCAAATTCAAACTATTCAAATTTAGCGCACCACCGCCGATAAAATAATCAAATAAATACCATAAACCTAAACTAGCTAATAAAAAAGAAATTATCACACTGTGCTCTAAACGCTCGGCAGGTGTATTAGTTTTTTTAGCTGTTTGATTTATTATCGATTGTGGTTTTTTTTCTTCTGTCGATGAAAATAACTGTATTTCATCTTTGTTAGGTTGCATTAAGCAGTTAATAATAGGTAGGGTTACTAATACCAATGCGCACATTATCAAAATAGGAAAACTAAACATAGTTTGTGAAACAGGAATTATGTGCTCAACACCGAAGCTTCCGCCCGGCATTGCTAACTTTAAAGGAATTGACCCCGAGAGCCCCGCATGCCAAACCACAATGCCAGAATAAGCTGACGCAACGAGCAATGGATAATGTAACCCTTGCACACGCTTAGCTAATTCTTTAGCAAACAAAGCACTGGCAATTAAACCAAAGCCCCAATTCAACCAACAAGCAATCAACGCGATAAAAGTCATTAACATAATCGCTTGAGTTGGCGTTTTAGCTAAGCTAGCTATTTTACACAACCCTGCCTGCACTGGTTGAGATTGTGCCAAAATATGTCCCGTAACAAGGGTTAAAATAACCTGCATAGCAAAGGTTGATAAATTCCATATACCTTCCCCCCAGTAGGTAACCATAACCGATGGAGGTCTACCTTGAGCAATAATACCAGCAAGGAAAACAATGACAGTAAGTAAAATGGAAAAAATAAAAGCATCGGGTAGCCAACGTTGGACAAACTTGGTTGAAATACGAGCTATAGATTGAAGCATACAAAAAGACCTTGGTTCATTTTATTTATAAAGCCTTTCTGGTGATACACCCGTCACGAAATGCTCTGGTAAAGGAGTATAAAAAACTACGGAGAGAGAAACGTTTTGATATGCTCGGTTAACTGTTCAATTTCTTTCACACAACCCATATGTCCCCAATCTGAATTCATCAAATGTACTTGTGCTTGCGGAGCGTTTCGATCATTTCGAGCATTAAGAATGTCCGCAACTTCTTGGGCCCATTTAATATTGAACTCTCTATCAGTATCAATATTTATTAGCAAAACGGGGCATTGTATTCTTCTTACTCCGCTAATAAAGTCAGTTTGATTTAAGCCTAAATCAAAACTATTTATTGCTTGTAAGGTAGTAATATAACAATTAGCATCTTTACCTGTAACTTCTTGTTCTGGGTTACCTTGAACAAAGCTTCTTACCTTGTCACTTCGTTGTTGTTGGCTAGTACTACTTTCATTAACGGTATCCCAACAAAGTTTTTTAATAATATTTTCGTGCATATAATAAAATTTTATTGCTTGAGCGATGATGCGCAAACTCGTTAATGGTTTGCTATTGTCGTAGTTTCCCCCCTGAAAATCCACATCCGATTTAATCGTGTTGATCATGAAATGATGCATAGCCAAACCATCAGGAGTCATTCTACCTGCAGTAGCAACAGAAATGGTTTTGCCAATGAATTTAGGGTAGATCGCGGCCATTTGTAAAGTTAGCAAAGACCCCATTGACGGGCCAGCCATGATTTCTACATGTTCAATACCTAATTCTTGTAAAAAACGATATAAAAACTTTGCTTGATCTACCATGGTAATCACAGGAAAATCAGCGCCATATTTTTTATTTGTTGCAGGATTTATCGTTAAAGCACTACTGCTGCCATACATGCTACCTAAAGCATTAGTTGAAATAATACGATATTTTAGCGTGTCAAAGACCTTACCTTCCCCGACTAATTCGTGCCACCAACCAGGTAAAGGGTCATTTTCTTGGTAACGACCTGCTGCATGATGGCTTGATAACCCCCCATGTGCCAAAATAATTACGGGGCCATCGGTCAAACCATACTCTTCAAATGCAATTTGAGGTTGCTCAATTACTACGGAGGATTCAGTGGAAAAGCTTTGATAAAATTGGTGTAATTGACTAGTAACTAACATAAGGTTTTTAATACTCTATCATTTTTTAATAAATCAGTAACCATTGCTTTACGGCTAATATTACAGTAAGGGTTATGGTGTTTTTATTCAATTCTCGCTGCCAAGAACAGTAACGATCTGTAGAATACTATTATATTTTAAACTCTCTGTCATCTGATAAGGTAATGACATCTTTACCCATATCAGATGTGATTTTTATATTTATTTGTCACTTATGATGGAGCTAAAAATAAATGGCGCTGACTTGGAAAAGTTTTTCTACATCAGAGATGTAACGTTTATTAACTAAAAAGAGAATGACGTGATCTTCTTCTTGAATTAGGGTATTCGAGTGGGCGATTAAAACTTCACTGCCGCGCACAACAGCCCCGATGGTTGTGCCAGGAGGTAATTTTATATTTTTAATTGTGCGACCAACGACTTTTGATGATTTTTCATCACCCTTAGCAACAATTTCTATCGCTTCAGCAGCACCACCGCGCAAGCTATAGACATTATCAATAGTGCCACGCCTTACATGAGTTAATAAGGCTGAAACTGTTGCGTGTTGTGGAGAAATAGCAATATCGATGGTGCTACCGTGTACTAAGTCTATGTAAGCATCACGCTGAATAAGTACCATGGTTTTACGCACACCTAACCTTTTTGCTAAAAGTGATGACATGATATTGGCTTCATCATCATTGGTAACGGCAATAAAAACATCAAATTGATCAATGTTCTCTTCGGTTAACAATTCTTGATCTGAGCTATCACCAGTAAAGACTAAAGTATCATTCAGTTCGGAAGTTAGCTGTTCTGCACGTTTGCTATTACGTTCAATTAATTTTACTTGGTGACTTTTCTCTAAGCTGCGCGCAAGACCGGCGCCGATATTACCACCGCCAGCAATCATAATACGTTTATAAGCAGACTCTAACTTTTGTAATTCATTCATTACGGCGCGAATGTGTTTACTCGCGGCAATAAAAAACACTTCATCATCTGCTTCTATCACCGTAGTACCTAAAGGGCGGATGGGTTTACCATTACGATAAATTGCTGCAACACGAGTATCTACATTAGGGATGTGGTCACGTAAAGTGGATAACGCATGACCGACAAGTAAACCACCATAATAAGCCTTTACAGCGACTAAGCTAACTTTACCTTTGGCAAACTCTAATACTTGCAATGCCCCTGGGTAATCGATGAGGCGGGTGATATCTCGTGTAACTAACTGCTCCGGTGCGATAATATGATCAACAGGAATATGTTTTTTATGAAACAGTTTTTCAGAATATTTTAATATTTGGTTTGAGCGTATACGGGCTATTTTTTTAGGTGTATTAAATAATGAAGAACAAATTTGACAGGTGATCATGTTGGTGGCATCGTCATTTGTTACTGCTATAACCATATCAGCATCTTCACCACCAGCTTGTTTTAATACTTCTGGATGACAACCTTGACCGGTGACTACTTGTAGATCCATTTTATCTTGTAATTCACGTAGCTTTTCACCGTCAGTATCAACAACGGATATTTCATTGTTTTCGCCAACAAGGTTTTCCGCTAATGTGCCGCCAACTTGCCCCGCACCTACTATGATTATTTTCATCAGCTATATCATTTCGTCTGGTTATTATTGTGTTTTTAACAGCTTGGCGTAATAAAAGCCATCCATATTTTGTTCACCTGGTTTCAGCTGCCAACCAATTTGTTCATCATCGTTTAAATTATCTATAGTGCTATCAATGTCGTTATTGATGTCGACTAACTGAGCATTTGCCGTTTGAGCTAGAAAACGTTTAATTTGTTCACTGTTTTCTTCAGGTAATATGCTGCAAGTGGCATAAAGTAAAGTGCCACCTGGTTTAAGTAAAGACCAAATGTTATCAAGTATTTTCTGTTGTAAAACCACTAAATTATCAATATCACTGGCCCTACGTAGCCATTTTATATCCGGGTGGCGACGAATTACGCCTGTACCAGAGCAAGGAGCATCGAGTAAAATACGGTCAAACAATTTACCGTGCCACCAATCTTTGCTTGCGGCATCACCGGTAAGTACATCGGCGTCTAAGTTTAGACGTGCTAAATTTTCGCTAACACGAACTAAGCGACTTTCTTCAATATCGATTGCGGTCATTGAGGCTATATCGGGCGTTTGCTCCAAAATATGACAAGTTTTTCCACCTGGTGCAGCACAACAATCGAGAACTATATCGTCCGTTTGACAGTTAAGTAGTCGTGCAGCTTGTTGGGCTGCGGCATCTTGTATTGAAAGCCAGCCTTGGTCAAAACCAGGTAGTTTAGTGACATCTGTTGCTTTGGTGAGTTCAATGGCTTGCGATAATGGCTCAACATTGTTTACATCAATATTTTCTTCAGCTAATAAATCTTGGTATTGCTCGCTGGTATGATGTTGCTGATTAACTCGTAACCACATAGGTGGTTTTTCTTGGTTAGCGGCTAATATTTTCTGCCATTGATTAGGGTAACCTTGCTGTAATTTTTTAATAAACCAACTAGGGTGGTTATACTTTACAGCATCAGGTAGTTTCAAGTTCTCTTGTGCTTCAGGTGCTTCTTGTTGACGCACAACGTTTCGCAATACACCGTTGACCAAAGATTTCATGTGGCTGTTTTTTAACGTATTTGTTGCGGCAACAGTTTCGCTTACTGAAGCATGATCTGGTATTCGCATGTGTTTTATTTGATAAACGCCAACCAAAAGTAAAAAATGAAACACGCGTTGTTTACCTGTTAGTGGTTTTTGCATAAGTTGGCGAACGTCATGCTCTAACTCAGGTAAATAGCGTAATACACCATAACAAATTTCTTGTAGTAGCCCTTTATCTTTAACTTGCAGCTTGTCTTGTTGTTTGGGTAACTCGTCACTTAAGCTACGGCCTTGATCGATAACGGCGTAACAACACTTAGCCGCAAGGGCTCGAATATTTACAGTCATATTAGCTAAGCTCTTTATCTGTTTTAACATTGCTGCTCAAAGAATTGATACAACTACCAGCAATAAACCATTCACTTCGACCATTAAGGATGTCTTTTATCGGTAATGCTTTTTTACCCGGCAGTTGAATAACGTTTATGCATAAAGCACCATTAGCAGTAGCCACAACAATACCATTTTTATCTGCTGATATAATGGTGCCAGCAATTTCGTCATGATTTGATGCTTGCACAGAGGCTTGCCAAACACGTAATCGATGTTGCTTTTTTTCGCTTTCTATAAAGGTGAATTGGCTTACTGGCCAAGGGTTATACGCTCGAATTTTTCGTTGTAATTCGCTAGCACTCAATTGCCAATTTAATTCTGCCTCAGCCTTATCAAGCTTATGAGCATAAGTAGCTAGGTCATTATCTTGCTTGATATTATGCTTGTCGGCTTGATAATTTTCTTGCGCCATTAACGTTAAGGTTTCTATTAAAGCTTGGGGGCCTAATTGTGCTAGTTTTTCATAGAGACTAGCACTGGTATCAGACGGTTCAATATCACATTCAGCGGTTAATATCATGTCGCCAGTATCTAAACCTTTATCCATTTGCATGATAGTAACGCCAGTTGTGGTATCGCCAGCTTCTAATGCACGTTGAATTGGTGCAGCACCGCGCCACTTGGGTAATAAAGAGCCGTGCACATTAATACAACCTAGTTTAGGTGTATTGAGAATGACTTCAGGTAATAACAAACCGTAAGCGACCACTATCATTATATCTGCACTATAGTGCGCTAATTGTTGTTGGTCGTTGAGCTCTTTAAAGTTAGTTGGCTGTTCCACTGTAATATCGTGATCTAGTGCTAATAATTTAGTGGCACAGGCGGTTAATTTTTTACCTCGCCCAGCAGGTTTGTCTGGCGGGCAATATACGGCGACAACATTATGCTCAGAATTAATAAGAGCAGCTAAGTGCTGAGCAGAAAAATCAGGCGTGCCAGCAAAAATAATATTTAACGGTGTAGGCAAGAGGGTATCCTATGATAGTAAGTGGTCACTTATTTGTCGGTTTATCTAAACGAGCTTCTTTTTCAAGTTTTTTCTGGATTCGTTGACGTTTGAGTGGTGATAGGTAGTCAACAAAAAGTACACCATTTAAATGGTCAAGTTCATGTTGAATACAAATACTTTGCAGTTCTGTTGCATCAAGGGTGAGTTCTTTTCCGTGGCGATCAAGCGCTTTTACAGTACAAGCATCATGGCGGTTTACCTTGGCGTAGGTTCCAGGCACAGATAAACAGCCTTCCTCATTAATAGAGGTATTTTCGCTTTTACTGGTTATTTCAGGATTAATCAATACAATAGGGCGATCATTTTCTTCTGAAGTATCCATAACGACAATACGCTGGTGAATGTTAACTTGTGTTGCAGCTAAACCAACGCCTTTTTCAGCATACATAGTTGCTAACATATCGTCTATAATCGTGCTTGTGCTGTTATTAACTTCAATAACACCCTTTGCTTTTGTTCTTAGGCGTGGATCAGGAAAACGTAATACGGTTAAAATAGTCATAATTTATAATAGGGTTACTAAAAGTTTAATAAAGAATTAGCGATAATTCATTCAGAGTGTTATGTTTTAATTATATACTCAAGTAACATTAACTGAAACCCGCATTTTGAAGACACTTGATATAACTAAATATTTATTATACTTTGCCTTTAAAGTATAAAAAGGAACGAGCTCTATGCTAAAAAAAATAATACTCTCGCTATCTTTGCTTACCTGCTC
>JAWSUX010000540.1:0-3797 GCA_033852215.1 Colwellia sp. | reverse complement strand
GGATGGAGCAGCCTAAAAGTTCACCTCGTCGGGCTATTCACTATAAATAGCCGAAGGTCGTCATTTTCTTATCAAATTTGGCTTCTGCACCAATTCTTAAGTTTGAATTAAAATAACTTGGCTTCCTGTTAACACAGGTCATTCGGACGCGGGATNNGGGCTCATAACCCGAAGGTCGTTGGTTCAAATCCAGCTCCCGCAACCAATTCATAAGTTTGAATTAAAACAACTTGGCTTGTTTAGGTGTTTATCACTTAAACCATTCGGACGCGGGATGGAGCAGCCTAAAAGTTCAACCTCGTCGGGCTATTCATTATAAATAGCCGAAGGTCGTTATTTTTTATCAAATCTGGCTTTCGCAACTTAATTCTTAAGTTTGAATCAAAACAACTTAGCTTTCCTGTTCAATACAGGTCATTCGGACGCGGGATGGAGCAGCTTGGTAGCTCGTCGGGCTCATAACCCGAAGGTCGTTGGTTCAAATCCAGCTCCCGCAACCAATTCTCTAATAATAGAATAAAAAAACTTATTGGCTTTCTTCTTAATATCTTAAGAAGTTCATTCGGACGCGGGATGGAGCAGCCTGGTAGCTCGTCGGGCTCATAACCCGAAGGTCGTCAGTTCAAATCTGGCTCCCGCAACCAACTTTATTCAATATCAGTAATTAATCCCTTCTTCATATTTATAATAAAATCACTACTCCTTGTGATGTTGAGTTTCTATCAATCATATCGATAAATACAGATCAAAAAAAACGGCCTAAGCCGTTTTTAAATTAATACCATTTTACGTCGTATTAATGAAATTGATTTACAATTTTAATTACAATATCATTCAGCACTGCTGATGGTGTTTCTTGATCATCCGATGATAAACGTTTAGTTGCCCAACCATGCCATACAGGTTGGTGATTTTTCACGTCATATACATCAATCGCTAATTTACCTTCAGTATATTGTCTTACACTTGTCTCTGTCCCCATAGACATACTACCGTAATATCCTCTACCACCGTAATAACCACGCCCCCAACCAAAACCATTATTATACGTTGCAGGGTAAGTATTCACTTTAATTTTATCTCTGCTACCAACAGTATAAGAAATAGCAAAATCTGCCTTTTCTGCATCATCAATTAACTGATAACCTTTAGCAATAAAAGCTTGCTCGATGCTGTCGTCAACTCTGCTCTTCATCACAGGATTTATATCTACTGGTGGAGCCATAATTTTCCCCTTGCTAAGCCACGCAAAGGTTTTATAGTTAATCGTGTCTACATCAGTATTTTTATCAAAATCAACCTTCGCTGAGTGTGTCGCACAACCGGCCATAATGGCAATTAACGCTGATACGATTAATAATTTTGTTTTAGTCATAATTTTTTCCATTTTTTTGCTAAAGCGAATATCTATAAAGTAGCCTAATATAGGCAATATTGCTGTTATTAAGTGTACTAACTTGATAAAGAGCCATTAATATAAAGGATATTACGAAACTAATATAGTGAAAACAGTGTATTAAACAACTTAGTAAATCAAGTTATCATTCGTATTCAAAAATAGATAGTTAGCCGTTTTGTTGTCTTTAGTCATTTATTCTACGCTATAAACTTTTAAGTAAATTTTTATACCTAGCCAGCAACTTCCATTTTTTGCGCGGTATCAATATATTTACCAATAAATAGTAACCCTATAATTAACGGCACTAAAACAAAACCGACAATAACAACAAATTCGGCGATTACCGCGCCTTGATGGCGATTTTTATTAGCCACTTGTTTACGCAAAGCAATTGTGGCTACTTTTTTTCCAACACATAAACGGCGCATGACAATCCTTTTTCAGTAAAATCCAACCAGTAAAATCCAACCAGTAAAATCCAACCAGTAAAAAATTGAAAGCGTATGCATTATTCGTCTTCATCAAACTCATCTTCCCAAAAGTACAAATCAATAGGTATCGCGAGACAAGCGCTGAAAAATTTGTCTACCTGTTCTTCACCTTTTCCTTGGTACTCCCAGCCAAGCTCTAGCGCTATCTGTATAGGTCTGTATGTGCCATCACCTTTCTCGTCTTGAGTAAAAGGGTATTCTACTCCATATCCTTGCATGGTCTGAACTTTAGTCGGCGGATGGTCCTTCCATTCAGTAGCTCTAAAATGTGCGGATTTGGCTAAAGAAATAAATGAATTAATAGCTCTTTGGCATTCGCTAAAACGACTCGATTTAGCATCTAGTGTACTTTCGCCGTAGGTCATTAAACGCCGCCCATAGTTTGGTTCGAAGCCCTTATCAGTCTTATCACCAAGTTTTTCACCTATTACTTCTAAAAATTTACCATAGGGATTTTTCATCATGCTTAAATTCCAACTTCTCAAAGGAGAGTGTTGCAAACTTACTTGTTTATTAAGTTCGGCTTTAAACTCGACGGCAACTTCCGCACTCATGCCTGCGGTTATTGATGAAGCACTTGCCATGCTGCTTAACGTAATGCTAAAGAACAAACTAAAGATAACAGTAAATACTGTTGCTAAATTAAAGTGATTACTACTTTTTCTCATTTCTATTGCCTTTTTTATTTATACTAATATTTGTTTCTTTCATTTTGCTTACTAAAGTACCCATGAATTATAAAATCACTTGTACTGCTGTCGCCGCGGTTTGTTCAGCGACGTTATTTTCAATTAACCGAGTTTGCCAATAAGGGTTATATAAATTACCGTACTCGCGTTTTTTATCGGCGCGCAACCATAAATCACGCGGCCGTGAAAAATAGGTTTGTACTGCTAATATGTTGTAGATTGATATGATTTACTTAAATTACTCCCCCGCCTGTGGGTTCTGCATACTAGTCGTCATTTTTTTCATTTGCTCTGCCCACGTGGTTTTTTCATAACCTGCGGGTATTTCAAATTCAGTATTGGCAATATCATCAAAGTTAATAGCAAGCACCTCTTCGACATCTCCTTCTTCATAATAATTATTAGTAAGGTTACTACTGTCAAAACTACCATTGCTTTCATCAATAGCGGCGTTATTAAGATAGGTTTTTAATGGGTAACCTTTTAGGGCTTGATATGCTTCAGAGTCTTGATAGTCATCACGGGTTTCGCATGAAAATTCATCTTTTTGCCTTAACAACGGCTGTATTGCACTGCTAATTTTTTTATTCGTGGTTTGCCAAACCACCTCTTTAACTTCACCATTCACCATTACTTGATATTTAGTGGTTTTATAACCAGCAATGGTGTCACTAGCACCCAGATTTATTATTTCTACTTTATTTTCTTTTACTTGAGGTTGCATCATAGCGAATAAACCAGCCATAGCTTCGCGTTGCTCAGCGGGTAAATCTTTAACTAGGTCTGTTGCGGTTTGTTGCACTACTTTACTAGCATTACAAGTGTCCTCTACCATCATTTCTGTATAATATTTATCTGTTTCATTATGAACCGTAAAGTTTTTTTCTTTAAAATTCATGATCATTGTATGTTCTTCGTCAATCGTTTTAAGATAATTTTCACTTATTTTTTGCTGATCGCCATTCTTATACGCAAAACTAATATCAGCATAAGCAGGTAAAATAATAGACGTTGTTAAAATAAGGCTAAGATGGGTAGCTAGAGGTTTAATTTTCATTTAAATTCCATTGGTTAAATAGCTAATTAACGTTTTAACACTTATAAATTGTGCGTTAAAATGAATTTAGCTTTTGGTGTGGGGTAAAGAATAACCTAATGAAATATATTCCAGAGGTGACTTCATCCTTGATACCTAATCAGGGTGGGATCGCGCATTTC
>JAWSUX010000097.1:0-2547 GCA_033852215.1 Colwellia sp. | reverse complement strand
TGAAGATACCAATCAATTTCACAACTTTCTCGTAAATGTTGAATAATTGTGGTGCAAACTCCCTTTTGTTTAAGTTCATTGGCAATATGATTCCAACCATAACCACGATTTGCCTGATAACGACAACGGCTACTGGCAAAGCGCTCATCACTTAAATAATTCTTTTGCAGCATGATAGCGATTGCCGCATCAATCTCGTCTTGTGGAAACTCACGTAACATCAACTTTTGTATTAATTCAGCTTCAGAGTGCTCACGCCTTGCCAATAAGCCAACGGCGCAATGTAATACGGTTTGTTTCACTATTTCCTCTTGAATATTTAATTATATAACTGATTAATAAAAATCTGTATTTTCTTAGTCACTAGTTACAAACAAGGCAAAGAGAGTTGTTGATTATGATCAGTCCCTTCTTTCTCATGCGTCTCTGCAAACCCTAATGTTAAACCTACTAATCGAATGGTGCGTCCACTCCCCCTAGCCAATGCTTTAGGTAATAATTGATTAAACAAGTTTTGTTGACACGCATTACTCTGCTGTTCAACAGTCGTTTGATCGAAGTCACTAAACTTTAGCTTAATACCTTGACGTACAATCTGTCTTTTATGATGTGGCTCTAGCCGAGTTAGTAGCTTTGAATATAAATGTTCTATTACCGCTAAACACTCTTTCTCGGAGCCTATATCCTCGGCTAACGTTGTTTCAATAGCCAATGACTTTCGCTGACGACTCACCTCTAATTCTCGATAATCAACACCATGCGACTTTAAATAGAGACTGTCTGCAAACTTACCCACTATATTTTGTAATGCGCTAACATTTGAATCACGCACATCGGCACATGTTTTATAACCATAACGGTTCAATTTTTCGAAAGTTTTTGGACCAATACCTGGGATTTTTTTCAAAGACAGTGACTCAACAAAAGAGCTCACTTTCTCAGGCGAAACGACATATTGACCATTAGGTTTATTTTCATCACTAGCGATTTTAGCAATAAATTTATTCGGTGCAATGCCTGCTGAGGCCGTTAAATTTAGCTCGTTATATATATCAGCTCTAATTTTTTCAGCGATCAGTGTTGCACTGCCCTGACAATTAGCTGAGTTAGTTACGTCTAAATACGCTTCATCAAGTGATAAAGGTTCGATTAAATCAGTATAACGAGAAAATATTTCACGTATGTGTTGTGATGTTTCTTTATAAACGTCCATGCGACATGGAACAATTTTAAGCTCTGGACATAATTGCCGCGCTTTTATAGCGGGCATGGCGGCGCGCACGCCAAAGGCTCTTGCTTGGTAATTACAAGTACATAAAACACTGCGCGGGCCTTCGCCACCAACCGCTAAAGGAATATCACGATACTCAGGAAAATCACGCATTTCAACCGCCGCGTAAAAGCAATCCATATCTACGTGAATTATTTTTTTCTGCTGAGTCATAACTCAAATAACCTATCGACAAACGAGAGCTGTATAAAACAACAGTATAGCTGTTTTGTTAATTATGGCAAGAGGGCTGAGCACTGCTTCCAGCCTAAAAGAAACATAACAGGTATATATTGACGATGAAAATAAAACCCTGTTGCAACGACATGGTTTTAGGGAGTGTGTGTTTTTAAATAAGAATAGTTCTCAAGTGTCTCCGGCCTCTTTTAGTCATTATTACTGAGGGATTTCCCTAAATTAATTTATTTTGTACCTCGTTGGTCTTCAGTGTATGTGACGTCAGTAAATGTTTAGGTGGGTATAAGCCAATGATAAATATGTTATGTTAGTCTCTTTTTTATATTGTTGGCATATATATTATGGCTTTGATTTGTAAAACTAATCCACGTTCAGAGGCTAGCACCTCGTGGGAAGTCATTGTGTCTATATGCTCAGAGTAAAAATGGCCTTCATGGTAAAGTTAGTAAATTCTAGGAGTAAGTAAATTGCAAGTATCTCTATTAAAGGGTGGTTTTCCCCGAACACAGAAATTTTCATCTATTTTGGTAGCAGCCTGCCTTTTTATAAGTGGCTGTTCGGAAGCTCAAAAAAGAACTGATGACTTGATCATATCTAATGTTCGAGTTTACGAGAAACCTGGAGCAGAACCCCTTGTTGGTGTAAGTATAGTTATTCGAAATGGAAAAATTATAAAAATTGGGCCTAAAATCTCTGTGAAAAATAAGCGTGTACTAGATGGTAATGGTCGGGCTGTAACAGCAGGTCTTTGGAATAGCCATGTTCACTTTACCAACCCTGATCTTAAGGTAGAGCCACAAACTGTTGTTAGAGAGATGACTTTGAAGTATGGCTTTACTACGGTCATAGATACTGGCTCGTACCTACCTGACACATTGGCTTTAGCAAAGCTTATCGAAAAAGGTAAAATTGTAGGACCGCGCATTCTAAATGCCGCAGGTAGTTTTGTCTTTACCGATGGTACACCGTCGTATTTGCCTGGTATAAAACTCCCAGAAATCGCGGTACCAGAGGATGCTGAGCCTTTGGTGGCAAACATCCTAAGTTCTGGTGCGCAAGGTGCATATTCTCATGCATCG
>JAWSUX010000539.1:0-1558 GCA_033852215.1 Colwellia sp. | reverse complement strand
AACAAGTTAAAGTTGGTTTTTGCCTTACCTTGACCAGCATTAAAAGTAATATAAGCACCGCCTAGCAAGGCGTCAGTATCACTTGCTCCCGACAAGCTCAAACTTGATTTTACTAACCAAAATTGTGAACTTTCCGCTAAAATATATTGGTATTCAGGTAATAAACCCAGCTGTAATTGTTTAAATTCACCCATATTATCAATTTGATGAATGCTACCGACTTCGGTGCCTCGATATAAAATACGGGTATTGTTATTTACTTGTGTTGAGGAATTGGCATTCAGTGTAAATAACGTTTTCTGCTTCGCTAGTTTGTCGTTTCCATATAAAGGAAATATATCGCCATTAGTCACGTTGTTTTGCGTGGCATCTTTGTTACTCTCAGTGCTTGAAAAAGTAATGGAGCCAGTTAACATGCTTTGCAGTGACTGTGCCTGAATATCAATACCTTGCAAACTGGCTTTTATCTTAATACCTGAGCTGTTGTAGAAACGACTATATTGATTAACGTAATGACTAAATTCAGGTTGGATATGCAAATAGATTAAGTGCTGCTCTGGAGTGATAGTATCTATTGCTTGTACATTGCCAACTAACTGTTGTTTGTAATAAACATTACTGCCTATTTGTAATGAACTACGGTCATTAGCCTCGAGTGCTAAATGTAGACCAGGTTCACTATATTGGTAAGGCGGTTTGGTATTGAATACTTTAAATTTGTTGCTGGCTTTACCTGCAAGAGATGGTCTGATACTAATGTAAGTACCCGTTAGCAGGCTTTTAGCATTTGATACTCCAGTAAAATCAATACGTGGGGCAACAATATAAAATTGTGATTGCTCGGTAAGGTAAGGGGCAACTCTAGGGTTAACCTTAGCTTTAGCGGTAATTTGTCTAGAAACAGGGTCTATCTTACTGAATGACTCGATCGTACCTATTGTTAGGCCTTGATATAAAATGGCGGCATTATGGTCAACGCCTGAGTTCCAATCTAAGATCAATTCTATTTCATGGCCCATTTCTGCCGATTGAAAGTCAGCGTGCAGAGGAAATACTTGTCCATTAGCAGCAGGTGACTTGTCAGTTTGATAACTTAAGGTATCAACAGCAATACCGCCCGCTATAATTGAAGCTAATGAGTTAGTATTGATTTTTACACCAGCGGATAACGATGCCGTTACTTGTACACCACTGGTATTATAAAAAAGTGAATTTTCTTTTACCAAATGTGCGTGCTCTGGTTCAATAAAAATATTAATCGCTATTTTTTTCTTGCTTTCAATGTAGTGATAACCCGTGACATAACCAATGGGAATTTGCTTGAAACTAATTGGTGAGTTTTCATTGATTGAGCCTAATACATTGGTTTCTAACGTAAGGTGTAATCCAGGCGTTGCCATATCTAACGCGGGAGCTTCCGTTAAAGCAATAAAATGAGTTTGGCTACTGGCCTCATCATTGGTGTCAGGCAGTATATTAATATAACTACCTGAAATTAATGTTTCTAAACCCGATATTCCCTTAAGTGAAATGTCAGCACTTACTAACCAAAAACGGG
>JAWSUX010000096.1:0-8394 GCA_033852215.1 Colwellia sp. | reverse complement strand
TGTTATCTAATTGAATAGACTCTATCGCTTGTTTAGTTTTCACCATATTTCCTAACCTATAATCATCAATTAACTATAATTAATTATACGACTAAACTTTGATATTAATCAGTTGTTATTGCAAAAAAACGAGGACAAATTAGTTTATTTTTCATATACTAAAAAACAGAAATTTTTACTGTTATAACATTTGTTATAATTAATCCTGAAAAATAAAGAGAGTAATTACTATGAAAAAACTTCACCTTGCTGTAGCAGCAACGGTTATGATGGCCTCTCCAGTGTTTGCTGGTGATGCGGCAGCTGGTAAAGCTAAATCAACTATGTGTGCAGCTTGCCACGGTGCTGCTGGTGTTTCAATGGTACCTACCTACCCTAACCTAGCAGGCCAAAAAGAAGCTTACCTTGCTAAGCAGCTTAAAGACTTTAAATCAGGTAAACGTAACGATCCTACAATGAAAGGCATGGTTGCAGCGCTTTCTGATACTGATATGGATAACTTAGCAGCATACTATGCTGGTATGAAATAAGCAGCTACCGTTATACAAATAAAAAATGCCGTGTGGATTTATTCACACGGCATTTTTTATTCTAAAATCTAATAATATTTTCATTAATGAAGTTTACATAATTAAATCATTGTTCAATTATGTTCAATGGTAATAAATATTAGCATAAAAAAAGGCCTCCAATGGAAGCCTTAGTATTAATTACTCTTTGTTAAGAGTAATTCAATCTGTTTTTTAGATTAAACTTTACGACGTGATGCGCCAGCTAAACCTAATAAAGCTAAACCTAATAAAGCTAAGCTGGTTGGCTCTGGAATAGTATTTCCTGAAGCAACACCTGTACCACTACCATATGCATTCTGTTGAAAATCAACATAAGCAGCAAAACCAAGATCCGAGCCAAAAAGCTCAGTGTCAGTATCAAAATTATCTTCCGCGGCGCCACCAGAAACGTTCCAATATGAATCTAAATTACCTTTTTGTGGAGTAAAACCTAACCCCTCTTTTAGAGCAGCAAAGCTAAAAGATAAAAATAATGTACCATCTGCCGCATCATCGATGTCCGCTTGATTATTTAAGTTGCCAGGATCAAAATCTGCGCTGTTATCAAAATAAACATTAAAATAACCTGTAGCCGCTGAAGCAGCTATATCAAATAAAGAACCGTCAGTGTTATCGCCATCAAACTTAAGGCCACCAAAAGTATAAGTAAGCTCACAAGTTGGGCAAACAAAATCTGTTTTTCCATTAAAACGGTTGATTTCACCAACGCCTTGCAAAGTTGAACCTACAGTTCCTGGAAGTACGGCACCAACATTCGGAGCACCTGCCCCACTTAAGCCGTCAAAAGAAAACCATTGGGTAAAGTCAGTTGTAGCAAGAAAATCATTCGCTGATAACGTTTGATAATCAGGATCCCAAGTCACACCAGAAACAGTTATTTCTGAGGCTGAGGCTGAAATGCTTGCCAATGCTATAACGCCTACTGTTAATATTTTAGTAAATTTATTCAAAATTTATTCCCCTGCCGTATATTTTTTGTAAAGTATCTTCATTAGAAGGTACTTCGATTAACAAATGCATCATTCGTTAATAACTTCTTCTATTAATATATGCACGCATTGTGCCACATACAAACAAAACGTTATAAACAATGACTTAGCTAAAACAATAAAAGTGCAAAACTGCTTATTGTAAAATAAGCTGACATATTGAATAAGTATTAATGCCTTTCACCTACGTATTCATTACTGCTGAGCTTTCGGGTTACCTGCACTATCGAGTAAGGCTTTCGCTTTACGCCAACTTCCCTTAACATTACTGTCAATTGAACCGGATTTTATCGCTTGTTCAAGCATATTAATGCCTTCAATTAGATCATTATTTTCGACTAAGATAACACCGTAAGACTCTTGAATAGCAAGATTATCCGGTTGTAGCTTATAAGCCTTTTCTATATTTATTAATGCCTTAGCGCCTTGTCCTAACTTGAACTGATTCCACGCTAAATTATTAAGTACAATGGCATTATTAGGAACTTGAGATGATAACACTAGGTATTGCGCAACTTTTTTCTTTCTATTTTCAGCACTATATAGTTCCGCAAGTAAAAAACGAATTTTGCTACTTTTTGGGTGCTTTTCAAGATAAAGCTCTAATATCGCTTCAGCCTCTTTATTTTGTTTATTAAATTTCAATGTTCTTGCTAAATTAAGCAGGTTTAATTCTGTTGGTTTTTTATCATAAGCAGCTGAAAAATATTTCATTGCTTGAGCATAGTTCTTCTCATAACTATATATTTCACCCGCAGCCACATCAAGTAAGTGATGATCACTTCGTTGGTCTTTAAGCGATTTTAATAAGCTCTTCGCCTTTTTATAATTTTTATTTTTCGTTTCAAAATAAACTAAAGACGCTGTAACATTTGTATTGTTTTTATAAAAACCATGAAACTTTCTTAATTGCTCCAGCGCAAGTGGAGAATAACCTAACCACTCTAACGTATTAATATAGCGAAAATTTAGAAAATAATTACTAGGTTCAAGTGCTAAGCCCCGTACAAAGACCGTATTGGCTTCTTCATGTTTATTTAACTGCAAATAGCTGTCACCTAATAAAATGAAATAATTTGATGTTAACTGAGCTGACTTTTCAATAGCCTCTAATTTTGTTATTGCCCGTTCAACTTGCTTATCGGTTCTTAAGACTTGTGCCAATGCAATGGAGTTATAAAGGTTGCCTGCATGATCATTTATAATTAACACTGCTAATACTTCTGATATTATCTTTTCATCTTCAGCTAGGGCTACCAATGCTTTTAGCGCACCCTTATGCTCAGGAGATAGTTGAAGAACTTGATCAAAATAGGAAATAGCCTTTGATGCTTGTTTTAAATCTTTATGAAGCTGGCCAAGGTTATATAGGCTAGCAATATTGTTAGGCTCTAATACCAAGGCTTTTTCAAAACTTATTTTTGCTGAATCGTTTTGTTTTTTATTAAGGTAAATAAAACCTTCTAACACATGGCCAATGTGTGCACTGCTTGCACGTTTTTGATAATTAAGAGCTATTTCTTTGGCTTTGTCTTCTTGCCCCCTCTTTAAATACTCAAGTGCCAACGCTACTTGAGTGCTAGGTAATGATGGGTCAAGCTTAATCGCTCGTTCAAGAGAGCCAATAGCACTGACATCATTTTGTGATAGCAGCATCAAACCTTTCTTAGCCGCTAATTCTGCACTATCTGGCGCTAATTTTTCGGCTTTATTAATTAATGTTAATGCACTATCAAACTCGCCTATTGCCATCAAACTTGTACTTGAATTTTTCAACAGCTGTATGTCGGCAGCGGTAAGTCCCTCTAGCGATGAGAAATTTTCTGCCGCTTCAGTATAATAACCTAACTCAAATTTAGTTACCGCCAGTATTTTTTTAACTAAAGCGTTATTAGGCACGCGATCAACAATCGCATTTAACCTAGTGTATGCCTGCTCAACATCCCCTAAAAAATATGAACTAACCCCGGCAATAATTTTAGCAACAACTAAATTTTTACCATGTTGTAATGCTTTTTCAGCATACTCTCTTGCACCACTATAATTTTTTTTCTGATATTCAAGTTGTGCTTTAAACTGTAAAGCAAGAGGAGAGTCTTTAAAAACACTTAATAGAGTGTCCGTTAGAACATTGGCTTGTTCAAATTTTTCCGCTTTGATTAAGCTATTAACTTCCAAAAAACGTATACTATGTGCTTGAGGATGATAAGTAAGGTAAAGTGCAAACGTATCGCTGCTATGCTCAAACTCCCCTAGCGCATAATATAAATGCCCTTGTATTAATAATGCTTCAGAAACAGCTGCGTTTTCTGTCAACAAGTGATTAATAGTAATTAAACCTTGAGAAAAATCTCGTGCTGCATAATAAAGATAAGCTTGTGCTATTTGGCTATAAACCGCCTCTTTGTTAATGGCTATCGCTTGTGTCAGGTAATCCTCTCCTTGAGCAATATCATTCTGTTTTAGTGCACTAATACCTGCATAGGTTAATACTTGAATATATTCATCATCAGCCAAGTCATTGCTGCGCTCTACAAGCTTATAAACTTCATTAGGTCTATCTAAACGAGTATTTACTATCGCCATCAGTGCTGCGATATTAGAAAAATCGATACCCAAGGCTAATGCACGAGAAAGCTCCTTTTCCGCATTGAGATAGTTGCCTTGTTCTAAGTAGGCACGAGCCAATGCCAAGCGGGCCTGCGCACTATTAGGCTCAAGACGTACCGCATTTTTAAACTCAATAACCGCACTAGAAAAGTCTTTAATTTGAACAAAGTCATTACCACTAATAATTAATTGCTCTACTGTTTTTGATTCACTACACCCGCCTAAGATGAAAGCCAATGCTACTGCAGAAGTTATTATGCTTTTATTCATATTAATTCCCTTTCTCTGTTTTATTTACATAACATAAACTAAAAAACGACTGCAGTGCAGTCGTTTTTTAGTGCTAAGTCGCTATTTTATAATGTAGCTAACAGTTGTGCTTTTTTGTCTTTTTGTTCAACTGTGGTGGTTACTGCTTTCTCTAGTATCACTTTTGCTTCATTTAAACGGCTATTGGCTATTAACGCTTCGGCATAATTTAACGCTATATCAATATTTTTTCCTTCAGCTAAAGATGAAGCTTCAGCTGCATGTTTCAATGCCGCCCGTTTATCACCTTTTTTAAGTAAAACTTTACCATACGTATCAACAACATTAGCAATATCTGGGGCTAAGTCAAACGCAATTTTAGCGTGAACGAACGCTTTATCTATCTCACCTTTCTCTAAATAAAGCCAAGCTAAGTTATTGTTAACCAGTACATTTTTCGGCTGGGTTTTTGCCACATCAGCATAAACCGTAATTGCTTTACTATTGTCTTCATTTAAATACAAACTAGCTAGCATTGCTTTAATACGATCATTTTCTGGCTGAGTGCTAAGGTGATTTTCTAATATCCCTCTTGCTCTTTCTTTGTCATTGTCACCTACATAAGCGCCAGCTAAATAAATAACATTTTGATTGCTAGGGTAAGTTTGATAAAACTGCGCTAATTTAGGTATTGCTTGCACATAATTTTTTTCTAGCAAAAAGATCCGCCCTAATAACCCCTGCTTTAGCGCTTCATTAATCTCCTTTAACGCTAAAATTTTATATAACTCTTTTGCCGGAGTTATTTGCTTGTTATTAAGTAGTAACTGCATTTTTACTAACTGTAAAATAACATTGTCATCATGTGTTTCTAAAGCGCGTTTAACAACACTTAATGCACGATCATAATTACGTTTATTTGCATGTAAGTCGGTAAGTAAAATAACTGGCTCTAAGTGATATGGGCTTGCTTTAATCCACTTTTCTAAGCTGCTCTGCATTTTGCCAAACTCTTGCTGCTGCTTGTAGATTAAAACTAACAATTGCCAGTAAGGTTTAGGTAATTTAGTCGTGTTTTCTAAAGGCATTAAGATATTGATAGCTTGATTTAACTTTTGTGTACTAACTAACGCTTCACTATACAACAGCACTTTTTTTACATCGCTTGTATCAAGCTCATAAGCGGCAGATAATTTAGCTAACGCCATATCATTTTGATAAACACCAAAGTACTGTCGTAAAACTTTATTATTATTTGGATACAGCGTGATTAGATTATCTGCCCGCTGCTTACTCAAGTCATCATTTTTTTGTTGACGCGCGATACGTAACTGCTCCATTAAAGCAAAAATATTATCCGGATCTAAGGTTAAACTTTGTTTTAATTCTTCTTCTGCCTTTTCATAATTTTGTTGTTTAATACCAATGCTTGCCATTAAGTTATAACCACCAGCTTTTTTCGGATATTTGATTTTCCATTTAGTCGCAATGGCTGTTGCTTGTTCAATATCATCCGCTTGCAAAGCAGCAAATGCTAGTGCTAATTCAGCCTCAACTAACTCAGGATTAAGCTTTACAGCATCTTTTAAATCCTGCATCCCCGAGGGATCATTCATCATTAGTTTTAAAATGCCTTGGCGGGCATTGTGCTCGGCATTATTTTCGGCTAACCCTTCACTTTGATTAACTAATTTTTTAGCTTCGTCAATCGCACCTAATTCTAATAATTTAAAACTTAACGAAGATAAAAATTGTGCATTTTCTTCATCACTTTTTTTGTTAACGTTATCACTTTCAAAATCAGCTAAGGTTGTATTAATTTCACTGACTAGGCCAAGCTCTAATTGACTCACGGCTAACATTCGCTTGGCTTGATGATCACTAGGTAAATATTTAGCAATGTTACTTAGGTGATGATAACTTAGCTCCCAATTTTTCAAGTGAAAGGCACTAGCTCCTGCAACTAACTTCAAACTAAATTGATTGAAGTTAGCTGATAACGCGGCTTCTGCATGTTTACTGGCGTTAGTAAAATCTTGTGCTTGAAAGCGAGCCATCGCTTTAATGTAATTAGCAAAAGGTTGTGTACTGACACTAGCTAAAATAGCATCTGCATATTGCTCTGCTTCGTCAAATTCACCTGCTTTTAATAAAGCATCAGCCAATAATAATTGTACGATGCCAGAGCGAGGTTGCAATGTTAGGTATGCTTTATAGCTCTCACTCGCTAATGTATAGTCTTTAGCAACGGTAGCCACTTGTCCTTGCAACATTAAGGCGTCAACTTGTTTGTCATCAATAGCTAAAATACGCGTAATTAATGTGCTCGCTTCATCATTGTTATTATCTGATAATTGTACGTATGCCTGAGCTAACATACTGTATAACCCTTGCTTAGATAACGTTTGTGCTAGTTCGGCGCTTTCTTTGGCAAGTTCTGTATCTTCACTGCGTAAAGCGGCAAGTGTTTTATAAGCTAGGTAGTGGCTCTGCTCTTCTTGGGCAAGATTTTTCGCTTCATCATTCAAGGCAATAACATCAATATCACTGTCTGTTAAGATATAAGCACGGGCGAGTAAGGGAATAAGTTGGCTATTGGTTGATTTTAAAGACTTTGCACGTTCAAGTTCTTTAATTGCTGATAAACCATCACCGAGGTTTAGGTAAACTTTTCCCAGTAAAAATCGTGCTTCTGCATTTTTAGTATCTAGTCGAATAGCATTTTTCAACTCTATAATGCTTTCATTAACTTTATTCGTGCCGATATAATCTTTAGCGTTAATAAGGTGTGATTCAGCTGTTTCATTTTCACTACAGGCACTCAGCGCCAGTAATACACTTAAACAAAGGCTCGTTTTAACAAATTTCATTTTTATTTCCCTTATACCTTATTAATACCAATTTGATTAAAGTTATTGGCTTATTATAAAACAACCCATTAACAGCTAAGTTAATGGGTTGTTTAAGCTACGCTATGCTCGTGTATTAAGCAATGGGCTATCAACCGATAAATTTTGATAACACTCATGATCTGTAACGAGAATAAGTACGTCTGCCCATTCATCAATTTCATTTAATGTATCGATGCGTGAACACTGCCAAGTAGGAACAAACGGATCGTGATAACTCACTTCAACGCCTGCCTGTGTGAAATGTTCAAGTATTGCATCGGCGGGAGATTCTCGGCAATCATCAACATTGGCTTTATATGCCACACCAAGAATACCTACTTTTTTATCTAGTAGACTACTACCAAGTAAATCAAGCGTTTGCTGAGCAACAATGCTAGGGCGTTTATCGTTAATAGCACGCGCTAAACGAACAAACTCACCTGCTTGGGTGTTTTCTACTAAAAACCATGGGTCAATCGGAATACAGTGTCCACCAACTCCAGGCCCTGGTGTCAGCACATTAACGCGCGGATGACGATTCGCTAAACGAATCACTTCATATACATCCACCTTAAGTTCGCTACAAATTTCTGATAGCTCATTCGCAAAAGCAATACCGACATCACGCGAAGTATTTTCAACTAACTTAATGCACTCTGCCGTAGTTAAATCAGTTAAGAAAACCTCACCTTTAACAAAACTTTGGTAAATTGTTTTTACCTTTTGTTGAGCACTCGGGTTTGCTGCACCGATAATACGATCGTTATGTACTAATTCATGTAACGTTTGTCCCGGAATAGCACGCTCAGGACAATGCACCACATTAATAGTTAAACCTGCATCAGAAAAACGCTGTGCTACGGCTAAACTCGTTTGTGGTGAAATAGTTGATTCAACAATAACGGTTTGACCATTTTTAGCAACTTTAGCGATAGCATCAACGGCACTAAAAACGTAACTGCGATCACAGCTATTATCTTTATGTGGTGTTGGTACCGCAACTAAATAGGTTTCACTTGATGGAATTTCTGTACTTGCTTTTAAGAAACCTTGTGAGACTACTTTAGTAATTAATTCAGGTAA
>JAWSUX010000538.1:0-878 GCA_033852215.1 Colwellia sp. | reverse complement strand
GCCCAGTTTTTACTGTGATCATCTTGGTTTAATGAGAATAAATTAAAAATCATTCGCTTAAACATAACTTGCCCTGCTGCCGGGCTTTTACACAGTAAACTAGTCGCTTTAATTAAATCTTCATAATCTAAACTAGGCATCCGAAAATCAGCATCTAATAAACCACTTGCACTATGAAGGTGGTGTCGGCCTTCAACACCGTTTGTATTTTTAATTACATCAAATCGTTTTAACGCTAACCACTTTGTTGCTCCTGATTTTTCTGGTGCATTTAGTAACTTCCATGCAGGAACATCAATATTAGCCATATCAGCGAGTGTTAGGTAAGCCGCTTCACAAAGACCTTCTTCATGCCCTAATGCAAGTTGAGAAGAGGTAAACTTAACAAGATAAGCTTCGTTGTTACCAGCTGCTTTGGTACTGCAATAAGCAGGTTCATCGTCATTTAAATAGAGTTGTGCCTTTGGTCTTGCACCTCCAGAACTTCCCGCATTGACTAATGCTTGTAATACCTCTTCGGTTTGACCATCGAAGATGGCTTGTGCTTGAATACCAAGCTCAGCGAGTGAAAAATTATCAGTATCATTATTTTTTAAATCTGAAGTAGGCGAAAAAGATAACGCGCCCATAGCGCTATCACCAATAAAAGAGAGACGATCCAT
This sequence comes from Colwellia sp., assembly GCA_033852215.1. GTDB lineage: Bacteria > Pseudomonadota > Gammaproteobacteria > Enterobacterales > Alteromonadaceae > Colwellia. The sequence continues at coordinate 216 of JAWSUX010000538.1, read as the reverse complement.
AGATGTGATCTGTGCAGGCAGAATATCAGACTGTCTGAATATACGATCCATCAATAATAAACCCCAACCATCCGGTAAAGAATCTGAAAATGCACCATGAAGTTTATGGTGAGGTTTTATTGGCGCTATCTGAAGTGATGAATCAAAGTTAAGGTTGAAAGGCGATAAATTCGCATAATGGTTTAGGTAATCATCATTATATTGAAAATAAACTCC
>JAWSUX010000537.1:0-1423 GCA_033852215.1 Colwellia sp. | reverse complement strand
TTACCCATAATTACCAAGCAATTAATTAAAGCTGGCCGTAGTGCTGCAACACCTGCAGCACTTATTCGAAAAGGTAGTCATCAAGACCAACAAGTCATTAAAGGCAGTTTAGATGCTTTAGAAGACTTAGTAACACTTCATAATATTAAGCCGCCAAGTTTAATTGTTATCGGTGATGTTGTTGGCACATTTACCGATGATCAACTCACTAACCTAGGTTATTTAACACCTTAATCACTTAATCACTTAAAAAACACAAAATAAAAAAGGCTTATGATGAATAACTCGTTATTCATCATAAGCCTTTTTTGTAACATGATTTACATGATCTATTTAGTGACTCTATTTCGTGATTCTATTTAGATACTATCTTCTGCGCTTAGCTATTATTTGATGCGCGTCTCGGTCTACGTGGTTTAGGCCCTGTGCCACCATCATTAGAAGGTCGTCTTTGTTTCGACTGATTGTTACCTGAGTTTGGTTGATTACCATTACTATTTCCACCAGAGCGTTGACCATCTTTATGCTCAACTCTACCTCTACCCGCCCCTTGAGGTTTTTTAGACTTCGGCGGTTTCCCCTGTTTTAAAGGTTTGATAGCACGTGATTCACCTAATTCATTGGCAGGAATAAACTTATCAATAACTTTTCGTTCAATATGCTGTTGAATCACATGTTCAATGCCCCACAATAAGTCTAACTCATCGGCACAAACTAATGATAATGCTTGTCCGGTATTACCTGCGCGGGCTGTTCTACCAATACGATGAACATAATCCTCAGGTACATTTGGTAGGTCGAAATTAACAACTTGTGGTAACAAATCAATATCAATACCACGTGCGGCAATATCTGTTGCTACTAATATCTTCACTGAACCATCTTTAAAGGCTGCAAGGGCTTTAGTACGCGCCCCTTGGCTTTTATTACCATGAATAGCTGCAGCAGTTAAGCCTTCAGCTTCAAGGTGCTTGGTTAGTTTATTCGCACCATGTTTGGTTTTAGTAAAGACCAACACTTGTTGCCAGTTATTCTCTTTTATTAAATGCGTTAGTACGGCTGGTTTACGTTTTTTATCAACGGCGGTTAACCATTGCGTAACTTTTTCTGCAGTACTGTTTTCTGCATTCACTGAAATTTCTAATGGATTATTTACCATGCCTTTAGCTAACGCACGAATATCGGGTGAAAATGTTGCAGAAAAAAGTAAGTTTTGACGGTCTTTTGGTAGAGCTGCCATCAGTTTTTTAATATCGCGAATAAAACCCATATCTAACATGCGATCGGCTTCATCAAGAATGAATACTTCTAGTTGACTGAACTTAACTGCTCTTTGATTGTATAAATCTAATAAACGGCCTGGCGTTGCCACAAGTACATCAACACCTTGGCGAAGACGCATCATTTGTGGGTTAATTTTAAC
>JAWSUX010000536.1:0-587 GCA_033852215.1 Colwellia sp. | reverse complement strand
ACCTAAAAAAGCGTATATAGAGGTACATTGTCCACAAAACATTGTGCTGGCAACATACCCCGGTGTACACGCACAAATACTCACCAACTTAATTGGTAATAGTATTCGTCATGGTTTCTCTGAAGCAAGTGCAAGTAATAAAATCACTATAAACATTATTCAAGAAGACGATGGAGAAGTAGTAGTGCATTACTGTGATAACGGCACAGGTTTAACAGAAGAAGCTAAAAAACGGCTATTTGAACCTTTCTTTACTACCGCACGTAAAAACGGTGGTATAGGTTTAGGCATGTCAATAATTTCTAAACTTATCATTGAAAAACTTAACAGTGAGATAGTATTGGAAGATTCCGCTAATGGTGCTTGTTTTAAATATACCTTTAGAAAAAGTATCGAAGGGGAAGAAGCACAACTTTGAAACTAGTTTATTGCCCACTGTTAGCAACCGTAAAGCTCGCTAGAAAATAAAAAATCTGACTTTATTAAGATCTTTTTATTGTAAACCTGTTATCACTTCCCCTCTGTAAAACCCCCTTAACAACCCATATGCAGTATGTGGACATCAATAACTAGCACTATATATTGTG
>JAWSUX010000535.1:0-1734 GCA_033852215.1 Colwellia sp. | reverse complement strand
GTCCTTGGTTATTACTCATTATTATACCGCTATTGCTTAGTTATTTTCGCCGCGGTAGTGCAATATTATCGGTTAGCTTACTTATGCCCTTATCTTTACTATTCAGCTTAGGCACTTTCAGTACACCAACTTATGCTAATGATTCACTAGTGCAAGCAAATGAAAACCCTACACAAGTTGCACCTCAAATAAATAACCAAGATCAATTAACACACTCAAAGCAATCACAGCAATCACAGCAATCAGAGTTTTGGCAAGACCTATGGCAAACCAAAGATCAACAAGCTCAACAAAATTTTGAGCAAAAAAATTATAATCAAGCAGCTGAACAGTTTAATAACAAACAGTGGCAAGGCAGCGCCCACTATAAAGCAGGAAATTTTCAACAAGCCTTAGACGCATTTAAGCAAAGTGATAGTGCTAATGCTTTATATAATCAAGGCAATAGCCATGCACAAATGCAGCAATATGACCAAGCAATTGAAGCGTATAAAAAGGCGTTAATAAAAGATCCCAGCCTTAAAGATGCTCAAGACAATATTGAAAAAATAGAAGAATTGAAAAAACAACAAGAGCAAGACTCTCAAGAAGGTGATCAATCAGAGGACTCCGACGAAAAAAATCAGGATTCTCAACAAGACTCTAAACAGGATTCTAAACAAGATAAGCAATCCCAAGAAGGTGAGCAGTCGGAAAACTCTGACGAAAAACAGCAAGAAGATGGCGAGTCGCAAGATCAAAGTGGTCAACAACAGGATAAAACGTCATCTGAAGAAGAAAAAGAACAGTCACAAAAATCCGAAGAACAAGCCGAAGAAGAAAAGAAAAAACAGCAACAAGCAGCACAAGCAGCTCAACAAAAAGAAGGTGAAGAGGGCGAGGACGGTAAAAAAACAGCAGCTCAAATTGCCAGTGAACAAAAAGCCCAAGAAGATAATCAAAAACACCAACAACTATTAAATAAAGTCACTGATGATCCGTATTTATTATTACGTAATAAAATGCGTTTAGAGTATCAAAAGCGTCAGCAAGAAGGTAATCGTCAAGGAGTAAGTAAAAAGTGGTAAAAATGAATTCAAGAGTGCAAGTGACCGCAATACAAACCGCTTTACAGTGCTGTTTATTATTTACGTTATTATTAACAAAAAGTGTTTATGCCTTAAGCAGTGTAAGCGCATCGGTAGATAAAAATCCTGCCATGATAAATGAATCAATCGTATTGACCGTTATTGCTGATGATGACGTTGACAGCAATGCTTTAGATACCTCTCCTTTGTTAGATAATTTTATTGTTGGCCGCACCTCAGTTAGATCACAAACTAACATAGTTAATTTCAATAGTAGCTCTAGCACAACACAGTGGCAAGTTGTACTTATTGCAAGGCACGCGGGTGAACTTACTATTCCGGCACTTACCGTAGAAAATATGGCAAGTACGCCAATATCGCTTAACGTGCTTGCACAAAATGAAAAAACAAAACAAAATTTACAACAGGATATTTTTGTTACCAGTGAGCTATCAAGTACCGAAGTTTATGTGCAACAACTGGTCACACTCACATTAAAGCTTCATTACAGTATTGAATTAAAAAGTGGCAGCTTAACTGAGCCGAGTTTGCCTAACGCTACGGTTGAAAAGGTAGGTCAAAATAAACAAAACGATATTAATATTAACGGCAAGCGCTATCATGTCGTTGAGCAAACGTATGCAATAACTCCACAGCAAAGTGGTAA
>JAWSUX010000095.1:10334-13947 GCA_033852215.1 Colwellia sp. | reverse complement strand
TGGCTTCAGCCGCTTTTTCTGTGGCATCAAGACAACGTTCTAAATAAGCAGAAAACTCTGCTTGCAAGCTCACAGGGATTTCTAATTTACGCCCTAATACACGACCCGCAATATCTTTTGCTTTATTTGCAATTTTGTCTTGTTGCGTTAATAACTCAAGCAAATCAGCTCTATCGACAGGCATAAACAACCCACCAGGTAACTCTAAACGTAATTGACGTTTGAGCACATCGGCATCTTGTTCAAGTTTTGATAGTTTACGACGAATTCTTGCTGCTTCAGTCCAATCTTGCGCAGCACAGGCATCAAAAAATGGTACTAATTGCTTAGAGCATTTAACAACAATTTTGATATGTTTTTCTAATGGTTTAATGGGCGATTTTGCGAAAACGCCCAATATTGAATTTCTGGCCATAAATTTTTCCAGGGTTATGTATACACACTACTGATTAGCATGGATCTCATTATTATCATTCGCCGCGGATATTACCCCATTTAACCAGTAAAGTTAAAGGCTAATATTCACTTAATTAAGCAGCAACATAGTGATAAAAGTAGTTAAATTTTTTACTTTAATAGGTTTTAAACTATTTTATTTATATTATTATTCCAAACACATTGAATTAATTATATTTTTTTCATATCTTCCACGGTGATATGTCGAACACTTTTGTCTTTTACAAAGTAAATAATGTACTCAAAAATATTTTGACAACGATCGCCAATACGCTCTAATGCACGGGCTGACCATATAACGGTCATTAAACAGTATGAGAAAGTGGTAAATAAAAAAAATGAACCTAAGGTAAACAACACACTAATACTACCTAAGGTGATAAGCCATTTGGCTAGTGAATTTTTAAAAGCTCGGCTACGGGCCGATCTGGAAACAATTGCACTTACTACAAATTATAATAACGCTAAGTATAAATCATTTATATGATAGGAGAAGATTCCCTGTCAATGAAAAGATTATTGATTAAAAATGGGAGATTGTTTATCTTAATAATTACCATCTAACAATTATATAAAGCGAATAAAAACCATGTTAATAGCCAAATTAATGTCAAAAAACTTAGTCACTTTATCTTTAGATGATGACCTAAATAAAGCAAGGGCTCTTTTTAATCAACATCACATTCATCATATTCTAATTTTAGATGATGAAGATAAACTGGCAGGGGTAATTACCGATAGAGATTTATTTATGCACCTGAGTCCAACGGTTGGTACAAATAAAGAGAGCCATAAGGATGTTTCATTATTACAAAAAAAGACACACCAGATAATGACACGCGAGCTTGTTTGGCAGACGAAACACAATCGGTTCATGAAGCGGTTTTACTATTTCATGATAAACATGTTTCCTGTTTACCTATAGTGAATAGCGACAATAAGCCGGTTGGTATTATTACTTGGCGCGATATCTTAAAAGTTATCGCGCTGCAATATAGAAAAAAACTCGAGGCTTAAGCCATTAGTCTGGCGTTTCCTCCAAACCATCGAGTGTTATACCTGAAAAAGCACCTGCACCACCTTGCTCATTACTACGTAACTTAATCATTAAACGTAAATCATTAGGTGAATCCGCATGATGTAGCGCATCAGCATAAGTAATCATACCTTGTTGATAATGTTTGAATAATGCCTGATCAAACGTTTGCATGCCCAGTTCATTAGACTTTTCCATTACCTCTTTGATACTGCCAACATCACCTTTTTTAATCAACTCACTAATGTATGGCGAGTTTAACAAAACCTCAATGGCAGCAACTCGGCTATGGCCATCTTTTGTCGGTACTAATTGTTGAGCAATAATACCGCGAAGATTTAATGCTAAATCAAACAACAACTTACCATGCTGGTCGGCAGGAACTAGATGCATTATTCGGTCAATCGCTTGGTTCGCATTATTCGCATGTAAGGTCGCAATACATAAATGCCCGGTTTCAGCAAAGCTTAACGCATGCTCCATAATTTCTTGGCTACGAATCTCACCGATAAGAATAACATCAGGCGCTTGACGCAACGAACTTTGTAAAGCGGCGTCAAAAGACTCTGTATCAAGGCCAACTTCTCGTTGAGTGATCATTGACTTACCATGCTCATGAACAAACTCGACAGGATCTTCAATCGTTAATATATGCCCTCTAGAGTTACGGTTACGATAACCAATAAGCGATGCCATCGAAGTCGATTTACCTGTACCTGTACCACCGACAAATAACACTAAACCACGTTTAGACATCACCACGTCTTTTAATATCGGCGGTAAGCCTAAATCATCAACATCAGGGATGTCGGTGACAATACGACGAATAACCATACCAGCCATATCACGTTGCCAAAATGCAGAGATACGAAAGCGCCCAATTTCTTCAATTTGAATAGCGAAATTACATTCTTTTTCTTCGTCAAATTGCTTAATTTGCTTTTCAGTCATGGCATCATGAACTAAGTCTAACGACTCTTCTGCCGTCAGCTGATTTTCACCAATGGGACGTAACTCACCATTAATTTTTGCACTCACCGCCATTTTTGCCGTAACAAACATATCCGATGCATCTTCGCTGACCATTTTTTCTAATAATTGATGAAAGTTCATTTTTCCCCCTTAAAAACCAGAAAATTGATTTTTATCAACCGCTTTTTCCATAGCATGTTGCTTAGTGATCATTCCTCTATTTACTAAACCTTGCAGACACTGATCCATCGTTTGCATGCCATGTTGCATTCCTGTTTGTATCGCTGAATACATTTGTGCAATTTTATCTTCACGAATTAAGTTACGAATCGCTGGCACCCCAATCATAATTTCATGGGCTGCTACTCGACCGCCCCCCACTTTTTTAATTAATGTTTGTGAAATAACAGCTCTTAATGATTCTGACAGCATAGAACGTACCATTGATTTTTCTTCACCGGGGAAAACATCGATAATACGGTCAATAGTTTTAGGTGCTGACGTTGTATGAAGCGTACCAAAGACTAAATGACCTGTTTCTGCTGCGGTCATTGCTAAGCGAATTGTTTCTAAATCACGCATTTCCCCGACAAGAATAACATCAGGGTCTTCACGTAATGCTGAACGTAATGCTGCGGAAAAGCTTAAGGTATCACGATGCACTTCCCGTTGGTTAATTAGACATTTTTTCGTTTCATGAACAAATTCTATTGGATCTTCAATTGTTAAAATATGGTCGTTTTTATGGTCATTGATATAATCAACCATAGCAGCAAGTGTTGTTGATTTCCCTGAGCCTGTTGGCCCAGTAACGAGTACTAAACCTCGTGGTGTATCTGAAATTTCTCTAAAAATTTCAGGACAACCTAAATCATCAAGGGAAAGTATTTTACTTGGGATAGTACGAAATACTGCTGCAGGACCACGGTTTTGATTAAAAGCATTAACCCTGAAACGCGCCAAGTTGGGTACTTCAAAAGAGAAATCCACCTCTAAATTTTCTTCATACTCTTTACGCTGTCTATCATTCATAATGTCATAGACCAAGGCATTAACATCTTTAGCATCAAATGCAGGAATATTAAGTTTACGTACATCGCCATCTACACGAATAGAAGGTGGCGTACCTGTTGATAAATGTAAATCTGA
>JAWSUX010000095.1:0-10327 GCA_033852215.1 Colwellia sp. | reverse complement strand
AAACATTAAAGAAAATATCGATGAAATTAAAGCGAAAATACAGCAAGCTTGCCAAAAAAACGATCGTTTAACGGCAACCTCAGCTCATAAACAAGCATTGCCCGTCAGCTTGTTAGCGGTAAGTAAAACAAAGCCAACAAGTTTGATTGAGCAAGCGTATATTGCAGGCCAAATTGACTTTGGTGAAAACTACTTGCAAGAAGCTATTGAAAAAATAGCACAACTTTCACATTTGCCTAATTTATGTTGGCACTTTATTGGCCCTATTCAGTCAAATAAAACCAAGCAAATCGCAAGTAACTTTACATGGGTTCATACGGTTGATAGAGAAAAAATTGCCTTACGCCTTAATCAACACTTACATGACTTGTCACAGCAAGAGAGTAGAAATCAAGATACTCTGCTAAACGTTTGTTTACAAGTGAATATTAGTGATGAAAATACAAAGTCAGGATTAAAAACCGATGAAATTTTAAATTTAGCCGAAACCGTAAATAACTGTGATAAACTCGTTTTACGCGGTTTAATGGCTATTCCAGAAAAAAATGCCGAGCCTGCTCGATATCAACAACTTCAACAACTTTTTATCAAGTTAAAAGCGCAATATCCAAGTGTTGATACACTCTCGTTAGGCATGTCTAATGACTTAAATATTTCCATCAAACATGGCTCGACTATGGTAAGAGTTGGTACCGCTATTTTTGGCGAAAGGCATAACACAACAAATTAACGTAAACAGTTTTGCAAAGAAACTAGCAAATATTAAAAAGGATACACAATGAATAAAATAGCATTTATAGGTGCAGGTAATATGGCTCGCGCTATTATTATAGGTTTAGTTAACTCTGGTACTGATGCTAACAACATCATTGTCGCTAATCCATCCCCCGAGAAACGACTGCTATTAGCTGACGAATTTGGCGTACAACAAACAGACGATAATATTAAAGCAGCAAAATTTGCTGACGTAATCGTATTATCAGTAAAACCGCACTTTATTACTGACGTTTGTCAACAAATCAGCCAAGCCATAGATATAAACAACAAACTATTTATTTCTGTCGCTGCCGGTCGTACGGTAGCACAAATACAGCAAGCTTTGCTTGGTAAAAATGAAACATCAGCCAAAGCACCGGTTGTTAGAGTTATGCCAAATACACCATCACAATTAGGCTTAGGTATGAGTGGCCTATTTTCCTCTTTGGAGGTAAGCACATCACAAAGAGCTACCAGTGAAAAAATAATGTCTGCTGTTGGTAAAATTATTTGGTTAAAAACAGAAGCTAAAATTAATGATATTATTGCCGTTGCAGGCTCTGCTCCCGCTTATTTTTTCCTGTTTATGGAAGCGATGGAACTAAAAGCACAAAAATTAGGTTTCAGTAAAGAAGAAAGCCGCATGTTGGTGGAACAAACCGCTTTAGGCGCAGCGCAAATGGTGGCGCATAGCAAAGACGAAATTAGTAAGCTACGTGAAAATGTGACCTCGAAAGGCGGCACAACATTTGCTGCGTTAGAGCAATTTAGAGCAGATGAACTTGAAAAAATGGTCGATAATGCCATGAGTGCGGCGATTAATCGCGCTGAAGAAATGGCTAAGTAATCATAACTTATATTGCTATTTAATACTTATATCCACAGAGAGACCTCCTTATTATGGAAGCAATCATATATTTACTTAGATTTGCCTTTGACGCCTTATTAATGATTTTAATTATGAGGGTATGGTTACAATGGGTTAAAGCCGACTTTTATAACCCGCTAAGCCAGTTTATTGTCAAAGCAAGTAATCCATTAGTTGTACCTTTACGCCGCATTATCCCAGGTTATGGTGGTATAGACTTATCAACCATTTTAATCGCTTATGTGGTGGCAACACTAAAGTTTGTCACCTTAGCGGCTCTATCAGGTGAAAGCTTAGGCCTATTAGCCTTTTATATTGGTTTACTTGTTTTATTACACCAAGCGGGCTTTTTACTTTTTATCATTATGATCGTCATGGCAATAATGAGTTGGGTTGTCCAAGGATATAATGCCACCTTAATGATATTTAGTCAGTTAACTGAACCTTTTTTAAGCCCTATTCGAAAAATAATTCCTAACATAGGCGGTTTAGACTTATCTATGTTAGTCGCCTTTTTGCTTATGAACGTTATTAATATCGTATTATCTAACTCCCTGCCTTATTGGTCAGTATTATAATAGGTAAGCTTTACCCGTTTATTCACTAAAAATTTGGCACTTAAACCACATTTTTTAGCACTGTTCTATACTTATTATTACACATGATGTTTCCTAGTATAGAGCAGGGTAAATTAAACAAGTTTTGGAGAAAATTATGAAAACGTCAATCATTCGAGTAAGCCAGTTATTATTAGCAGCAGTATTAAGCTTAATTTTCATCGCGAGTGCAAGTGCTGAAAACATGAAAAAATTAGGCACGATGAATGTTCATTATATGGCCATTGGTTCTATCTTTTTCACTCCAGAAATAGCCAAAGTTTATGGCATTACGCGTAGCCGTTATAATGGTTTAGTCAATATATCAGTGTTAGACAATAGTCAAAAAGGCACTCCGGCTAAATCCGTTAGTATCAGTGGTACAGCAAAAAATAATGTAGGCCAATTCAAAAATTTAGAATTTAAAGAAGTCAAAGAAGGTGACGCTATTTATTACCTTGCCCAAGTAAACTACAACCATGAAGAAACCATTCATTTTGATTTAACTATAACGGACGGTAAAGAAAAGCAACAATTAAAATTCTCACAGAAGTTTTATGTTGATTAACTCATTTCATATAGCTTAAATTCAAAGAGTAAGTGCATAACATAGGCTGGTGTATATGTAGGACTAAAAGGCAATAGCGAAAAAATGCGAGACGAGTAAGCAAATCAACTCATCACCTAGTACCTAAAACGAATTTACGCTATCATTCGCCATATTATCCCTCGTTAAAGATCTCTCATGTCAACAATAGTTTTAGCAACAGGCAATCAAGGTAAAGTAAAAGAATTAGCACATTTATTAAAAGAACAAGCGTTTGAAATTGTACCGCAATGTGATTTTAACGTGCCAGAGGTTGCTGAAACAGGTACTACCTTTGTTGAAAATGCCATTATTAAAGCACGTCATGCGGCTAAAATTACAGGTTTACCCGCCATTGCTGATGATTCAGGTTTAGAGGTCGACGCATTAAATGGCGCACCCGGTGTTTACTCAGCACGTTATGCCGCAGATACTACTAATAGTGAACCAAGCGATAATGATAATACTAATAAATTATTAAATGCCTTAACCAATACACCTAATGAACAAAGAACAGCTCGTTTTCATTGTGTACTGGTTTATATGAAACATGAAAACGACCCGACACCTATTATTTGTCATGGTGTTTGGCAAGGCTCTATTACAAAAGAAAAACACGGCGAACAAGGTTTCGGTTACGACCCTGTTTTTTGGCAAGAGGACTTACAAATGACTTCTGCACAATTACCGCGTGATTTGAAAAACAAGCTAAGCCACCGCGGCCAAGCTTTAATCCAGTTAGTTGATAAACTTGCGCAAAACAAAGTCACCTAACCAGATAATTGCACTTAATCATTTAACTAATAATTAAATTAAGACTTTCGATAAAGTTTGTCTAAAATATGCCGCTAAACATGCTAAAAACACCACCCTTATCGCTTTATATACACATTCCTTGGTGTGTTGAAAAATGTCCCTATTGTGACTTTAACTCTCATGCACTAAAAAACATCATTCCTGAGCATGACTACGTTAACGCACTCATAGAAGATTTAGATGCAGATATTACTCGTTTTAACTTAGACAACAGGCCGTTGCTTTCCATTTTTATTGGTGGCGGCACACCAAGTTTGTTTTCTGCACAAGCGATAAAAAATTTACTTACACAAGTCCTTAGCCGATTTAAACATTCCGAAGATATTGAAATCACTTTAGAAGCTAATCCCGGCACAGTAGAAGCTGAAAAGTTCATTGGCTTTTTCAATGCTGGTGTTTCACGCCTTTCTATTGGAGTACAAAGTTTTGAATCACCAAAATTAATAAAACTTGGTCGTATTCACGATAGTGAGCAAGCAAAAGTAGCTGCACAATTAGCAAAACAATGTGGTGTAAAAAGCTTTAACTTAGATCTTATGCATGGTTTGCCTAATCAATCTGTTGACGATGCCTTAGATGATTTACAAACAGCAATTAGCCTTGAGCCTAATCACATTTCTTGGTATCAGCTCACAATTGAACCTAATACTGCTTTTTACTCTAAGCCTCCAACATTACCCATTGACGACACGTTGTGGGATATACAAGAGCAAGGCATCAAGTTACTTGAAGAGGCGGGTTATCATCAATATGAAATTTCGGCGTATGCTAAAGCAGGTTTTCAATGTCAGCATAATACTAACTACTGGCAGTTTGGCGATTATTTAGGCATTGGCTGCGGTGCTCATGGTAAAATAACAGACAGTAAGAACAACAAAATATTTCGTACCGTCAAAGTAAAACACCCTAAAGGTTACCTAGAACAAAACAGAGACTATTTAGACAAGTTAATACCTGTGCAAGCAAACGAATTACCCTTTGAATTTATGATGAATCAGCTGAGATTACACAAAAGTTTTAACTTAGTTGATTATCAAAATAATACTGGATTAAGCACGGATACTATTTTGCCTTATTTAAAAAAGGCTGAGCAAAGAAAACTTATGATAAATGATAAACAAGCGCAAGGCTCACCCAATGATATATGGCGAGTAACTGACTTGGGTCATAAATATTTAAATGACTTGTTAGAGATTTTTTTATGATCGAGCAAATAAATCAAGCTGAACAAGCACAAGTAGACTGCAAGTTCATGAAACGTGCCTTTGAATTAGCACAACACGCTGAAAGTTTTGACGAAATACCCGTTGGCGCTGTTATTGTCTACCAAGGAAAAATCATTGGTGAAGGCTTTAATCAATCGATCATGTTAAACGATCCCTCTAGCCATGCTGAAATGAATGCCATTCGCCAAGCAGGGAAATTTCTAAATAATTATCGACTACTCGATTGTACTTTGTACGTCACGTTAGAGCCCTGCCCGATGTGTGCTGGTTTGTTAGTACATAGCCGTATTAAACGTCTCGTTTTTGCTAGTCATGACTTAAAAACAGGTGCCGCAGGTAGTGCTTTAAATTTAGTCGACAATCCACAATTAAACCATCAACTGGAAGTAACCTCGGGGGTTTTAGCTGAGGAATGCAGCCAATTATTATCTAACTTTTTTAAACGACGCAGAGCTGAAAAAAAAGCACAAAAGCAAGAAAACAAACAACGACAAGATAAATAGATTAGCGAATATTAATTTACCTGCTTCAGCTTACTTGCTCCGTTAGCATGACTTGATTAAAGTAAAACTGTCGTCGGTTAACCATTTTTATGTGCTGACGATGAAGTTGTTTTTTTCGTTGACTATTTGCTTAATTGCTTAATATATTCGATGTTTTGATCATTTATCAAGCAAGAATTACCGATTAGCAATATGACGATTTAATGACAAAGATGTTCCTTTTGGTCAAGGTTAGCTATGCTATCTTGTGTTGCTGACATTAGCTGTTGATAGATTAAGCCAGCTTGAGTTCGATTATAGACACCTAATCGCAATAAAATAGCTGACACATGTTGTTTTACCGAATTTTCTTTAATAGCTAAAACACTGGCAATTTGTTTATTAAGCTTTCCATCAGCCACTAGTGACAATACTTCATATTGCTTCGGAGTTAATTTCGCAAGTTGCCGAGCTAATTTTTTAATGCCGTTTTCTTGCTCAATATTAGTACCAATATTGTCGGGTAACCAAGAATTACCAGCAAGCACAGAATTAATAGCGTTTGTAATAGTACCTAGGCCAACAGATTTTGGAATAAAAGCAGTTGCGCCTAAATCAATCGCTTTTTGTATAATAAAAGGCTCGTCATCAGAAGAAACCATGATAACAATTAAATCAGGATAATTCTTTTGTAATAGCGTTAGGCCAGTAAAACCATCATTACCCGGCATATGCAAATCTAAAAAAACAATTTCTAGTTCAGGTGACTTCTCAATTATATCCAGCAACCCCCTAAAGTTTGATGCTTCTTGTATTGTCGCATTTGGCAATATTTCTATCACGGTTTGCTTCATCGCGGTACGAATTAATGGGTGATCGTCGGCAATAACAATCTTAGCTTGAAACATATTGAACCCTTAATACTATGGGGTAACAGGTTGATATGATTACGTGTTCAATGTCAATAATTTCCATTACGCCTTGTGGGAGAGCAACGTAAACGTCATCAACGTATATACCTACATCGGGTTCAAAACCCCAAGCAGGGTCTGACATACCAATACCACGAATATAAGCAGTTAACGTAGAGCTAGTACCATGGCTTACTTGTAATGTGGTGTTAGTGGCGTATTTTTGAATATCTGTAACATCTGTAATACCGTTTTGTGCAATATCTTCTGCGCCAATAGAAGTAACAGAGACTAGTACTTGTTGTAAGTTTTCTGCTTCTACACTTACTTCTTCAGCTGCAAAAGTAACATTACTAGTTAATACCGCGGCGATTGCCAAAGCTAAGTAACTTCTATTTCTATTGTACTTTTTCATGAACACCCTTGTTTTATTGTGTTTTTATCAGTAGAAAATTCAACTTTAATAAGCTTTACTTGCTAGCTTTTTAGTCTATAAAATCTAATCAATGTTCTATTTTCACTAGAATCTCGATCATTAATAAGATTAATAATGAACATACACGATCCATATACCCATCATCATGGTGTAGAATAGTGAATATACGGATTATTTATATAACTCTTTAGTAGTACACAAGGAGAGGTATAATTGATGACTGCTAAAGCAATAGTGGCCCAAGCTAAAGAAAAATGAATCTTACTGGTTAAATAATAAAGTTATTAATCAACTATTTTGAGTTGATTTTTAAAGGTAATGCACAGATAGCGAATTTGAACTTTCTACTCAATTAAGGGTTGACCAGAATCATCATTAAGTCCTGAAGTTTTATTTTTTCTTGGTATGCAAGCTGATTTTTTATTTATATTCGACTATCAGATGGTTAGTTTCAGTGAAATAAAGCAATATCATCAAAACTCATAATTACAGACAGATAAACTGCAGATTTATAATTATTATAAAAAGATCAACAAACACTGCCCAAAGGGTTCGGCTACAAGAGTATTACTCTTTGTTCAGTAGTATTTACTTAGAATGACTAGGCTAGGCACTACTCGCCGCGATTAAAACACTTTTATCTCGAACAAAATTTAACCGCGAAAGGTCAACAGACCCTAATACTATTAATCTGATAGGTAGAACATGACGAGTTAATGACAAAGGTGTCTATTTTTTGTAAACGTTAAGCTAGGGGATCATGCAAGTTATTATTGGGGTGTCCGATCTATAGAGGTTTCATCTATAAGAGTATCTTTCGAAGGAACTTTTTCAAGCAGTGTTTTAGCCTGCGCTTTTTTTTGAGCATTTACATCAAGCCAAGCTAACGTATCATAATAACGACGAATGTTTTCCACATAGCTCACAGGCTCTTCGCCACGCGCATAGCCATATTTAGTTTTTTTATAATATTTTTTTTGTTGTAATAGCGGTAAACGTTTTTTCACTTCAACCCAGCGATCAGGATCACCACCTTGGCGTTGTGTGATAATACGCGCATCATTAAGATGACCAAAACCAACATTATATGACGCTAACGCAAACCAAGTTCTGTCAGGGCTTGGAATTCTATCAGGCATTTTATCTATCATACGCTGAAAATATTTAGCACCACCACGAATACTTTGCTCTGTATCCAAACGGCTTTTAATACCCATTTGTTTTGCGGTGACTAAGGTTAACATCATCATGCCACGTACGCCCGTATGAGAACGAGCATGGGGTCGCCAATGCGACTCTTGATAACTTATCGCCGCCAATAAACGCCAATCAATATCTTGAGCGTATTTTTGGAATAATGCTTTGTATTTAGGTAAGGTTTTTTCTACTGCTTTAATAAAAGTACGGGTTTCAACATAGTTAAATTCTTCAATATGACCATAATATTTATTGTCTAAAGCCAATAACGTTCCGTCCTGATGCACTTGACCGAAAAACTCAATAAGGCTAGCAAGAATATCATCTTTAGCATTTTGACTTACCATCCAAGCTAAAGGCTCAGGATTTTGAATACTAAAACCTATACTCACTTCAGGGTAATACCTGCGAGTGATTGCCAAAGCATTACTGTCTATAACCGTGTAATCAATATCACCATTAAGCACTTGCTCTAATAATTCTTCGCTATCGTATTCGCTAGTCTCAAGCCAAGTAAGCTCATTATGTTGTGTTTTTAAAACTTCTAAGTTTTCTACCGAACTAGAACCTGCAGTAACCATAAGTTTACCTGCTAATTTACCAGTTAAATCACTCACCCTTCTAGGTCTTAGATTACCTTGTTTAAAGACTAATTTTTGACTGATTGTTTGATAACTAGGTGCAAAGCGAAAACGCTGCAAACGCTTATCGGTGATAGCAAGTCCTGAGGCCAAGACATCTAACTCTCCTGTATTTAACTTTATAAAAAGCTCATCTAAAGAATAACTAGGGGTTATTTTTAAGTCGACATTAAGTGAATGTGCATATTTTTTTGCCAACTCATATTCAAAACCAGCAAAACCATCTGCTTGCACATAATAATTAGTAGGGCCATAAAGCGTACCCACATTGATGTAACCGCGTTCAATAATACGCGTTAAACTAGCGGTATTACTTTTTTTCTCACAGCCATTAAGCAAAAAAAGCGTTAAGGTAAGCCATAAAATTTTGATAACTTTATGGCTAATTACAATACTTTTTGTTTTGGTGAAGTGTTTTTTCATAACGCTAATTGTGTCGTGTATTGTCTTGTTAGCCAAGCACTTTTTTTATTCTTACTGCCATCTTCTCTTACCGTGACATTTATTCACCTTATTCCATCAGTTATTACACTCATAAAGCGCTATTTTTCAATGTGGTTTTCAACTATAATACGCGCGATTTTTAGTTAAGCTAAAGTAAGTTCAGTTAAACTTAACGGTTACTTTTGCAGCAATTAAAGTTAGCTAACCAAAACCCTACATAACACTTGGTGATTACCCTATGACGATGTTGATGAAAACCCTTCGTGGCGCTCCGGCACTTTCAAACTTTCGAGTTAAAAAACTATTAACTCAATGTGCTGAATTACAACTTCCTGTGACAGAAATTTATGCGGAATTTACCCATTTCGCGCATATTTCAGCTGAACTTAATGATGAAGAGTTTCACGTTTTACAACAACTTCTTAAATATGGTCCAACGATTGAAGAGCACGAGCCTGTTGGTCAGTTTTTATTAGTAACACCACGCCCAGGAACTATTTCGCCTTGGTCTTCAAAATCAACCGATATTGCTCATAACTGTGGTTTAGCAAAAATTACGCGTTTAGAGCGCGGCATTGCTTATTACGTTTATTTATCAGAAGGTAGTGATGACTTATCAGCTGAACAACAAGCACAGCTGAACAACTTAATTTCAGATCGGATGATGGAAACGGTATTTACTGAAATGGCACAAGCAACGTCGCTTTTTGCTACCGCCGAGCCAGGTGAATTAACGGCAATTGATATTGAAAATGGTGGTAAAAGCGCATTAGTAAAAGCTAATGTAGAATTGGGCTTAGCATTAGCGGAGGATGAAGTTAATTACTTATTTGAAAACTTCACCAAACTAGGTCGTAATCCACACGACATCGAACTTTACATGTTCGCACAAGCCAACTCAGAGCATTGTCGTCATAAAATATTCAATGCTGACTGGACTATCGACGGCGTTAAACAACCTAAATCATTATTTAAAATGATCCGTAATACCCACGAAGTTAACCCTGACTTTGTCTTAAGTGCGTATAAAGATAACGCAGCGGTAATGGTAGGTAATAAAGGCGGTCGTTTCTTCCCAAATCCAGAAACGAACATTTACGGTTACAACCACGAAGACATTCAAATTTTAATGAAGGTTGAAACGCATAACCACCCAACAGCTATTTCTCCTTATCCAGGGGCGGCAACAGGCAGTGGTGGTGAAATTCGAGATGAAGGCGCTACCGGTATTGGCTCTAAACCTAAAGCTGGTTTGGTTGGTTTTTCTGTATCAAACTTACGTATTCCTAATTTTGAACAACCTTGGGAAACAGACTTCGGTAAACCAAATCGTATCGTTTCAGCCTTAGATATTATGATGGAAGGCCC
>JAWSUX010000534.1:0-888 GCA_033852215.1 Colwellia sp. | reverse complement strand
CCAAGGACCTTCTTCTTGGTATTGATCACCTTGTATTTGCTGTTTTTGGTCGCTTTTTTTCTGTGATGTTAGTGTTGAACTTTCATTTAAGCTTTCATTTAAGCCATCAGCTAACTGGTTAGTTAGGCTCTTGGTTAGGTAATTAATATCACTATCATCATTGGTAATGGTGCTGTAGTTACCACCACCGCGTTGAGCTAAGGCAGCTAACCGAGCAGAAGGTAGTTTAGGCATAACAATCGCGCCGCTATTATCTTTTAGTAACTCTCCCGTCTTGAGTTTTATCGGAGCGCCCGTTTGTGTACCAACACCTAAAATATGTAAATTATGACCAAACTCAGCAGACCAATCATAAATATCAGCCATGTCTTCGTTATCTATATCATCAGTAAACCAATAAATATCACCATAGAGGCGACCTGAGTTTTTTAATGTTTCATTCGCTAACATTAAGGCCGCAAGAGCATTTGAGCCTAATTCAGGCATAATGTCTGGAGAAAGTGACGGTAGTAGTAATTCAATGTTACGAATATCTTGCGTTAAGGGGCTAATAATAAAAGCATCTCCCGCGTAGGCTATTAAGCCCATATCTCCTTCATTGATTTTTTCTAATAAATCAACCGCTTTATAACGTGAACGAGTTAACCTGTTTGGTTTAATGTCTGTTGCATACATGGAATAAGACATATCCATGATAAGAACTGAGCCACGGTCTAGTTGATAAACAGGTTGTGGCAGTTGTTGCCAAGCAGGTCCCGCTAGGGCAAGAATAAGGCAGCAACCAATAATAAGTGGTTTCAGTTGAGATGGTGCATGTGTTTTCTTTGTGCTGTGCTTAGTCGCTGAATTGTCATTGTTCTCCAACAATACTTTTGTTAAGTGTGCGGG
>JAWSUX010000533.1:0-1038 GCA_033852215.1 Colwellia sp. | reverse complement strand
TCCTCCCAAGGAGAGGTATCATTTTCATCTCTAGTTGATACCTTACAGTTAAGTGAAGAGAAATGATTAAAGAATATTTGATTCATGCGCTTGCCGAGGGGCATTTTGTGTCAGGGCAACAACTTGGAGAAGCACTTAACGTAAGCCGCGCGGCCATTGCTAAACATATTAAGGCATTGTCGGCTATGGGGTTAGATATTTATTCTGTCACAGGTAAGGGCTATAAATTATCAAAACCTTTGTGCCTATTAAATAAAGAAAAAATACTAAGTCAATTAGCATTAGATAGGGTAATTAACGGTTCCTTAGTAGAAGTACATAGCATTATTGATTCAACCAATGACTACCTAATGCGCCGTTTACCTGAACAGCTTAACCAAGGGCAGGTTTGTTTAGCTGAATACCAAAGTGCTGGTAGGGGCAGGCGGGGAAGGCAGTGGATTTCTCCTTTTGGCTCGCAAATATACCTTTCGATGTATTGGTATTTAGAGCAAGGGTTATCGGCTGCTATGGGACTTAGTTTAGTTACTGCTCTGGCGGTTAGTGATGCTATTAAACTGCACTGCGGTGTACAGGTACAATTGAAGTGGCCAAACGATATTTATTTAGGTGGTGTTAAGTTAGCGGGAATTTTGATCGACCTTGAAGGGCAAGCTCTTGAGCCGAGTCATAGTGTTATTGGCATTGGTCTTAATTTGAATATGCCGGAAAAATCTGCGACAGAAATCGATCAACGTTGGACAGATTTACAATCGCATAGTGTTAGTCAACTTAATAGGAATGAGTTAAGTGCGCATCTCATCAACTGTTTATGGCAACGATTAGAGCAGCACAGTGAACATGGCTTAAATTCTATGTTAGATGAGTGGCATGGTTTTGATATATATCTAAATAAGCGCGTTAAACTATTTACTGGGGAACGAGTTACTCAGGGGATTTGTCGCGGCATCAATAATCAAGGTGCATTATTGCTTGAAGTGAACGGCCAAACAAAACCTGTATATGGTGGTGAAGTTAGTTTACGAGGTGATGAGTGAA
>JAWSUX010000094.1:0-9230 GCA_033852215.1 Colwellia sp. | reverse complement strand
AAAGCAGTCTTATTTTAAAAGTTCATTTACTCAGCAATACTAAAGTGGACTTTTAAAATAAAATCACTCTCCTTTATTCACCTTTAATGGGATACCAAAACCATGCCTAAATTAAGATCTGCAACTTCTACTCAAGGCCGTAATATGGCAGGTGCTCGTGCTCTATGGCGCGCAACAGGCATGACAGACGGCGACTTTGGTAAACCTATTATTGCGGTAGTGAACTCTTTCACTCAATTTGTTCCTGGTCATGTGCATTTAAAAGACATGGGGCAATTAGTTGCTGGTGCAATTGAAGAAGCAGGCGGTGTTGCCAAAGAATTCAATACTATTGCAGTTGATGATGGCATTGCCATGGGTCATGCAGGCATGCTTTATAGTTTGCCATCACGTGATTTAATTGCTGACTCTGTTGAGTATATGGTAAACGCTCATTGCGCTGATGCCATGGTCTGTATTTCCAACTGTGACAAAATCACTCCGGGCATGATGATGGCTGCAATGCGTTTGAACATTCCGGTAATTTTTGTTTCAGGTGGTCCGATGGAAGCGGGTAAAACCAAACTTAGCGATCAAATCATCAAACTTGATTTAGTTGATGCCATGATTAAAGGTGCCGATCCAACCGTAAGTGATGAAGACAGCGATAAAATCGAACGTTCTGCCTGTCCTACCTGTGGCTCATGTTCTGGTATGTTCACTGCAAACTCAATGAACTGTTTAGCTGAAGCGCTTGGTTTAGCCTTACCGGGCAACGGTTCAATGCTGGCAACACATGCCGATAGAGAAAAATTATTTTTAGACGCTGGCAAAGAAATCGTTAACTTAACTAAGCGTTATTATCAAGATAACGATGAATCTGCATTACCACGTAATATTGCCTGTAAAGAAGCTTTACACAATGCGATGTGTTTAGATATCGCGATGGGCGGTTCAACCAATACCATCTTGCATTTATTGGCAACCGCGCAAGAAGCTGAAATTGATTACACCATGGAAGACATGGATAAATTATCACGCATTGTGCCGCAATTATGTAAAGTTGCCCCGTCAACGCCTGACTACCATATGGAAGATGTGCATCGCGCTGGTGGTGTAATTGCTATTCTAGGTGAGTTAGCCCGTGCTAACTTATTAAACACCGATGTGCCTAATGTTTTAGGTAGTACGTTAGCTGATGTAATTGCTAAGTATGATATTACCCTGACTGACGATGAAGACGTTAAAAAATTCTACCGTGCTGGCCCTGCTGGCATTCGTACCACAAAAGCCTTTAGTCAAGATTGTCGTTGGGATACCTTAGACGATGATCGTGCCAACGGCTGCATTCGTAGTCTTGATAATGCTTTTTCAACCGAAGGTGGTTTAGCGGTACTTTCAGGCAATATTGCCGTTGATGGCTGTGTAGTTAAAACAGCCGGCGTAAGTGACGACAACTTAGTATTTACCGGCCCCGCACACATTTTTGAAAGCCAAGATGATGCCGTTGCAAGTATTTTAGACAAAAAAGTTGTAGCCGGTGAAGTGGTTGTTATTCGTTATGAAGGTCCAAAAGGCGGTCCGGGTATGCAAGAAATGCTTTATCCAACCACATACTTAAAGTCTATGGGCTTAGGTAAAGCCTGTGCGTTACTTACTGATGGCCGTTTCTCAGGTGGTACTTCAGGATTATCAATTGGTCATGTTTCACCAGAAGCAGCTGACGGCGGTACTATCGCGTTAGTTGAGCAAGGCGATATCATTCACATTGATATTCCTAATCGTGAGATTACATTACAAGTATCTGAAGCTGAACTTGATACCCGTCGCGCTGCGATGACAGCTAAAGGCAAAGCCGCTTGGAAACCTAAAGATCGTGTTCGTCCAATTAGCTATGCATTAAAGAACTACGCAATGTTAGCAACGAGTGCCGATAAAGGCGCGGTACGTAATCGTGCATTACTTGATGGTTTAGTTGATTAACAACAATAAATAAAAAAGGCACCTGAGTATTAATCACCCTGGTGCCCCAAAACGCTAATTTGAAATATCATCACTATCAGCGCGGCTTTCGTCGCGCTCAGCCTTAACTATACAAATAGTAATATAATCCCTAGGTAAATCTAATGACAGAAACACTCAAGCAAACATCACCACACGAGCCATTAGATTACTTACGTCGTATTCTACTTGCCCCTATTTATGATCTAGCGGTTGAAACTGAACTAACCACCTTAAATAAATTATCTACTCGTTTAAATAACCAAATTTATTTAAAACGTGAAGACCAACAAGCCGTGCATTCGTTTAAATTACGTGGCGCTTATAACAAGCTCAATAGTTTAACCGAAGAGCAATGCATTCATGGTGTTATCGCGGCCTCGGCAGGTAACCATGCGCAAGGTTTAGCACTCGCTGCAAATAAACTAGGTATCAAAGCAACCATCGTGATGCCAAAAACCACACCAGACATCAAAGTAGATAATGTTAGACGTTTTGGCGGTGAAGTACGTTTAGTTGGCAGTAGTTTTAATGAAGCACAAGCCGCTTCAATTGAGTATGCCAAAGCAGAAAAAAAGACCATCATTCATCCCTTCGATGATATTGACGTTATCATTGGTCAAGGCACTGTAGCAAAAGAACTGTTACAACAATTGCCTCATGCTGATGTCATTTTTATACCTGTTGGCGGTGGTGGTTTACTCGCAGGTATGGCCGTTTATTTAAAGCAGTTGAGCCCTAACACCAAAATTATCGGCGTAGAAGCTGAAGATTCCGCTTGTTTAAAAGCAGCACTAGAAGCAGGAAAACCCGTTGATTTAACACAGGTAGGCCTGTTTGCCGATGGTGTTGCCGTTAAACGTATTGGTGAAAATACTTTCGGTTTGATTCAACAGTTTTGTGATGGTGTAATCACCGTCACAACCGATGAGATTTGTGCATCAATTAAAGATATTTTCGAAGAAACACGCGTAATTGCCGAACCAGCAGGTGCTTTATCATTAGCGGGTTTACAAAAGTATACGCAAACCAGTAAAGGTAATGAGTCATTAGCCGCCATACTTTCAGGCGCAAACATGAACTTTCATACCTTGCGTTATGTATCTGAACGTTGCGAACTAGGTGAAAAGAAAGAAGCGATATTAGCCGTTACCATTCCAGAAGAGAAAGGCAGCTTTAAACGTTTTTGTCAGGCAATTGGCAACCGCGCTATTACCGAATTTAATTATCGTTATGCTGGTGAGCCAAGTGCAGAGGTATTTGTTGGTGTTCGCTTAGGTGGCAGCCTGCAAGAACGACAACAGTTATTACAGGATTTGGAAAGCGCTAACTACAAAGTACGTGATTTCACTGATAATGAACTGGCTAAGTTACATGTCCGCTACATGGTTGGCGGTAAGCACATTACTGGTGAACAGCAGAGTAGTGAGCGATTATTTAGTTTTGAATTTCCAGAGCACCCTGGTGCGTTAGAGAAATTTTTACAAGCGATGGGCGAGCATTGGAATATCACCCTCTTTCATTATCGCAACCACGGCGCAGCTTTTGGCCAAGTATTAGCTGGTTTTGAACTGGATAAAACAAAACAAGACGAGTTTTTTCAACACTTAGATGACTTAGGTTATCAGTGGCAAGAAGAAACGGATAACTTGGCTTATCAAGCGTTTTTAAAATAAATAAGCAGATAACCATGTCTGAAGAGTTTTATATGCAGGTAAATATTGAGTTACCTAGCCAGCAACACCAAAACGATATAGAAGCTTTAATAGAGCATCTTGAACTTTATGAAAATGAACAAGCAAAAGTATTAATTAATAAGTATAAACCTGAACTTATTGCTAGCCATTTTACTTCTGCTATTACAGCCCATTCAAATTATGATGTTGGCGATGATGTTATTAAAATGTACTTAACGTGTTATGACGAAAGTGTTGATGACATGGAGGTAACTCATACAAATTCACCGCTTGGCATGGAGTTTACCGTAGAAGGTAGAGATAACAGTGCCACTGATTTTGGCTCAGCGTTTTTACTGTTATTAAAAGCTATGTCGGCCAACAACATACAAGCGCAAGCAAGCACGGATTACTGGCAAGCTCAATGGCTTGAAAATGCCAACGGCTTGCTAGCGGTCACATTAAAAGAGTTTGAACAATAAACAGTTACTTTGTTTAATAGCAGTCAATAAAGGTAAACACATGCTAAAATGTTTACCTTTATTTTAACTTTAGCGTTCCCAAGCATCTTCAACTACAATTTCACCCGCTTTAACATCTAACCAACGTTGCTTAAATTCTGCATCAAAATCACCGTCATTTAGAAGATCTCTAGCAATTTTAACAAACCGACTACGCGCTGTATCACCTTCATTCATATCATCAAAGTGATGGATTCTATATAGGCCTTTATTTAATAAAGGCATAAATCTCACAAATTTTTTACGGGTGAAAAAATCTTTTTGCTTGCTACTCCCCATGTACCAAAGCTGCATTACTACTGGGTATTGAAACAAACAATCTTCAGCAAGTTCA
The DNA here is from genome assembly GCA_033852215.1 of Colwellia sp. Taxonomy (GTDB): domain Bacteria; phylum Pseudomonadota; class Gammaproteobacteria; order Enterobacterales; family Alteromonadaceae; genus Colwellia. The sequence continues at coordinate 4,719 of JAWSUX010000094.1, read as the reverse complement.
TGTCTATATTGATTACAGAGCCATTTTGTTTTATAAAAAAGGTCTTGTATTCCCTCTTTAGGCTTTTCTGATTGCCAGCCTCCTCCTTGAGTTTTATCTCTATATTCAGGAATAGTGTGAATCAATAAATCACCCATGATGACTTTAAATAACAGCTCATTATAGCCGCCTGTATTAACTACATGTGAAACATCATCATTTACACTCCAGTCTTGGCATGCGAAAACTGTGCAGCTACTCACCAAGTTACTAAAACCGTTATCTACATCTTCTTGTAATACTAAATGACTGTGCACGTAAGCATTTCTTAAATCTATTAATACCTTTTCATCCCATGAGGGATGCAACCATAAAAAACTAAATAAATCAAGATGACGCTCATAGTTTTGCCATTCTTTTAGTTTTTCAAAATCAGGCATTATACCTTTTAAAAAATAACGCTTAATAATAGTAAGTGCTTTTTTACTTTTGTTCATAAACCCTAACAACATAGGTTCAATACTAAGCCATTCACTTTGGCGCTGCTTTACCCAAGCAGGGTCAGATAACTGCCAATATTGGGTGTCTATTTCAGGGAAACCAACAAAAGTTCTTTCAGTCATTAATCTATTCCTATTTCTTTGGCTATGGCTACGGTAATTATATCTTCCATGCCTAAAGGATGAACATTTGGAATATTATCCATGCAGCAAAGTGTTCCTACATTGCTGCTAAGCTTTAAAATTAATCTGGTAACTTTTCATCTAACGCTTTTAATGAACGTAAAAACAAACCTAAGCCACCAATAGCTAAAACTAAGATAACAATCAGATCAAATGAAGTCATGCTTCTAAAAGAAAATCGAATCGAAGAAATAACACCAAAAATTAAAGCGCTAATTGAACCTAGTGACAGTATCCAACCCAGAACATTTTTACTATTATAAAAAATCAATCCTACCCCAAACATAAAGGGAATCATGATAATTCCGCTAGTGATATTATAATTGCCCCCCATCGCTGACATTCCGTATAAACGCATGCCCATGCCAAAACTGGATGTCACGGTAATAGCATTTAATAACATATAAAAGCCACCGCACATCATAATAAGACCAATAAAAAAATGGCCTAAACCACCCGAAGTACCGCCTGCGCCTTTCATAATAATTCCTTGTGTTATTTTGTTTGTCAGTAGTTGCTGATATAGCCATTTGCTGAGTTATTTAATTTTATCGTATTACTTTTATCAAATGCATCATAAATCATAATTCCTAAACGCATCATATAATTATTGACTTATATATGTCACTAGGAAAATCAATAAAATCAGAATGCTGCAAGTTTTCTTTCGGTGATTTCAAGCAAGTGATATGATCATTTATTTAAACAACGTTGTTTTTTCTAGGTGATTGTAATTATGGTAAATTTTAACACAAAGGCTAAACCCGTATGGATGTGCTAGATATAGATATACCATTCGAATGTCGCTTTACCTGTTGGTTTTGTGGAGAAGGCTCTCACCAAACAATTGTAACCGTATTACCAAAGCATCAAAATAATCACTCAGTTAACATGCCAATTTGTGATGAATGCAAATCTTATCGGTGTCACAACGACGTTAATTCATTAATAAAACTTAAAGAACTAATCAAAGAAAAAATAGTTAAGCGAAGTGCTAAAGCATTATCTATAGGGGCAAATTGGACAGAAAAAGAACTGCAAGAGTCAGGTTTACATGGTAACGCATTTGATGGTTTTAAAAGAAGTGGTTGGCCAATGTATTTAATTGCTAAAGAGCGCGTTAATTATAGTGGTTGGGAATTATGTATCGATGGTATCTCCATTGAAATTACACCAGATGATAGTACATTTGAGTTTGACGGACTGACCTTCACTAGCTTTATAAGTATGTTAGATTATTTAAGTAAATCCTTTTCATTAAACAAAGAGTTTTTAAGCAAAGTATTAGCTATTTATGGAGATAATAGAGCAATAGAAGCAGTAAAGTTTTGTCGATTAATTTCGCATAACTCCGAGTATCAACATGAAAAAGCACTTGATGATCTGATTGAGTCTTTTAGAGAAAAGAAGTTTATTGCTATGTAGGTAGAGCAAGTAAAAACATATTTAAATAACCTCTCTCATCGATTTTTAAGGTAAAATCCCGTCTATAATACGTAATGTTTTACATTGCTTCATTCAAATAATCATTCCTTATCTGGAAAATATAAATCATGCGAGTCGCCGTTTCTCAGTTTGCCACCTCCTCAAATACTCAAGAAAACCTAGCAACCTGTATTCGTATGATCAATGAAACGGCAGTATGCGAACCATCTCTAATCGTTCTTCCTGAATATTGTAATACGTTATCTTGTTATGCAGATCATAATCAGGCATGGAATGCAGCCTTACATCTTGATGGGGATTTTCTACAAAGAATAGCCGAACAAGCGAAAAAGCATGACTGCTACATTGTCATCAATGTGACTTTACGACGAGATTTGTTACGTGAACACCAAGATGGTTCAATTAGATCTAATATTAGTGTGACCTCCTGCGTATTTTCGCCACTTGGAAAACTTATTCATCAAGAGGACAAACAAACGTTGGTGGGGCATGAAAATGATTTTTTCATTAGCGCGAGTAACGTTTCTAACGTTTTTTCAACACCTATTGGAAAATTTGGACTATTGACGGGTAGTGATAGCATGACCTTTGAGTCATCACGCAGATTAGCCTTACATGGTGCACAACTATTGTGTAATTCAATAAACTCGTTCGCAATAGATCAAAGTAGCTTACATGATCCTGCTCGCTCATTCGAAAATAGCGTATTTTTAGCAACGGCAAATAAAGTTGGCTTACTGATGCCACCAGAACTGTCACACGACCAAAGAGCTATTCCTCAAGAACATATTTCTGGAATTGGTCAAAGCCAGATAGTTTCTCCCGATGGTAGAGTGCTAGCAAAAATAACCAACAATGAAGAGGGTTTTGTTTTTGCGGATATCGATTTGGCTGCGTCCAACAACAAATTCCGTCCTGATGGCACTGATCTTATCAAACAGTTACGTCCTGAGCTTTATCAAACGCTAACAGCACCTACAAAGAAAGCGCCCCAGAATGAACACGTAGCTGATAAAGCTGACAGAACTGATAAAGTTCCAGACACTGCCAATGTTGCTATATTTGCAACATACAAGTCTAACAAGCAGGCCATTGAAGATGTTTGTCATTATATTGAAAACAACCTCAGTGACATTATTCAATTACCTGAATTATTCTTTCTTGCAGATAAACAAATCACGAGTAGTGATGAACAACGAATCCATATCGCTTGTTTGAGTGAGCAGCTCATCAAGCGAGTCAGCTCTGTATTAAGGCCTTTTCAATACCTATGCACAAGTTTACTTATTGAAGGAATGCATCAAGCCGTATTAATAAGTGAACATGGTGTATTTGCAACACAACAGCAATTGCATTTTTGCCAAAGGTATCAGTGGACGTCACTCGGTAATGAGTTAATGATTATAGAATTACCCTTAGAGCAAGGGAATATAGATGTTGCTATGCTAACAGCCGATGACGCGAATATACCTGAAATAGTAAAAGTAGCAACGTTAAAGGGCATTCATTTGTTATTGGTGCCTTTTGATATTCAAGAGCCGAGCGAGGTGGAGTATAATTTATTATCTCGTGCCGCTGAAAACAGAATTTGCATCGTTGCTGCCAGTCGCGAGAAAAGTTTTGCTAATAATTTACCTAGCGACTTTTCTGCCAAACATGGTAGTAACAATATCTATAGTAAAAACAAGCGTAAAATTCAAAAATCAACAGGGGTAATTGTTAATTTAACTACAAATACTCACTTGTTACCTCAGTGGAGATCACAGGCGTTTACTGGCTATATCAACCCGCCTCTGGCTAAATTTCAGTATGGAAAAATCACCAAAGCCGTAATTCATCCTATTGCGGCTTGCACTAAGTAATTAACCTGATGTTATGGTTAATTAGGCTGAATATATTCCCCTATATAACAGGCTCATAACTGACACTAGCCCTTATTTACCGTTAAAAATGTAAGTGGCTATTGAGTAATAGACTTGTCTAGCCCGTTAATAATTTTGAGACAATAAAAAGCACCAGATGAATGGTGCTTTATGTTTTACTGAGACTGTAATTTGACTAAATATTTACTGATAAACTTTACTCATCATCAATATATACCTCTCTATCAATACTGCGTAAATATTCAAGTAAATCGGCTTGTTCACTGCCTGTGAATTCTCTTTGGTGATCTCCTATGGTAAAAACATCACTTAATTGCGCTGCACTACCGTCATGTAAATAGGGGGCACTATTCCACAGCTCGATTAAAGTAGGTGTTCTTATCGCGGATAACACACCACCTAATCGATTACCTGAGGCTGTTGTTATGGTGCCAACATCATGCGCTAAACCATCACGATAGCTATTGCTAGCATGGCACGAAGCACAGTTATCGTTATCAAACACAGTTTTCCCTCTCATTGCAGCCGCGGTTAACTGGCCGGTATAAGTTCGATAGGGTGAGCGTTTTACCGTGTCTTTGCCTAAACCATTAACATACGCGGCTAATGAATCGAGTGCAGGGCTTAAACCAGCACTTAAATGGTTAAGCGGGTTAACACCACTGGTAAAAGTAATGTCAGGAATTAAACCTTCTGCGCCATTTAATTTTTCTAATTGAACCTCAAAA
>JAWSUX010000532.1:0-685 GCA_033852215.1 Colwellia sp. | reverse complement strand
GCTCCTCTCGATAGATTAAATTAAAAATAAAATAGTAATAAAATTTTTATTTATACAAAAACATAAAGCTGTATAAATTTTTGCGCATTATAGACTAAAGACGAATAAGATCCTAATAAAAGCACAATGAAATAAAAAAGCCTTTAACATAATTATGTTAAAGGCTGAATTCACGTTTCAATCTCTTTTAAGTGTTAGCGTAATTTTTTTAGAAACTAAACACTCGTTCGGCGGTATTGCCGATATTCGGCTTTCCAGAAATTACGCTCTATTTTAGCTAATAAATCCTCATCGCTAAGCGTTAATGCTAAGTTTTGTTTAAAAGCAATTTTAGCTATAGCAAAGGCAATATCTTTACTTAATTGTGCAATAGACGTAAGTGGCGGTAATAACTCATCCGATTCTTTATTTGCCAGTGGCGATGCCGAAGCAAGCCTTTCGCTAGCAACTTGCAACATTTCATCAGTAATACGGCTAATATTAGCTGCTACCACACCTAAACCAATACCAGGAAAAATATAGCTATTATTACATTGAGCAACAGGATATTTTTTATCTTGAAATTCAACAGGATCAAAAGGACTGCCTGTTGCAACAATCGCTTGGCCTTCTGTCCAATTAATAACTTGTGAAGGTGTTGCTTCTACTTGACGCGATGGATTACTTAACGGGAAAATTATCGGTA
>JAWSUX010000531.1:0-2374 GCA_033852215.1 Colwellia sp. | reverse complement strand
CCAGCTTCTGCAAAACTATCTGCATGAGAAATACCCGACTTCCCTGCTTTTAACGAGGTTAAAACCTCTTCTGCATTGTTACCTATGCTTGATACGATACCTAGACCTGTGATGACGACACGTTTCATTTTACTTACCAACTTTTTATTATAAGAGATTATAAGACATTATAAAAATCTGAAGCCATTACCAACAATAACGACCTTTAAACTGGTTATATCAATTGTTTGAAAAAAACCAGCGTACACATGTACGCTATAATAAGACATTACAACAAAGATAGCTACGTCCTTTTACTGATTAAGGTACTACAATAGGGAAATAATGCTGATCAAGATCAACTAACTAAGGTAAAATGTTGGCTAATATTTTACCTTAGTATCGTTTCATACGGATTACTCTTGCCTGCATTTAATAATCATCCCCCGAAAAAAACTTCTGGTACTTGTTCGAGTAATAAGATTACTAATCAAAAAAATGGCACGCTCTATTCTAATCGTTTTAAAGAGGGGGGGTTGAATACTCAATTAGACTATCAACAACGTGATGAAATATTCATTCAAGGTAATAATGTTGACAAAGTGTTTAGCCAAGCGTTACAGGTGGTCACTATTGCAGAAACAAGTTTTGGTACAGGGCTCAGTTTTTTATTAACCTTACAGGCGTACCAAAAAGCACAAAGTCAAACGAGTAAGAAGCTACCTGCCCTGCATTACATTAGTATTGAAAAAAATCCTTTAACCAAAGAGCAACTAATAGAGTCATTAGCTGTACTGCCACAACTAAATAGCTTAGCTGATTTACTGATCGCGCAATATTCATCAGAAAACTTAAGTTCTCAAAATTCAGAAATTTCTGAGAACGTTAAAGCAAATTTTTTTGATGATCAAGTAAAGCTCCACATCATATGTAAAGATACAACAGCAGGGTTAAGCCAATTAACAACAGGCAAAAACGGCTTAGTCGATATTTGGTATTTAGATGGCGATTCACCCACCATAAATCCTGACATATATAATAAAGAGCTATTTAAACAAATTGCTCGTTTATCTAAAACCCAAGCCAGTTTAACTGCATTCACCCTGACCAGTGTTATTGAAACAAGCTTACAACAAATTGGCTTTCGAACAGAAAAAATTGCGCTACAAGGTCAAAAGGCTGAATTAATGCATGGAGTATTTCAACAGGATCCCAATACTCGTAAGGGTTATCAACTTAAAACCAATATCACTAAACCTCAACATGTTAGTATTATTGGCGGTGGCATTGCTTCTGCTTGCCTAGCTTATGCATTGACTAAACAAGGCATAAAAGTCACCTTATACTGCAAAGATACTGCACTTGCCCAAGGCGGTTCAAGTAATGCTATTGGTGCTTTATATCCTCTTCTTCACCAACAAAAAGATGATATAAGTCTTTTTTATCAACAAGCCTTTTGGCGAGCAAGAGCGCTTTATCAAGAAGTAGCAGAACGAGGTTTTAATTTTGACCATGATTGGTGTGGTTTATTAGAAGTATCATACAAGGATGCATTAGCCAAGAGACAGCAAACCTTTGACAAACTTAATACTTGGCCAAAAGAGTTAATACATAGTGTTAATCAGCAACAAGCCACTAAACTCGCTGGCATAGAAGTAAATCATGGCGGTTTATTTATGCCAAATGCTGGTTGGGCTTATCCTGCTGACTTAGTTAATAAGCTATTTGATGCGGCAAAAACAACTAACTTACTGCGCATCGAAACTCAAACGAAAATAACTAAACTCATTCAACACCCTACAACGAAGTGTTGGCGCCTGATCAGCGATAAACAAAGTGATGATATAAATGGTAATGTTCAAAGTTTTGATGCCAATGTTTTAGTTATTTGTGCCGGTGCCGATGCGATAGAAATAGAGCAAATAAAACCTTTACCTTTAACGGCTACTCGCGGCCAAATCACTAGTATGAAAGGCAATGAGGTTAGCAAAAAACTGTCAACCGTCATTTGTCATAAAGGTTATTTAACACCACATAATAAAGGACAGCATTGTATTGGGGCTACCTTTCAGAAGAATAATTTTTCAATCGTTCCGACTACCGAAGATGATATTTACAATTTGAATATGCTCAATAAATGTTTACCTGAATTAACCGAGCATATTAATTGGCAAACACAAGATATATCAGCAAGCAAAGCACGCCTTCGCTGCATGTCTCAAGATCACCTGCCACTTGTCGGTGCTATGCCTGATATTGAACAGCATGTGCAGAGTTACCCTCATTTAGCTAAAGATAAAAACTGGCCTTATAATCAGGCTGCGCCTTGCATTGATAATTTATACCTTTTCCTTGGATTAGGTGCTCGTGGTTTATGCTCTGCGCCATTAGCTGC
>JAWSUX010000530.1:0-431 GCA_033852215.1 Colwellia sp. | reverse complement strand
CATCAATTACTTGGCTTTGTTTCAGAGAGAGATGTTTTGGCGAAAATGTTAGACGTTCTTTATCACAATGAACACATAGCTAATGTGGAAGATATTATGCGTAAAGAGGTTTCGTCTGTTAAACCTTATGATAGTATTTTTGAGCTTGGACAACGTATGTTGAAAAATAATCCCAAGATTTATCCTGTCATAGATGATGATGGCAACTTGTTAGGCACTATTTGTCGAAATAATGTCTTACAAGCATTCGACCAACATACTCGTAATCGTTTAGCTAAAGATAAAGCTCATGCAGCGTATTGAGTGAGTTTTTAGCAATTACGATGTAGTTATAATTAATATAAATCCTAGCTGTTCATTATTTTTGACTGTTAGGTTTTGTCTATAAATTTTTGTTTAACTTGTTGTCGATAAAAAATATTTTTTGATAC
>JAWSUX010000529.1:0-2639 GCA_033852215.1 Colwellia sp. | reverse complement strand
TTAAAATAGTTCTACCGAACCTTCTGTTGAATGATTTTCATCTATTTGATGACGATAATTACTCTCACGACGAACAATAGTCTCATTAGGTAAATTCGATAACCTTTTAACAAAAACTTTACCTGTTGTTGGTTCGAAAATTACTTTTCTGGGGCAAGTAAGTCCAATATCCTCTTTTACAATTCTAATTTGTTCTGAGGCTAAATACCGAAGTACAAAATGAATGTTTTTCATACCAACATCTGACAAATTTTCTATTACTTTTCCGCCACCAAAAATCTTGGCAACAAGGTTCTGTTTACAGCCACCATTTTGAAGAATAATATTAATTAAATATTCCATAGCGAAATTACCATATCGGGTTGCATCGCTTTCTTTACCACGTTGAGCCCAGCTGACTTGGTGAGAATCCTTGTTTGTCAGCGGTAACATAAAATGGTTCATGCCACCAATACCTAATACCGAATCATAAATACATGCAGAAATGCATGAGCCTAGCGTTGTTGCTATAGCTACGTTTTGAGTGGACATGTAAAATTCGCCTGGTAGTATTTTAGCGGTTACTTGTTCCCGTTGTTCGTCCCAGTAGTGATTGATATGAGAAAATTCAGGTAAACAATGCTGCCGAGCATATAAAACCTCGCTATGTTCCTCTCTTTGCCATGATACTGATCCCATCACATTCCTTTGTATTGTTCATTGGCTAGCGTGTGCCGTGTTATCGAATAGTGACAAGGCGATATTAACTAGCATATTTTTAGTAATCTATTTTGTTAAAAAACCTTAAACATTATCTCGCTAGTTTTACTGACGGCACTATAAAGACCTCTAATTTTAGAGTCTAGACGATCTCAGGAAAATTACCCAATCAACTTATTTAAACCTACACAGATCAATTTACATCCGCCTTTAGTTTTAACAAATGTTGCATTGAAAAATGTAATAGTAAAAATTAAATCACTTCAGTTGGTGGAAAATATTGCTTGTCCGCCTCAGAGCGTGTGGGTGGCCTAATAATACTTCTTTATATTTTTTGCTGTATAGCTTTAACCAAGTAACATAAGATTTTATGCCATCGTCACAGGCGAGAATGGCTTGACGATTATTACCCCACTGGATAATATGCTCCGCCACACTCGCTAATGAAACTATTGGCTTTATTGGCCTTATACAACCCACTGAATACATTATCAATTTCAATATAGATTATTTAAAACGGCTCTGACCTCTTTTATTCTTAGCCAACTATTATTTTTCCGCTTATTAAAGCGTTGGTAAAAGGCTAAGTAGATGACATTAAAAACAATTACCGTCGTACTCATATTCTGTTTAACAAGCAGCGTAAGTCACGCGAGTGCAAGAAATATAGATATCGCGCAAGCATCATTTGATCGTTCACTGAAAAAGTATGATTTAAATTTAATTACATACCTAGAAATGGAGAAGAATACACAGCTGCTATCATATTTAGATGAGCTAAAGAAACAGGGCCATAATAACAACCTAAGCGAGTTAAAGTATAAAAATGAGCTAGATTCACTATATTCAACACGTAAGAATCATGAGGCTGCTCTTACTAAACTAATTAGTTTTGACAGTAAATCACCAATACCATGGTTGCTTCGAGCATACCATTATTATGGAAAAGCATGGCAAAGTAGAGGCCAAAAATTCATCCATAAAGTATCAAATATGCAAATAGATGGCATGAGGTATTATTTAGATTTAGCGCTATCTGACTTAGAAAAATCAATTGAAATTGATCCAGACAATTTTGCTAGTTACTTACTGCGTGGTCAAATATATTCCATGGAAAGTTCAGGAAAATATGAAGCTCAAAAGTCATTCACAAAAGCGCTTGAGATATTACCTCAAAGTTATAATGTAAGAAATATCCTGCTCAACTTTTCAACTCCTCGGTGGGGCGGCTCTATCAAAAAGATGCAGTTTATACTCAATAATGCAAAAGCATACTACAAAATAAACCCTGAATTAAAGAGGTTAAAATCAACCACTTACGAAGAAACAGCTGATAGGTTGAAGAATAGACATTCAGCAATCGCAGCTTATAGAGAAGCACTTAAACATGGAGATAGATCACGACTACGTGTTGATTTAGCTAAGAAACTTCTAAAAATTGGCTTCAGAGAGGAAGCCTGCCTACATTTAAATAAAGCCATTGAACTAAATCCACCTAGGTGGGCGTCTCACAAGAGAATAGTGAATTGCCAATAAATTAAACATTGTTGATGCTGATACATTACACCCTTTAGCTGCCAAAATTTTTACAGAAGAATGTAAAACCGAATGTCAAAACGGCCATACAAAATATAATTATTAGTTTAAGGAAATTAAAAATAGAAATGGATCTGATTAAATTGATTGGTAAACTTTTGTTAACTATCGTGCTTATATTTGGCATCTTATTAGCCTATATATTTATAGATTTTAGTAGCAGTAAGACACAAGAAGAAGCATCAGAGAATATCGTTAATGATATAACTCAATTAAACCCTATTGAAGTCACAAGAGTTATAAAACACACTAACATTAAAAATAGTGTTGACGCTATAAAATTAGGTGCTGGGGCTATTTCTATCGGTGGTGGTCGATATAGCCAAGGTGGTCAAACGGCATAT
>JAWSUX010000093.1:0-18750 GCA_033852215.1 Colwellia sp. | reverse complement strand
TTTGTCCGACTTGAAAACCCTTGTTATGTGTTTTTATTGCGTAAACCCTTAGTCAGTCTATTACATATAAAATATACAACCAATCTATTAAATACCACAAAATACAAAAGAGCAGCTACCAATAAATACTCTTCATTTTGTGAAATGGTATTTACATGAAATCTTAAACACCATAAAGACACCGCACCGCCAGTTATAATAATTATTTTTTCTAGTACATCGTGAACTCGGCTTCTGCTCAGGAGTTTAATTTCAATAATATTACTCATTGTTAGAAGAACTAGAGATGCATAGATAACTATGATTGCCAACAGCTTACCTCCGAAACACATAACGCCCAATTAACGGGCTAAAAATTGTGGGCTAAACTGAGCGAAGCGATAGCCCACTGTTTTTAGTCCTGTTGAATTTCTTGTTAGGTGTTTTTAACTCTTTGATTAATAGAACACTTATAAATAAACTTAATAAAGCAACTTATTAAACCTATTGGTAATGAAAATACAAAGAACCAACCGAGGTACGCACTAGTAAAGACTTTACTATCTATCGCATAAAAATAAGCAAGAATACTTGCAAGCACCAAAACAGCAAGCGCATAGAGTTTGGATTTACTAAATATGCAAAGTACCGCTAAATATAAGTAAAGTAGCACACCAAAAAATGCAAATATATCGACACCTACCATAAACACCTAACGCCGCAATAANNCCAACTGTAAATTTTCCGTTTGATTGCCTTGTTATATGCAGGTTAATATCGGCGTGTTGGGATATTAAGTTTACCATTGCAAGAACACGAGATATCACCATTTTTTTGAACCCACTCGTCATAAACCCCACCAATACAACTACTTTGAACTCTTTTGCACTGATTACCGTTAGAACCGGAATGACCTCCTGGATCAGGTGCTACGCAACCACTTAAAAAGGTGATGGTGATAAACATTAGAATTTTCATGCTACTCCTTGCATATAACAGCTTATTAGACGAGATAAAGTCCTTTTTTCTACAAGAGGCTTATCCGCTAATAGTAAATTTATTGCTCGATAATTTATAGTTTAAGTCGCTATATTTCAAGGTCTTATTTATTCTTTATAATGCACATGGTATTAACTTATCATGTATTTAGATTTTTTCTGGTGAAAGTGTGCAAACCCGCTATGCGTAGTTAAGAATAAAAATTAGAGAAAAGTTACATTATTTTCAATGAACAAAACGTTAATATTTTGCTTCAATATTAATCATATTTATAATGTAGTAGTTATTATTCGCCATTGAGTGTCGCGACAATAGTGCGACTACTTGCGTGGTTTCTATGCTCACCTAAATATATACCCTGCCAAATACCTATGTTTAATTGCCCATGACTAACGGGCAATGTTAGGTTATTGCCTAAAATGCTGGCCTTAATATGGGCGGGCATAGTTTCCACCGTAACACTTATTTTTTATAAAAATTGTGAAAAACTAATAAAATAAAGCTCTACAAAGATATGTTTAGTTATTAAAAAAACTTTAAGAAAAACATGTGAATTTCATATCTTTTTCATATCTTTTTTATAATGTCACTTTTTAATTTATAGCTGGTTGCTGTTAATCCATACGAGCCAATGTCTAGGGGGAGGGTGTTTTTGTGCATTGACAAATTCGTCTTTGCATAATGTATATGAGCTGAATAGTCCTATTCTTTAACATCCTACCATTGAAATATAGTAGAAATATCATCTTTAATGTATACTTATGTGTTGTTAACGTAACTAAATTTGAGCACTCTTTTCATGGCTAGTTCAACACAAATAAAAGCACTTATGCAGTCGCACATAGATAAAGATGACGATAGATTTTTTTCTATCGCACTTCAAGTTGCGGCCCATGAAGCAAGAAGTGGTCACGGTAAGCTAGCCCAAGAACTGAAACAGCTTATTGATAAAGCAAAAACAAAGAGTCTTAATAATTTACCTGTTTCAATAGCAAGTGGTGTTAAAGATTCTACGGGGCTGTTGACAACAAGCCACCCAAAATTACGTTTCAATGATCTTATTGTCTCTTCAAGTGTAAAAGACAGGTTAAATCGCTTAGTGAAAGAGCAAAAGCATTTGTCTACACTAAAAAACCATGGTCTATCACCGAGAAGAAAGCTACTCCTAGCAGGAAAGCCAGGAACAGGTAAAACATATACCGCCTCCGTACTTGCAGGGGAATTGAACTTTCCTTTATTCGAAGTTCGTCTTGATGCGGTTATAACTAAGTATTTAGGTGAATCATCGGCTAAGTTACGCCAAATATTTGATGCTATTCGAGATGTCAGAGGTGTTTATTTTTTTGATGAGTTTGATGCTTTAGGCTCTCACCGCGGCTCTAGTAATGACGTAGGTGAAGCAAGACGAATCCTAAATAGCTTCTTACAAATGATTGAGCAAGATGACTCTAGTAGTGTCATTGTTTGTGCGACCAATCATATTGAAGCACTTGATCACGCGCTATTTAGAAGGTTTGATGATGTAATACGTTATGAGTTACCATCAGAGAATGAAATCATTTCACTTTTCAAATCTCGACTGCATTCTTATGTTGCTAAGAATTTCTCTTGGAAAAAATTAGCATTGAAGTCAGATGGCCTAAGCAATGCTGAAATTACTCAAGCCGCGAATGACGCAATCAAAGAGATGTTAATTCATGATTATCCGTCGATCACTATCTCTATGATTCAAGAAGCAATTGAAGATAGAAAAAGTATTAGTCAACATTTCGCAATGTAGCTTATCCAGTATTTCGCAATGTAATAAGGAAATTTAATGGCGAATAAAATTTATAATAAAACTCATTTTTTTTTAGAATCACACGGCACTGCGCAAAAGTTCACTTCACCTGGTGGCGGTGGCGGCTCTCCCCAAATAATCCCAGCACGAAATCGCATAGCCCATAGTGGTAAATTACGAGGTGATCTATCAACTGTTTCAATCCAATTAAATCAACTGAAGGAGAAGTCCTCTGAAATTCCATTAAAAATGGGTATAGGTATTCAAGTTGAATTTGAAAGCTTTCCTGATATTGAGATTGCTGTTGAAAGTCTTGCTAATGCAACTCAAAAAATTGAACTTCATAACGTAAAGACAATAATCCAAGATAACCGAACAAAAACTATTGCTACTGTTTTCATCCCAGAAGGAAAACTGCACAGCTTTGAACAAAAAATTACCGATTATTTAAATGAGAAAAAAAACAAACATGATGAACCTTTAGACAATCAAAAATTAATTGATTCAATACAGTCAATTCGAACAGCTGCATTTGCTGCTATTTGGTCTGATGATGACTCCTTATTGCCTGATGATAAAAATGAATCTATTTGGTGGGAAGTATGGGTGTCTACTCCGAAAAAAAGAAGAGAATCAATAAATCATTATAAAGAAATCATTGCCGATTTCACATTATTAGCCAATAATCTTGAGATTGATGTTTCCTTGCATAAGCTACGATTCCCCGAACATACTGTTATTCAAATTAAAGCGACTCAAAATCAACTCGCAAATAATACATTACTACTAAGTCGCGTAGCGGAAATAAGAGCACCTAAAGTAACAACTGATTTTTTTGATTCTGCCGATATTGAAGAACAGGAGCAATGGACACAAGATTTGTTAGATCGATTATACCAACCTAATAACGGCAAGGAACCTTACATTTGCATTATAGACAGCGGTGTAAATGTAGAACATCCTTTACTTTGTCCCTTTGCAAACATTAGCGATCAATTAACGGTTACTGATGATGCAATTCCGGTGGATAATCAAGGCCATGGTACCGAGATGGCAGGCCTTGCGATGTGGGGAGATTTAACGGATATTCTTGGCTCTAGTGAAATAGCAACGATTAATCACAGGCTGGAGTCTGTAAAAGTTATAGCTCACAATGGTGATAATAAAGATAAGCCTCTAGGTCTTGTAACCTCTAATGCCGTTTCCGAAGCAGAATATGCTAATCCTGAACGAGCTCGAACATTTTCCATGTCTCTTTCAGCTAAAACAGGAACAAATCGCGGTCGCCCATCATCTTGGTCTAGTACATTGGATACGTTAGCCGTTGACTATTTAGGTGAGGGAGAAAACCCACGACTATTTACTATTTGTACGGGCAATACAGCATTTAATTGCTTTACCCCTGAACAATTTCCTTACCCTGATTTTAACCTAACTCAAGATATACATGATCCAGCCCAAGCATGGAATGTGATTAGTGTTGGGGCGTATACTAATAAAGTGAGAATTTCCGAGGCTAGTGATTATTATCCACTCGCTAAGGAAGGAGGGTTATCTCCTCACAGTACAACATCTCTAGTTTGGGATAGAAAAAACTCACCTATTAAGCCCGAGGTGGTTTTTGAAGGTGGAAATATTGGAAAAAGTGAGCATGACTATCGAGATGATATCTTTGATTTTCACTTATTAACAACCCACAATGATTTTTCTCAAAGACATTTCCAGACCAGTAATGCCACCAGTGCAGCCACAGCACTTGCAGCTCGATTTACTGCCCAAATAAAGTATGAATATCCCAATTTTTGGCCTGAAACAGTTAGAGCTTTAACCGTTCATTCTGCTGACTGGACTGATGAAATGTATTCATTAATATCGTCAAAGCGTTCAGATCAGAATATCAAAAAGGGTGATATGAGTAATTTGACTCGCATGGTTGGCTTTGGTGTACCTAATCTAGAAAAAGCTATTAGAACAGCTAACAACTCCCTTTCTTTAGTTATACAGGATGAGCTACAACCTTTTATTAAGCCTAAAAGTGGAGATGTAAGAACTAACGAGATGCATTTACATGATTTACCTTGGCCTAAAGATACTTTGCAAGATCTTGGTGACATAAATGTTGAACTTACTATTACTCTGTCTTATTTTGTTGAGCCTAATCCCTCTAGCCGGAATATATTAAATAAGTACAGTTATGCCAGTCATCAACTTCGATTTGATGTTAAACGTCCTTTAGAGAAGAGTTCTGATTTCCAAAAACGTATCAATAAGGCTAGTAGAGCCTCTAAAGAGGATAAACCAGACAAAACAGAAGATGCTAATTGGAGTGTAGGTATTGATAATAGGCATAAAGGGTCTATTCATAAAGATATTTGGCGAGGTAGTGCTATTGAGCTTGCAGAGCGAGGACAAATCGCTATTTATCCAGCTAATGGTTGGTGGAAAACTCGAACATCTCATGAGCGCTGGGATTCAAAAGCAAGGTATTCGCTAATTGTTTCGTTATCTGTTCCTGAAGTCGATATTGATATTTATTCTGAGGTAAAAACCAAAATTGCAGCAATGGTTCTTACAAGCTCAATTATTAGTGTTGATACCTAAAGGCCCTATGCAAGGATATCTTTATAGGTTTTAAAAATCATGAATAATAGACCATTATCAAAACTGATAATTTAAAGCGCAGTGCTGATGATCACTGGCTTAATGTTAACAAAGATACGAAAGCGGACGTTAGCCTTGTCTTATCTAACGACGAGTGATCCGACAAAACTGGCCTTAGAGTCAACACTTAGATTATCACTTCTGCTTAGCTCAAAATAGACCTTTCCGGTTTGAATAAATTTATATTGGACAAGGCTAAGTATTGTTAAAAATATGTTACTTTGTTAAAATAGTGCCATTAAACTTGTAGGAATTAGTTTTTAGTTCTGAATCATATTACATTGTAATGCATATTAGAGAGTAACCATATGTACAAAAAGAATTTTTATATCGCTGTTGTAGCTCTATTAACCTATTGTTTTATAAGCGGATGTTCTGATTATGAAGGTGCTGATGAATCAACAATGCATAGTGAAGAGTATGATGACGATATTTTTATTGAAGAAGCAAGTGAGTTGTATAGGCCTGGAGTTGTTAGTATTGATGTATTAATAAAACAATCAGGTGTGATTGATGAGCCGGAAGACGATTCTGGATCATCAATGAGCGGCAGTGCGTCTTTTGAGCTTAATGCGCATTTCAAACGAGAGGGATTAGTTTCAATTGATTTGTCAGACCCTTTTATAGGTGTTTTACCAGAGGATTATGTTAATGATAAGTATTTTAAACCCACTGCGTTTTCTGACGGCCCTTACACGTTTTCTGATCATAATTACAAACAATTCCCAGAAGCGGAAATAACCGGCAGTATAATATCTCATCTTGATTATGTGATACATAGCCCGAACTCGGTAGATTCGGTAAAGACCACTGTTGTATCTAATGAAAAAGGAGATGTTAGTGACATAGAGTTTGACAATATGAAACTCTCAAAAATAGGCCTTGGTTATACATTCAATTTAAAAATATACAAGCACTCTGAGTATACCACGCATCAAAGTCTTACATATCGTAATGGTTATGTAAATAAGATAAGTGATAGTAAAAGTAAACTTGAACCTATTGATTTTGTAATACAGCCCCACCCAAACAAAAAAGCTCTTGATAGAATCATCTATACTCCAATGGAAATAAAACATAATGAAAAGAAAAGAGATATCGAATTTTTTGGGCTTTTAAGCAACCAATTTGATAGTGAAGCCTTTCCTTTTGTTAAATTCTGTATGCATACAAAAGAAATAGCGACTAAGGATAGTCTTACCGTTACCTGTAACTACAGTGGAAATAATTGGATCTCTATGGATGGCATGGTAGGCTCGCCGGATACAACGATATTAATTACTTTGACAATAGCTGCTAAAAAATAAACTTAAGCAATAAGAATACTTTCCCAAGTAAACAGGAGGTCTTTTTTCTTGGGTATGTTTCTTGTTATAAAGAACAACATTACATGCTGCATTTAAGATAAATGCGCAGCCAAGTCATAAAATCTAATTAGAGAAATGTCCGATTTCGCATCTTAATTTTCATCAGTTGACATGATTTTGACTAGTCATTTCAGACCGCTTTAGGCTCTGAGCTACCGTCAATAACTTAAAAGCGAATGTCGGCTATTGGCTAGGAGCCGAAGTATCAATTTAGTCACTCCAAACTGCCGATTAGCGCATGTGGGTGTTAAATAAAATGATTTAGGCTTCCTTGATATTTGATTTAGTTGCTGTCTGTATCGTTACTTATTCAATTCAATTCAATTCAATTCAATGCAAGGTACTTTCTTCCCATAAAAACTGTTGCTCGATAGGCAATTCTTCTTTAGTCATAAATACACGTATTTTGATAGTTTCACCGTCTTTTTTTGAACATTCACAAACCATTAAACCTAACGTGTCCATTGAAGCTGTATCCCAATTCAAAAAACTACCATGAGATCTCTTCTTTCGCGTTAATTGTTTGTCATCTGCTCTTAGCTTGATCATCTGCAGAGTAAACTCAAAACTCATATCACAAACCCTAGCAAGGCGATAAATGCGGGTGTAAAAAGCTTTGTGTTTCCTAAGTATTTTTTTCATAACGTAGTTACTAACTCTTTATAGTTGTTGAGAACAGGTTTATTTTTTCAGCTAAAGCATCATCTTTAATATTAAAAAGTTCAGGGCATGGTTGTTGAGGGTTTATGGCGTTTATTAATAACTGTCCCAGCCTTAGCTCAGGATGATTAGATTGTATATCGATAATACTTTCTAGCAGGTGTTGTTTGTCATCATCAAGACGACTACCCGCCAAAGCTGAATCTCTTGATGTTTCATCATCAATGTTTGTATTGACGGATATGGTTGATAACATACCTCCGGCAGTTTTATCTTCATTAAAAGCGAACTTTGATTTAAAATTTAACCTGCCAGGCATAAAGTCATCATCGGTTAATGGTGCTTGTTCAAAAAAACTATTCCAATCAGGCTTCTCATAAGCACAAATTAAATCAGCAAGTTGATGAAGTTCATTGCCCTCAACAGTTTGATATTGCGCATCCCAAAGTTCTTCAACACGTTTTAGGGCAACCGTTAACTCTTCATTATTTTCCACTTTGTTTTTCAGTAAAATATCCCTAGCGGCTATCCTTAAATCACAACGCTCTTTTAGTTGAAGTGCCTTAGCTTTTGACTGAGATATCACTTCAAAAATATTACTATATTCGAGCCTATCGGTTTCGTTACTTTCATTATCTGTAGCAATATCATGACTTTCGTTAATCACTTTGAGGCTATCACCACACATATCAGCAAAACATTGTTGGCATAAATCAATTTCAATTTTATTACCATCACCATGAATAGAGCCATAGCCACAACGGTGATTAATGGTAATGAATTCCTGAAACTCATAACTACCATCTGTACTTGCTTCTAATCCGCAACCATCACAAACCATCGAGGTCACTTTTTGCGTAGTTACCGTTTCAAATGTTTTCATTATTTTTCCTAGAATTCTTTTGTTTCTGCTCCCATCGATTTTGCCACATTTGTTTAGAACCACCAGTAACTTCAGCAAGTTTATTAATTAAACTTGGAGTAATAGGTAATTCATCTTCTCTAAACTTGTGGAATTCTTCAGCAGTTAATCCGAGTTTACCTTGAGCACATTTATCAGACATTTGTTGTGATCTTTGCCAACGGATGAATAAACTTGAAAAATACATTTTATGAACAGTTGAACTAGCTTGGGAGAAATTGTCAGCTAACTTTAAAGAGTAGCTATAAACACTTCGGCCTTGGCCAATGCGGACTGATTTTTCATTTTCGTTAAGAAATAACTTACTCTGTAAAATCATTTCCCGTGCGCAAGTTTTTATTTCTGCCGCATATTGCTCAATAGTTGCACAATTGATATTACCCATACCACCATTAGATAAAAGGTATAGCTGTTTTTCATCTTTTGAATCAACACCAACCAGCAGCCAATCTGGGTGATTAGGCCGCTCTAATCGCGCTTTAAACTTTTCAACAGTTAACATAAATCACCTTAATTCACTCAATCCCAAAGCAATCGCTTCTTGTTGAAAACGTCCATAAACATTAACAACTCTTTCATAAGAATTCGTCAAAAAGTGTTTTTCAATTGGCTCATCAATGTTCAATAAATGAGGCTGTTCAATAACTTCACTAAAGCTGTCTAAGCCACCGATGTCAACTTCAATCAATGGTCTAACTGTTTTTTTGTTATCAAAAGTCACTGAACTTAATTCTTTATTTTCAATTCCTTCAGAATCAATCGCTTTTATCTTTTCAAACTTAACCACATCAGCTTCAAAGGGTACATCTTGTTTTACCCGATACGCATATTCCAGCAACTTAGGCTCAGCAGGCATGTACAATATCGCTTCTTGGTTTATTGAACCCGTCATTCTCAGTATTCGACCTAATATCTGCCTAAAATGCATTTCAGTTTTTATATTCGTGAGGTGACAGCATATTTGTAAACGAGGAATGTTCGTTCCTTCGCTGATCATGCCTACTGATATTATCCATTTGGTTTTTGCATACCTAAATTGTTGAATAATACTGGTGGGCTCTGCTTCCTTGTAGGTAACAACCACTGAATCTACATCAAAACAGGTTTTCATTAACGTTGATATTTGTTTGGCATGCTCAACAGATGAAACAACAATTAAACCGGCAGCAACTGAGTTTTTCAATCGGATTGTATGTAGCTTTTTCTGTGCAGAAGAAATGATGTATTTGATAACCGCTTCATTTTCAATAATTTCTTGGTAAGGAACTGATGTTTCCGTTAACAAAGATTTAAAGCTCGTAAACGTTTGAGTCTCAAGGTCATCTACAACCGAAATGTTATTATTATCAACAGCTATTATCTGAGGTACACGACAAACATCATCAGTAATCGCCTCATAAAGCCCATAAACATAATCGCATGATATTTTGTTGCTAGGGTGAATGTAGTTTGAAAGAACAATAGGAGCCGCGTCTGAGCGCCAAGGAGTACCCGTTAACGCTAATGTGTATTCAGCTTTGTCTTGTATGTTAAGAATTATCTGCTCACCCCATGCATTAGCATTATCAAGATTCGACCCAGCACAATGATGAATTTCATCAAAAATAACAAACACTCTACATTTTTCAAATAACTGCCAAAAGTTAGCGTCTAGGTACTGTAAACTTTGATAAGTGAGTGATCTACCTTTAGCGCCTATCAATCCATCAAAACGTTCTTGAGTTGTTAACTGCAAGCTTTCACTAAAATCTTGAGACACAATTGAAGAAGGCGAGAAACAAATGACTAAATCGACAAGGTTATTTTTTAATAGCTGATCAGCTAGTTCTGAAGCCATTAAGGTTTTACCCGAGCCAGGTGTTGCCAAAGCTAAAAAATGATTATGGTTATTCTGGTATTTTTTTAACGCTAAAGCGATACAGTCACTTTGCCATTTTCTTAATTTCATATTGTACCTAGGGGCTATCTTGATCCATTAAGCCCTCAATGGCTCTTATCTTCCCTAGTATTCTTGTATTGTTATCTCTCGCCTTATTGTATTTAGGTTGTATCTCATCAATCAATTCAGGAAACTCTGAATACAATTCTTTATAAGCTTCAGATTCACCCATATTCAATAACAAATCGGCTTTATAAATATTTAACTTACTCAGTAGTTGTTCCTTTTTTTTATCGATATCTTTATTGACTTCGATAGGCTCACATTCAGTTTTTAATTGAATTTGATCAACATCAAAAAGAGCTGTTTTACTAAAGCGAGTCGGTCCTTTTCTATTCTTCGGTATTAATTTTTCAAGCCAGCCTTTTTTAACCAACTTTAAAAGTTCTGAGTATATCTTTCGTCTAACACTTGTAGGTTTTAAAGAAGGATCGTCTTTTAAAACCAAATAAGTTGATCGGACATCACTCGTTGTGAAGTGATTAAAGTTTGTTGTGGCAATAATTTGAGCTACTAAAGGGTCTAATTTCAAAATAAATTCTAATCAACTCAAAATAATAATGGGTATTATAGGGCGTGGTGTCTTGCCACTCAACATGAAAATCTAATCATTTTGCCTGAAGGAATATTTTGGTGAGTGATTTAGTTAAAGAATTTGGTGAAATGTTGAGATTAAAACGCAAAGCGGCTGGCTATTCTCAAGAGAACTTCGCAGCATATGTTGGTATAGAAAGAGGTAACTACGGCAAGATGGAAAGAGGTTGCGTTAATATTAAATTAGAAACTTTATATAAATTAGCTAATGCGCTAAATTGTGATTTTGAAGAAATCATGCCTTCAAGACTGCCATATAAAGTTAGTTTAGATTAATTACCATTTTATGATATAGGTTTACTAATTTAATGTATCTGAAGAAAAACTGTTACTTTTATTTGTTAAGTAGATACATAAATAATTAATCTTTTTGAATTAAATTTTTTACTATCTGACCTGGTCAACTAAATTCAGTCACCTTAGGTAAGCTACTTTTTCTAACTCATTAATTTTCAATTCAAAATCATTAGGGTTTTGATACCCTAAGTAGGAATGTAATCGGTTACTGTTATACCACATGGTTATGTAATTCATTACGTCTTGTTGTGCTTCATAACGTGTTTCATAGTTTTTCCAGTGAACACGCTCTTGTTTTAAGCTACCAAAAAAACTCTCCGCTACAGCATTATCCCAACAACAACCTTTTTTACTCATACTACCAATAAAACCATTATCTTTTAGTAAGTTCCTGTACTGGTGGCTTGCGTATTGAACACCTTGGTCTGAGTGAACAATAAGCCCTTTATCGGGTTGTCGTTGCCAAATAGCCATTGTTAATGCATCACAGACAAGTTGAGCTTTCATTCTTGAACCCATGCTCCAGCCAACAACTTTACGAGAATATAGGTCGATAACAACCGCTAAATAGAGCCAGCCTTCTGCTGTCCAAATATAAGTTATATCACCGACAAAGACTTGATTGGGCTGCTCTGTGGTAAAGTTTTGCTCAAGCTCATTTTTATAGAGCGGTTTATTGTGATCGCTATTGGTTGTTACTTTATATTTTTTTTTGTAACGAACCCAAACATTCGCCTCTTTCATTAATTTAGCTACTTTCCATCGACTTACGGGGAAACTCAATGCATTAAGTACCGCTTTAATACGTCTTTCGCCATAGGTATTATCACTAAATTTGGCAATATCTTTTACTAACTCAAGCATTTCTTGGTGCGTTGTATCATTGACTTCATCTAACTTACGCTTTTGATAACTATAATAATTATTACTTTTTACACCCAATACCTGACACATTAATGTAACAGGCCAGATCTTCTTATGTTGGGTAACAAACGAATATTTTATTTCGTTTCTTTTGCAAAGAAGACCGTCGCTTTTTTTAATATTTCACGCTCCATTTCTAGTCGTTTAACTTGGATTTTTAATTTACGTATTTCTTCTTGATCGGGTGTTAGCTTACCGTTCCCCCTAAAAGCTTGGCCATCTTCATTTTCGTCTTCTTTGATCCAGCGACCAAGTAATTGAGGATTAATCTTTAGGTTTCTGCTTGCTTCAGCAATATTAAGGTTCTGGTCTCTGACTAAAGAGATGGCATCAAGTTTAAACTCTTTGGTGTATTTTTTACGTTTTGTCATTTTATTCTCCAGTTAAGCTTATTATGTCTTAACTGGGGTAGTCGAATCCATTAGACCACGTCAATCTCACTCATCAAAAAAATTATTGTTATATAACGTTAATCTATTTGTAGGTATGTTTTCCTCTAATAACCACAATACGGTAAAAGAAAAATCTGACAAAAAAACTATTTTGCAATAGGCGTAGTTTTATAATGCCTCAATTCATCTTGAAGCTCATATAGCCTGAACATTAATGTATTATATTCAGACTCTAATATTACTTTTATTTTTCTAGCATCGTCACGTTCCTGTTTATATTTTTTCTTTAATTTTTCTTCTCGCTGAATGTCTATCTTTAATTTTTCAATCTCACTTAGCGTATTATTTTGCCCAAGAAAATCCCCTTCAACGGACTGACATCTATTCTCATTGTGTTTATCTATGATCGGTGTTGCATAATTAACAAAAGTTGGGAATTTATGAATGTAGCTTTGACTTAATCCAGCTTCATTATTGATTTTATTAAGTGTTAGTTTTCCCGTCATTTTCGTTCGGGTTGGGTTACCATCTAAAAGTCTTTGTAAAGCTTCTCTTAAACGGCCTTCGGTTAATGTCTTTTTATTGCTCATAGAATTATCCCTTTCACTTTATCCTCGAATTTATCGTATATTATTTCATGCTTACTTAACGTTATTTCTATGTCTTTAATTTTTTGTTTGAATCCTACCAAAATACTATTTCTCAAATGATCACCGTCGTTTAATCCTCTGAATTGATCAATCAAGCGTTTTCTTAATTTGGCTAGCTGCTTTGCTGTTTTATCTGTTTGGACGCTGTTAGCACACTTATTTTTCTCTCCTATGAACAGTCCTGTACCACATACACGCTCACAACTAGAATTTGTACAATACCCTCCAGTGGGGAGTTGAACTACCGCTATATCGCCTTTACGAACTAATCGTTCAATCTCATTTCTCGTCATGTAGATATCAAAGCCAGCCTTAAGTTTATCTTTGGCGATTCGTAGCCCCTCCATACCACTTAAATTTTTAGATTGGTTGTATATTTCATCATAAGTATCAATACCAAAACGGATACCTTCTTCCTCCATCATATTTATCAATTCAACATCCATTAATACATCATTCATACGGGCAAGTTCTGCATTACAAGCATAGTAATCTGACATTTGAATATTCTGATGTTTGTATTGAAACTTAATTCCTGCGGCGGTACCAAATCCATATCGTTTGAAGAATACTGCAAAGGTTCGTCTCATATCATGAGCTGAGAATTTTGGCAAAAAACCGTTTACTTTCAAATCTCCTTCTCTACTTGGATTCAACATATTAAAGTCGATTACATCATCTTCGGTAGCTTTTATTCCTAAGCTTTGGATCATTTTGTTCAGTTTTCTATCTGTACCGCTTGCTACATACCTATTTTTTTGTGTACCTACTTTTAACGGAATAAATGCAGATTTCATTTCACTCATTGCTTTATCATATTCATCTTGATTAATTAATCCTGAATCGAGTTGCAACTGAACTTTACCGCTAAAAATTTTTCTTAAAAACTGTGTCATGAATTCTGCCAATTCAAGAGCATCTTTGGCTATAGGGTGTGTTTGCCATATTTCTTTTTTAGGGATACCTTCATTATTTTTCGTCATTGCGCCATGTAAAACCGCTATTTTTTTTCCTGAGCCTATTTCTTTTTCTTTATAGCTTTCACTACTAAACTCTAAGGCTTCTCCAACTCGAACACCTGAAAAAGCTATTAAAACGACTAAGCAAGCGGATTGAATTTTTCCTAGTTGAATACCCTGCATATCAATATGAAAATCAGGTATACAATTTTCGATTTCGCTATTAAGTTTTCTAAGCCTAAAGCCAATAGCATCATCCGTAGTTGAAAGTATATTGCTTTTCATAAAGCTTTCATTTTTTACTTTATTTTGATTTTTGTAGGCTTTTTCCATTACGTTTGAAATTTCATGGCGATATGGATGATAGGCTTCAATTGTTTTGATACAGTTTTTCAACAGCAATGTATACATTCGAGTAGGGACAGCAATATGCTGTTTAACTGATTTTGATGAACACAAGGTAATTAGTTCACGGCCGTTCACCATTAAGTTTATTAGCTCAGAATTAAATAATCTATTAAAAACATTGATTACTCCTCCCTCTATAGATGATCTCCCAAGTTTCATTTCTTTCAATTTGTTTTTGAATTGAAGAAATTCTTGTTTATCGTTTAAAGTTTTCCAGCATGTAGAATTAATAATAAGAGAAATAATATCTAAGCCCAATTTCCATTGCTTTAATTGATTATACGTCGGGGCAATGAACTCTTTGTCTTTATAGTCATTATATAAAAGGTAGAGAGTATCTTGAATTTCGCGCTTAAATTTCGGGTTGGTATTTTTAAATGAAACAATAGGGTATTTACTTTTGGCTACTTGCTGGGTACCAACAAAGCTCCATTTATCATCATAATGATATGACATTGGTTCGCCATCGCTCGTATATGTAATGGCTTTACCACGGGAACTACTAATTTCAGATAATGAATACACAGTACTTAAAGTCATGAGAATACTTCCAACAAATCGTTTAGACTGTACAAATTCTGATACAATGGGTGGCTTTCTTTTTTATGTCGTTCTGTGGCATGTTTGTAATTATCAACAGAAACCTCTCTGAATCTTTCTAATATTGCTGCAATCGTATTACACAGTTTTTTAAATTTACTCTGAGGAAGGGAATTGACAGCCGGGTATTGTTTCATTTCATCTAGTGTGTCTTTAAATGATAACATCAACCAAATATCATCAATTGCTGCCACTAATTTGTGTTCATCACATTCAAAACAGCCAAGAAAATCAGTACAAATCTCTTCGTTACTATCCATTTCTATACCACTTCGCTTTAATGCCTTACTTATTAAGTGTGCTGTACCTTTTGTGTTATCTTCACAACGAACACCAATTGGTGTTATAGATTCTTTGTTAGTAGATGTGTCTTTTCTCAATTTCCGATAATCATAATCTGAAAGAATATCATGAAAAGTGTACTTAGCATTGTTTACAGCTTCTATTAAATCTGCACCTTTCGCGATATTAAATTGAGCGGTCATAGCGGATGATATATTGCGCACATGGTCTTTTTCATTTCCACTGCTGTAATGCCGTTTTATTGAATTAACACTATTATTTGCTGAAAGGCTGACTAAAAAAATATCTTCTGTCACTTTCATTAAAGTATCAACTTTAGTTTGCCTTAAACGGGAAGCTGTTAAGTTTGATAATCCCATATAACCTAGTAATTTATTAAGTCGTTGATGTGGGGATTGTGCCGCACTGAAAAATGTTTTTATTGTTCCGTCCATGCAGATATATGGAAATAAAGGGGCATTTTCATTATCTCCAGTTATTAAAGAGGACATTAACAACCAAGACTCAATAAACTCTTTTGCATAACGACCAAATCCAAAAGCATTATCTAGTTCTAGTTCTTTTGCTCTAGACTTATTACTTGTAAAAATATATTTACCACCGTGGACTTGTTTAAATTCAACATCTTTTCTCTGCATTTTTAACATGGTCGTATAGTTCATCCCTGTAAACATAAAACATAGCATTGTAGCTATTCGACTCATCTGATTACGCCAATCACCTCGCCCAATTATACTGACTTTAAAAGCCCTTAATCTTGCGGCTTTAGCTACATTGTTTAATTCTTTTTTTAAACAGTGTTTTTTAAATAATTGTTCATTATAAATAGGATTAAATGTAGGTGTTGTATTACTTTTAAGATGCTTTTCAAGTTCTATATATCCTCTAAAAAGAGCTTTAACCGTGGGTTTTAACTCAGTTTCAAGATCGTAGCCTGTATATGACTCTGTGCTTTTACTTTGTCCTTTAATATTAGGTAGTAAATTTACGTCACTATATCGCTCTAATTCTTTTAAAATCCAAGCTAAAACTGATCTTGCTGAGCACCAAGTGTTTTTTTTATAGCGCCCAGCTTGAATCCACTCTCCCCATTGCATCATATATCTTTTTATTAATTCATTATGAAAATAGTCATTATCAATGCAAGTTAGTTCTTGTTCATCCAGCCAAGTAATATATTTGCAGATAGCTTTAAATCTAGTATTAGACGAAATATTAAATTTAGGCTGAAACAACCTATAAACCTCTCGCACAAAAGCATCTCGTTTCATGTCGATATATTCGATATGTGAGTATTTTTCATTCTTACAATTAAATGTGGGGCAGCCTTTAAACGTGAGACGTTCAAATCGAGCAGTCCAACCTCCATCTGCTATTAATAGCATATCTTTAATAAGTAAAGGTTCAGTTACTGCTATGGGAGCCACCATACTTCTTGATACTTTGGCTGGTTTGCGTTTGTTGTTAGCTATCGTCTTACTTTTTACTGTTGTGCCAGCCATTAATTAATCCTTTAATAGTACGTTTGGCATCATTCTTTCTTGGCAATCGTCCAAGTCATCGAAGACACCAATATAATCTAGTACATCTTCATAGATTTCATCGCCTGTAGGTTGATCTTGCGCTATTTTAAGGTACATCATAGTTGTAGATATGTCTTCATGGCCTAATAATTCAGAAATGAGAGCAAGAGCTTTATCCACTGTAAGTCTTTGTAGAAATAATCGGAATAAACTAACCGAAAATGTAGCTCTCAAATTATGAATGTTTCCTTTCATTTGGCATCCTAGTTTATTTGATACAGTGTTTCTTACTTCACTCCATCGATTATTTAGTTCCGTTAACTTCAAGAAAAAAGGCACCCCGGATTGACTCAAAAACACATAATCTTTATTTTCATTCACTCCGTCCTTACTTTCAAAAAAACCTATATCTCCGTTGTCTCGTTTCAATTTACATAAATCTCTAAATTTTTTTAATCTTTTCTTGTAGCGAGTTGATCGCATGTATTCATAAAGTAACTGCATTATAGTGTTAGGTATAATGGTCACTCTTGATTTATTAGAACCATTTTTTGTTTTTGTCATAGATCCGTAATCATCACCAACACCTAATCGAAGCATTAGTTTTCCATTTTTTGGCTTAACAATTTGGCCGCTATGGAGGCTGGCTACTTCCTCTTTTCTTAACCCTGTGAATCGAGATATTAAGAAGAACAAGCAATACTCTTCAGCTAATTGCGTTAACTTCATTTGGCCTTTTACGTTTTTTATTACTTTTCTTGTTTTTAGTAATATGTTTTCGACCTCTCCCCATTCTTTATTTGTAAGAGGAGATAAGTCACGCCTAGCTTCTGGTAATACACCACCATCATTACGTTTTGATTTAGGAAAATTTAAGCGAAGGTCTGTGGTATGTACATCTTTACTCATGTACGCCTTCATACTTGTACCTGAGCCTTGAAAATTGAGTTTTATTATCTCGTGGTTAAATGGAGGGTTGTTAAATTCATATCCATTACGAAGATGGAATTTATAAAACTTGATAACTGCATTCATATAAGCTGAAGCTGTTGTCCTAGCTAGCCTTAAACTTTGATCTGGCTCTTTAATAACGGAATACTTTAAAGCTTCTCTATATTGATATGTAATTCGTTGAGCTTTACGATAAGCCATAAACTCCCAAGTTGGTCGTGGCAAATCAATTAATTCGTCGTACAAGTCCTTATCATATTCTTCGTCCCATGCTTCTTGAAGTTGAATTACAAACGAAAAGAAGTGAGTTAAACCTTTACTATATTGCGCACTTTCTTCTTTATCATCATCTATATGATGTGCCATTAAAAATCGATTCACATAATCCATGGGTTTGTAATAAACAATATCTCCTTGTTTATTTCGACCTATGAGGTTTAAAAAAATTATTTTTTTTATGTGGAGAGATAAATTGTTATTTGGATAAGTAGATTGAAGTTCACCGTTTACATCTATGCTTATGATTGGATATCGATATGTAAATGGCTTTATTTCTGTTCCTTGGATTTCGAAAGCAGTACGTGACATGAATATAGGCTTATCTACTAAAAAATAAGCATATCCTAAAGATATTTCACAACTTTACAAGTGTTTGGTTATGAATTCTAGTTTAAAGTGTTTAGGTAATCGTCATCACCTTCGTATGTATGTTGATAATAAGGCGCACGTTCAGGCACAAAATGATTGAAATGTGCTTCCATGTCACTTCTTACGGTTGGATCGGCATTTTCATTTAAGGTGATAGACGCGGAAGAGTGCTTGATAAATAAATGCAATAGGCC
>JAWSUX010000528.1:0-621 GCA_033852215.1 Colwellia sp. | reverse complement strand
AGTTGTCGCCATTTTGCATACCTCGACCACCAGAAATAACTATGCTTGCTGCGCCTAAGTCTGGACGTTCAGAAACAGTTAATTCATCATTAACATGACTAGAAATACCAGCATCGGTCACTGTGTCTAAGTTAACTATTTCAGCATTTCCATCCGTTGCAACGCCATCAAATCCAGTAGCACGTACGGTAATAACTTTAGTGCTATCTAAACTTTGCACGGTTGCAATTGCATTGCCCGCATAAATAGGACGAACAAAAGTATCGTTACTTTCAACGGCAATAATATCTGAAATTTGTGCAACATCTAATAGTGCTGCGACACGAGGCATGAAGTTTTTACCTGTACTTAAAGCCGTCGCAACAATATGTTGATAATCACTCGCAAGTTCAATGACTAGTAATGAAATGTTTTCTGCTAGCTGATGTTCATAAGCTGCATTGTCAGCCACTAATACTTTACTAACACCGTTGATTTTAGCCGATTCAGTTACAACACTTTGACAGTTATAACCAGCAACTAATAGCGTAATATCCCCACCAATTTCTTGTGCAGCAGCAACGGTTTTGAGTGTTTCAGATTTTACCGTGCTGTTATCATGTTCAACATAAACTAAAATAC
>JAWSUX010000527.1:0-2232 GCA_033852215.1 Colwellia sp. | reverse complement strand
GCGGACAACCTTCTTCAATTGCGGCTAAAACAACTTCACCAACTATATGATGAGCTTCTCGAAACGGGATGTTTTTACTTACTAAATAATCAGCAAGTTCAGTCGAGTTTGCATAACCTTGTTGAGCAGCAGACAGTGTGCGTGAACGGTTTACTTTCAAACCATCTGCAACTAATACCGCCATCTCCATGCATTCTTCCCAAGTATCTAAAGCATCAAAAAGACCTTCTTTGTCTTCTTGCATGTCTTTGTTATAAGCTAACGCTAGTGCTTTCATAGTCGTTAACATACCCGTTAATGAACCAAAAACACGTCCTGCTTTGCCGCGAATTAATTCACAAGCATCAGGGTTTTTCTTCTGTGGCATTAGTGATGAACCTGAGCTCACCAAATCACTCATTTCTACAAAACCCGCTTCACCCGAGTTATAGAAAATCAAATCTTCGGCAAAACGTGACAAGTGCATCATAGAAATACTGGCACTAGCAAGTAACTCAATGACGTGATCACGATCAGATACAGCATCCAGACTATTCATGGTTGCAGTTCTAAAACCTAAGTTATGCGCTAACAAATTTCGATCAATTGGATAAGCGGTTCCAGCTAGAGCACCTGATCCTAACGGAGATACATCAAGACGATAAAGTGCGTCTTTTAAACGACCGATATCACGATTAAACATTTCCACATAAGCTAAACACCAATGACCAAAAGTAACTGGTTGAGCACGCTGTAAATGCGTATAACCTGGTAACACAGTGTCTTTTTCACGCTCAGCTAAATTCATCATAGCTTGCTGTAAATTAACTAAAGCGAATAACAAGTCACCACCTGTTTCTTTACACCAAAGTTTTAAATCTGTAGCGACTTGATCATTACGACTACGACCTGTATGGAGCTTCTTACCCAAGTCACCTGTTTTCTCTATTAATGCAATTTCAACCCAGCTGTGAATATCTTCAGCATCAGAGCTTAAAATTTGCTGTGGATTTTCTTCAACAGAAGCTTTCAATTCATTAAGTGCAGCGGTCAGTTCAGTTAACTCATTATCATCAATGATCCCAACAGAATGAATAGCACCCGCCCATGCGATAGAACCGACAATATCTTGCACTGCCATACGGTAATCTACCGGCAATGAATCATTGAATTTTTTAAACTGTAAACTTGGTTGTCCTTTAAAACGCCCTCCCCATAAAGCCATTGTTACTTCTCCTTTTGAGAAAGTGCAGTAATACGACTAGATAAACTGAATAAACGAATAAAACCCTCTGCATGTTTTTGGTCATAAACATCATCAGCGCCAAAGGTAGCAAATTCTTCAGAATACAAGCTATTCGGAGAGCGACGTTGAATGACTTGCGCCATACCTTTGTATAACTTAACAACAACATCACCCGTTAATTTTTCAGCAAAAGAAGCTGCCGATGCAAGTTGTGCTTTAGCAAGCGGTGTAAACCAACGACCATCGTAAATAACGTGAGAGAATTCATGACCAACAGATTCACGATATTTTAAAGATTCTTTATCTAAAATAAGTGATTCTAATCCCTTGTAGGCTGCCATTAATACTGTACCGCCTGGTGTTTCGTAACAACCACGAGACTTCATACCGACTAAACGGTTTTCAACAATATCAATTCGACCAACACCATGTGCTGCCGCTTTATCGTTAAGGTACATTAATGCTTCATAAGCACCTGCGCCACTAGCAGAAAAATCTTTGCCATCAACAGCAACTAATTCACCTTCAAAGAAGCTTAGCTCTACTTTTTCAGGCGCGTCAGGTGCATCCATTGGGTCAACTGTCATCGTCCAAACTTCTTTAGACGGCTCACACCAAGGGTCTTCTAATTCGCCACCTTCGTGAGAAATGTGCCATGCGTTTGCATCACGGCTATAAATTTTAGTTAATGAAGCTGCACATGGAATGTTACGTTCAGCTAAATAATCAAGTAAATCTTCACGAGAAACCATATCCCACTCACGCCATGGTGCAATAACAGTTAATTCTGGTGCTAAAGCAGCAAAACAAGCTTCAAAACGTACTTGATCGTTACCTTTACCTGTACAACCGTGACATACTGCGTCGGCACCTACTTTTAACGCAACTTCAATGTGTGCCTTGGCAATAATAGGACGTGCCATTGACGTACCTAATAAATATTGACCTTCATATACCGCCCCCGTTTTTAAAATTGGGTAGATATATTCTTTAACGTATTCTTCTTT
>JAWSUX010000526.1:0-899 GCA_033852215.1 Colwellia sp. | reverse complement strand
AGTATCTTCCTTTTCATATAACCGTTTGGTAAGTTTTATTACTTCAGACTGTATTAAATAAGCTTTTCTGAAAGCCTGTTGTTTAAAGCGTACTTTGGCGTTTAAATTAACAATACTAATATAAGCTTGTTTTTGAAGCTGAGTTAACGATTGATAACTCTCTAGGATTTTTTCTGCTTTATTTAGGCTAACCAATGTTTCATCATAACGGGCAAGTTGATACAAAACGAAAGCTTGATCAATGTAAAACTGTGATTGTGCGTCTTGTTGTTCTATCGTTTTAATGTATTGTTTTGCTTTGAGCATATATTGATAAGCTATCTCAGCGTTGGGCTGTGCTTTTTTCAAATAAGCCCAAGCCATACTTGAATAAACGCTATACATAAGAGAACTCGGACTATCTTTATTCGACTCGGCGATAATCGTTTGCAGTATATTAATCGCCTCTTGATATTCTTTTTTCACGTTATGGTTAATGGCAATATTGTTTAAGCTGTTATGAGCCGCCAATAGCATACCTGCTTTTTTAAAGTGTAAATATGACTGCTGATAATAAAACATTGCTTTCTTATCTTGATATACATGAGCATACACAATGCCTAGTTCAGAATTAACATTACCTTTAAGCTCATCATCATCCGTTTGTTTGGCTATATTATAAGCGTCATTTAAAAGGATTAATGAACGTTGATAATCATCAGTTCGGTAGGCTATAGCGCCAAGTTTTATTAAACCTGAGGCAATAAATACTTTATTATGAAGTGACTCGGCAACTTCCAAGCCTTTTTTATAGTCTTGCGTTGCTTTGGTAATATTACCTAAACTCTCAAAAGAAAAACCACGCAGATAGAGTAATTCACTGATTAAAATACTCGGGCTAGCAAGGTGTTTTGCCAAGT
>JAWSUX010000092.1:0-26302 GCA_033852215.1 Colwellia sp. | reverse complement strand
ATGATGTTTAGTTGTCTGTTTGGTGTCGGTTATATCATTGTCCGTTACCGTAAAAATTCAGTGTTGAAACGTTTAAAGGCGACCCCGTTAACGGCATTTGAATTTGTTTCTGCGCAATTACTGTCACGTTTGTTTATTGTGATGTTTATGTCGACGGTTGTGTATAGTGGTTGTAATTTATTTTTTAATTTTTTCATGTTAGGCAGTTATTTTGACCTTATGGTTATTGGCGCTTTAGGGGCCTTTTGTTTAATTTCTTTGGGCTTACTGGTTGCTAGTCGTAGTAAAAGTGAAGAGCTGATTGGTGGTCTATTAAACTTGACCACTTGGCCTATGATGTTACTTTCTGGCGTTTGGTTTAGTCTTGAAGGTGCACCGTCAGCACTAAAAATATTTGCAGATTTCTTACCTTTAACACACATAGTTGCAGGAGCAAGAGCGGTTATTACTGAAGGGGCATCACTTTCGGATATTAGCTACCATGTGAATATTTTATTAATAATGAGTGCTGTTTTTTTATCGTTAGGTGCGTATTTTTTTAGTTGGAATGCCGAGCGTTAATGTTTACTAAATTAGGATGTTGTTGGATAAATCGACATTGAAGGTAAAATAAAATAAAATTATATTTCTGACTTGGGTAAATGACTGGTATTTAGACAGAGTAATTTATTATGTTTTCTTTAGTGCGGGTTATTTTGCTGGTTATTTACTCTTTTAAATATGTTCTACTTATTAGCGTTTTTGTTTTATGAATCAATCTAGTCTTTGGCAAACACAAACAAATAATAATGACTTTGCCGAACTATGCAATGGCCTTTATCAGCGAGAAATAAAGTTGTTGGCTAAAGGGAATTTTGCTAATGCTCAGGCTGTGCAAGTGCGGTTACAGAGTTTACCTTATTATATCACTCGTACCGCACATTCTATGACACAAGTTATAGCGCAAGGAAAGTCGCCGTTACAGCTTGACTGCCAAAATGCCAGTTGGTCAGCTAAACAAGGCAAACAAATACCTTTGTCTGGTCAAGAAGCTAAACAAGATAACCAAAATATTTATGCATGGTATTTAACTGGTAAGGTAACTGTTGGTTTAGTCGTGCCTGTGCAAATAGGGCAGCACATTATACTTGATTGCATTGATAGGCTTGACTTAAATAAGCAGAGGTTGCGCACAAATGTTGGTGGTTGGTTCGATTTAACGTCACAAAATAGTGAAACTTTAGTTCTCGATAAACGCCTGCTTAAGCCTAATAAAAAAGTGATGCTTGCTGCTTGCGCCGGGCATTGCTGGCAAGGAAACAATAAGCTAATGCCTATCATCCCTAGTTTGCGTGAATTATTATTGTCTTGCAGTATTAATTGGCAGAATTTTAAAAAGCCTTTTGTATTATAGTTGCGTCCAAGCCGTAATTTTGAGTAACCGTCAGGCACTTTTTTAGCTATTATCTATGGCTTTATCTATGAAGTGAGATAGGTATAATAAAGTCACTCTCATCACTCTACTTTAGCTTTTAGGTTGCCATGCGCGTTTTTACCGCAGTTTTGTTGATATTCTTAGCTTCATTACAATACCGACTTTGGTTTGGTAAAAACTCTGTGCCTGATTATTTATCACTTACAGAAAGTATTTCTCACCAACTTGATGCTAATGAAAAACTCGTACAACGTAATAAACTTTTATATGCAGATACCGATGATTTAAAACTTGGCCTTGAAGCGATTGAGGAACGGGCTCGAAATGAGTTGGGTATGATTAAAGAAAATGAAACGTTTTTTCGACTTATTCCAAAAAATTCGAGCAATTCGAGCAATGAAAGCATGAAAACAGGGGAAGATTTTAATGTCACGCGTTAATCAGTTTAGTGTTATTGTGCCTGCCGCAGGGGTTGGTAAACGTATGCAGGCTAACTGCCCCAAACAGTACCTTACTATTAACGGTAAAACAATTTTAACTCATACTATCAATAAATTGCTAAGCCACCCACGTGTTAGCCAAGTTATTGTCGCATTAAATGAAAACGATCAATATTTTGCTGACAGTGACTTTGTAAACAACAGTGATGTTATTCGTGTTAAGGGTGGTAAAGAACGTGTCGACTCAGTGCTGAATGGTTTGTCCGCCATCGATGCTAAAGAGTATCCTTGGGTTTTAGTACATGACGCTGCTAGGCCATGTATAAGTCACCAAGATATAGATAACTTACTCGAATCATGCCTGGTTAATAACTGCGGTGGTTTATTGGCTACCCCCGTGCGAGATACGATGAAGCGAGGTTTTTCTTTACCGGTAGAGTTAACAGCTAAGCCAAAAAATAATGTGCCTAATAAAGTTAAAAAAACGGTTGACCGTAGTCAATTATGGCATGCGTTAACACCGCAATTATATAAAACGACAGAGCTAACTTCTGCTATTAACCAAGCAGTAATGCAATCACTTATTATTACTGATGAATCTTCTGCGATGGAGCAGGCTGGTTTTACCAGTATTTTGGTGTCTGGCAGCAGCGAAAATATAAAAATAACCCACCCTGATGATTTGGCATTAGCTGAATTTTATTTGAATAGACAAGTTAGTATTGTTTAAGTTAAGGAATAAAAAGTGCGAATAGGTCATGGTTTTGATGTACATAAATTTGGAGGCATGGGGCCGCTAGTGCTTGGTGGTGTCGATATTCCTTTTGAGCATGGCTTTATTGCTCACTCAGATGGAGACGTTGCTATTCATGCTTTATGTGATGCAATTCTTGGTGCTTTGTGTCTTGCTGATATTGGTAATCACTTCCCTGACACGGATGGCCAATATGAAAATATTTCGAGCCGAATATTACTACGTCATGTGGTGACTTTAATGACAGAAAAAGGCTTTCAATTAGGCAATGCTGATATCACCATTATCGCACAAGCACCTAAAATGGCACCGCATTTATTGGCAATGCGCACTTGCTTAAGTGAAGACCTAAATAGTGTTATAGAGCAAATTAATGTTAAAGCGACTACGACAGAAAAATTAGGTTATACCGGACGAAAAGAGGGGATTAGTGTTCATTGTGTTGTGTTACTGATGCCAGTAGAACAGCCATTACCATCAATAAAAGAAGTACAAAATATATAGTACTTACTTACCTTACCGCTGAAAAAATTAATTTTAATGAGATAACAATGTTAGCAGAAAATGCCTATTTTCATGGCAAACCAGTATCGACAGGTCTTTTACGTAGTCAAATGAGTGACTTTAAAGTATTCGAACAATTGCCTTTTTCACCTTGTGGCGAAGGAGAGCATCTTTTTGTTCATGTTCGTAAAACAGGGGCTAATACGCTATTTGTTGCAAGAGAGCTAGCTAAGTACTTTAAAGTGAAAGAACAACTGGTTTCTTATGCGGGCTTGAAAGACAGGTTTGCAGTAGCAGAGCAATGGTTTGGTGTGCATGTGCCAGGCAAACAAGTTTATGATTTAAATGACCTAGTGATTGAGGGAGTTGAAATATTATCCTATCAGCGTCATAACAAAAAATTACGTACTGGCGCGCTTACGGGTAATCGTTTTGAGTTGATTTTACGTGAGGTAAGTAATTTAAAAGCATTGACTCTGCGTTGGCATGAAATTATCGCGCAAGGCGTACCAAATTACTTTGGTGAACAACGTTTTGGTATTGATGGAGGTAATATCGACCGTGCTTTAGCTTTGTTTTCTGGTACTAAAGTCAAAGACAAAAAGAAGCGAGGTATGTATTTATCTGCAGCGCGTTCAACCATTTTTAATCAAGTGATCAGCCAACGTATTGAAGAGCATAAGTTCAATGAATTACTGGTTGGTGATGTGTTGATGTTATCAGGCACTCAGTCAGTGTTTTTACTCGATGAATTTGAAAACAGTATTCAACAACGTTTCATTGATAAAGATCTCGATATCACTGCTCCGATGTGGGGGGCAGGTGAGCTAATGACTCAAGGTGATGCTAATCAATTAGAGCAAAGTATCGCAGATAAAAATGAAGAATTTAGTCAAGGTTTACCTCGTTTTGGTTTAAAACAAGAGCGTCGCCGAATTCGTTTGTCTATAAGTAATACTGATATAGAAGTGATACCGACAACAGATAATAGCACGCAAGTTAAGGTAAGTTTCTTTTTACCTGCAGGGTGTTATGCAACGACGGTTTTACGTGAGTTACTTGATTATCAAGATATGACTACACGTAATAATCCAGAAAAGTAAACGCTTGTTTGTGTGATAATTACGTGATGTTAGTTTATGGGAAAAAGGCATGAAAATATTACTTAGTAATGATGACGGTGTGCACGCATTAGGTATAAAAGTCTTGTTTGATGAATTAAACAAACACTTTGACGTTAGCGTTGTTGCGCCAGATCGAAATTGTAGTGGTGCG
Source organism: Colwellia sp. (assembly GCA_033852215.1). GTDB lineage: Bacteria > Pseudomonadota > Gammaproteobacteria > Enterobacterales > Alteromonadaceae > Colwellia. Next base: position 21,915 of record JAWSUX010000092.1, on the reverse strand, counting down.
AGTAATTCATTAACCTTACTTAACCCTTTACGTGCACAAATGTTGGATAATGGTTTTTTTTCTGTTAATGGTACACCAACTGATTCAGTGCACTTAGGTGTGAGTCAGCTTGTTGATAAGGTTGATTTGGTAGTCGCTGGCATTAATAAAGGCGCTAACTTAGGTGATGATACCTTGTATTCTGGCACTGTTGCTGCAGCAACAGAAGGACGTCATATGGGCATGCCTGCTGTTGCGGTTTCTTTAGTAGGAAAAAATGAACAGCATTATCAAACTGCTGCTGTTGTTGCCACGAAAATAATAACTCGTTTGCGCACTCACCCTTTACCGAGCGATCAAATATTAAATATTAATGTACCTGATATTGAATTGAGTCAGTTAAAAGGCATTAAAGTGACACGTTTAGGGCATAGACATAAAGCTGAAGGTATGCAAAAAATGCAAGATCCTTGGCAACGTGATATCTATTGGTATGGTTTATTAGGACAAGAGCTTGATGGTGGTGAAGGAACTGATTTTCATGCTATTGCTAATGGTTATGCTTCTGTTACCCCTTTAACAGTTGATATGACTGCTCATGAGAGCATAGATAATATAAAAAATTGGCTTAGTGAACTAAGTTTGTCCGACGAATAGTTATCCAAATAGAGATGTAATCGAATGATATCTAGCCGAATAGGTGGAAAATCAAAACGTAGTGGTGAATTACTTGCTCAAAAGTTACAAGCTGAAGGCATTAATCAGCCCATAGTGTTGCAAGCGATAGCCAATACACCACGTCATATTTTTGTGCCGGAAATATTAGCGCATAAGGCTTATGACAATACTGCACTTCCGATAGGGCAAGGACAAACTATTTCCCAGCCTTATATTGTTGCTAAAATGTCAGAGTTACTTATTGCTGACGGACAACCTGAAAATATTTTAGAAATAGGTACTGGCTCAGGTTATCAAACAGCTATTCTAGCGCAGCTTACTGATAAGGTATTTTCAGTTGAGCGCATTAAATCTTTACAGTGGCAAGCTAAACGCTGTTTGCGAGCGATGGATTTACATAATGTCGCGATGAAACATGGTGATGGTTGGCAAGGTTGGGCAAGTAAAGCACCTTTCTCGGCAATTATAGTAACGGCTGCACCAACGAGTATACCTCAAGCATTGTTAGAGCAACTTGCCGATGGCGGGCGTTTAGTCATACCCGTTGGTGAGCAAAATCAAATTTTAAAAATTATAACGCGTCAAGGGGATACCTTTCATGAACAGCAAGTAGAAGCTGTTCGTTTTGTGCCCTTAGTGCCAGGAGATTTATTGTAGTGAAAGTGTTTTCTCGTTTGTACCAATGGACGTTACGTTGGGCTGAGCATAAGTTTGCTCCACGTATTTTGGCCGCATTAACATTTGCTGAATCAGTGTTTTTCCCTATTCCTCCTGATGTATTACTCGCTCCTATGGTATTGGCTAAACCTGAGAAAGCATGGCAGTTTGCTACCTTGACTACTATTGCTTCTATTTTAGGGGGCGCTGTTGGTTATTGGTTAGGGTATTTAATGTTCGAACCTTGGATCCAACCGCTCATTACTCAATTTGGTTATCAGCAACGTTTTGATACGGCAATAGTATGGTTTAATGAATGGGGCGTATGGGTAATTTTTATCGCGGGGTTTTCTCCTATCCCATATAAATTGTTTACTGTTAGTGCCGGTTTTCTACAAATGGCTTTTTTACCTTTTTTCATTGTTTCGGCTGTTGGTCGAGGTATGCGCTTTTTTCTTGTTGCGGGACTAATTAAGTGGGGCGGTAGTGTTATGGAAAATAAAATACGCCAATGGGTTGATGTATTGGGTTGGGGGCTAATTGCCGCTATTATCATTGGTTATTTTATTTTACGTTAACCGCGTTGTTAAATGTATTGGCCTATTTTTTTGAATAAGTTTTAAGATGAAGATGCTATTTATTAAAGTACAGAATGATTAAATGACAGTAATATATAAAAATCATAAATTAAAAAATAAAAAACTCAGTTGTTATTAATGACTAGCTTTGTATCTCGTCGTCTTTATTTCTCTACTATTAACTCAATATTTAGAGAGTTGCGATACCTATTTATTTACCTCTTGATATTTTCCTTACTTATGGGGTGCTCAAGTAGAGATAAGCCCGCACAAGTATTTGGCCTGTCTAGTACAATCCCCTTAAAAGACCGAGTAAAACATAGCATTGATAGTAGCCAGTACATCGTTAAGAAAGGTGAGACGCTTTACTCAATTGCTTGGCGAGCAAACTCTGATGTTAGACAATTAGCGCGATTGAATAAAATATCTCCGCCTTATAAAATTTATCCTGGACAAAAAATATTTTTAGTCGCTAAAAAGTCAACAAAATTAGCCGAAGCGAGTAAGAGCAAGACTTTGCATAAAAAATCGACTAAAAGCTCTAGTTTTACGAACAAAAAAAGTACTAAAAAGACACTTGCATCTACAAAAAAGCAAGCGTATGGTAAAAATGTAAGCACTGATAAAATAGTACAAAAAACATTACCAAAGTCTGATTTTTCTAAAAAAATAAAACGATGGCAGTGGCCAGTAAATGGCAAAATTATTGAATATTTTTCTAACCGCTTACAAGGAAATAAGGGAATAAATATTGCGGGTCGTCGTGGTAAAAAAATTAAGGCGGCGGCTAGTGGTAAGGTTGTTTATGCGGGTGATGCCCTTAGAGGGTATGGTAAATTGATTATTATCAAACATAATGACGATTACCTTAGCGCTTATGCTCATAATGACCAAATCCTTGTAAAGGAACAACAGCTAATTAAATTAGGTGATGTTATTGCTAAAATGGGTAACACAGATGCGTCAACGGTTATGCTGCATTTTGAAGTGCGTTTTCGTGGTAAATCAGTTGATCCATTAAAATATTTACCTAAAAGGTAATGATATAAAAGTTACCTAAATATAGTGATGATAAGAATCACAAAATTATAATAAATCTAACTAAAAAAGGCCGTAGTTATCGTGAATATTTAATCTAAATCTAAGCTTTGCTATTTATGGGAGAAAAGCATGGTCACATTAAAAAAACAAAAAAAAGTTGTAAGTGCAAAAGAAGCGACAACAAAACTCAAGGAAGAAGTTTCGTCTAGTTTAGATGCAACACAAATTTATTTAAGCGAAATAGGTTTTTCGCCTTTATTAACAGCGGAAGAAGAAGTTTACTTTTCACGTCTTTCTCTTAAAGGTGATGAAGCCTCACGCAAACGCATGATCGAAAGTAACCTGCGTTTGGTAGTGAAAATTTCTAGACGATATAATAACCGTGGTTTGCCATTGTTAGATCTTATTGAAGAAGGAAATTTAGGCTTGATAAGAGCGGTCGAAAAGTTTGACCCTGAACGAGGTTTCCGTTTTTCAACTTATGCTACTTGGTGGATACGCCAAACTATTGAACGGGCAATAATGAATCAAACCCGTACCATTCGCTTACCTATACATGTTGTTAAAGAGCTTAATATTTATTTACGTGCGTCACGTGAATTAGTGCAACAGCTTGACCATGAACCTACCGCCGAAGATATTGCTCATCATTTAGATAAACCCGTTGCCGATGTTAATAAAATGCTGCGATTAAATGAACGTATGACGTCAGTTGATAGCCCATTTACGGGTGATTCAGAAAAAGCACTACTTGATATTATTGCTGATGAAAAAAGCTCAGGCCCAGAAGGGGACTTGCAATCTGAAGATATGAGCAATAACATTATTCATTGGTTAAATGAGCTTAATACGAAACAAAGAGAAGTGTTAGCAAGACGTTTTGGATTAATGGGTTATGAAGCTGCTACCTTAGAAGATGTAGGTAGTGAAATAGGTTTAACTCGCGAACGTGTTCGTCAAATTCAAGTTGAGGCATTAAAACGCTTACGCGATATTTTATCGCAACAAAATTTGTCAATAGAAGCGATATTTCAAACTTAACCATGTTTATAGAATAAAGATAATTACATGTAAAAATACTAAAACTATAAAGTAATAAACTTTATAGTTTTTTTATTTTGTCGCTGCTATTTTTATAAGCGTGTTTTTAATTCAAACAATAAATCTAATGCCTGCCTTGGGCTCAAGTCATTAATGTCAGTTTTTTCTAGTGTAGTTATTATTGGGTGTTCATCAGCCATTAGCGGTAATTGTTCAAAATCATCACTTGTAGCAGAAATTTGGAAGGCAATGTTTCCAGACGTTTGCTGATTCTCTAACTCAATTAACCGTTGTTTAGCGCGTTTAATGACTACTTTAGGCACTCCTGCCAATTGCGCGACCTGTAAACCAAAGCTTTTACTCGCCGCTCCTTCTTGCACCGCATGCATAAAAATAATGCTATCGTTATGTTCCATTGCATCTAGGTGCACATTGGCTAAACTTGAAATTTCCTCTGCGAGTAGTGTTAACTCGAAATAGTGCGTGGCAAATAGAGTAAAGGCCTTGGTTTTTAATGCCAGCATTTCGACACATGCCCAAGCTAAAGATAAACCGTCATAAGTACTGGTTCCTCGCCCTATTTCATCGAGCAAGACTAAACTTTTATCGGTGGCATTATGCAAAATATTCGCTGTTTCAGTCATTTCTACCATAAATGTTGAGCGGCCACTGGCCAGATCATCAGAGGCACCTATACGTGTAAATATTCGATCAACCAAGCCAATAGTGGCATTGTCAGCGGGTACATAACAGCCAATATGCGCAAGTAGAACAATAAGTGCTGTTTGTCGCATATAGGTCGACTTACCACCCATATTTGGCCCTGTAATAATTAACATCTTACGTTGTTCGGTTAATAAAACAGGATTGGCAATAAAAGCTTCTTTCGTCATTTGTTCTACAACAACATGTCGACCAGCGTCAATATTAATACCGGGTTCAAGTACTAACTTTGGCTTTACGTAGTTTAGGGTTAATGCCCGCTCAGCAAATGTCGTTAAAACATCAAGTTCAGCAATTGCTTGGCTAAGTGTTTGTAGTTGCATCAATTCAGGTAAAATTTTCGTAAATAATTCTTGATAAAGTTTTTTCTCTAATGCTAAAAATTGGCTCTGTGCATTAAGTACTCTGTGTTCGTGCTGTTTTAATTCTTCAGTAATAAAACGTTCATTGTTTTTAAGTGTTTGACGGCGAATATAATCATCAGGTGCATCTGCTGCTGCAGTGCGGCTCATTTCAATAAAAAAACCATGTACCTTGTTGTAACCCACTTTTAAAGAATTAATCCCCGTTCGGTCTTTTTCTCGTTGTTCAAGCTCTTCAAGGAACTGAGTTGCGCCGTCACTTAAATCTCTCAGTACATCAAGTTCTTGATCAAACCCAGGTGCAATAACGCCACCATCGCGGATCAGTACTGGTGGGTTATCAACAATAGCGCGTTCTAATAATGATTGCAGTGCGGGCATAGGTAGAGCCTGTTCTGCTAATGTATGTAGGTAACTTGGTTTTGCGACACTTAAACTTTTTTGTAATTCAGGTAGTTGCTGTAATGCATTACGTAAGCGCGCAAAATCACGTGGTCTAGCCGACTGTAATGCAATGCGTGAAACAATGCGCTCTATATCGCCTAAACCTTTTAGTAAGGCATGAAGTTCATGGTGTAAATCTAAATCGATAATATCGCTAACGGTACTTTGTCTATGCGTTAATATGGTCAAATTTCTTAATGGAAAATGTAGCCAACGTTTTAATAAGCGCGATCCCATAGGTGTCGCCGCTCTATCTAATACTGAAGCAAGGGTATTATCAAAACCGCCAGATAAATTTTGACTTAGTTCTAAATTTCTTCGTGTTGCGGCATCAAGTACTACGCCTGTATTTGCTGATTCACTAATAATGGCACGAATATGAGGCAGTGCAGTACGTTGCGTATCTTTTACATATTGAAACAAACAACCCGCGGCAGATAAACCTAGCGATTTATTTTCTACGCCAAAACCATTGAGTTCTTTAGTTTTAAATTGTTCATTAAGTAACTTTTTAGCTGTGTCTAAATCAAACTCCCATTCAGGGCGACGACGCAAACCCTTTTGCTGTTCAATTAAATTAAAGTCAGTTAAGTTCTCAGGGTAAAGTAATTCAGCAGGAGATAAGCGTTGTAACTCTGCTTGTAGTTGTTCATTCGTTTGCGGTTCAGTCAGTACAAAGCGGCCACTAGCCATATCTAAATAAGCTAAGCCGAAATCTGGATCAGAGTTTTTTCTATTTCTATTTTTATTTTCGACAATTGCAACGATAAGGTTATCTTGTTTATCGGCTAACAATGCCTCATCACTTACTGTACCGGGAGTGATCACTCGAACAACTTTTCGTTCAACAGGCCCTTTACTCGTAGCAGGATCACCTATTTGCTCGCAAATAGCGACAGACTCACCTAAAGCAACTAATTTCACTAAGTAATTATCGACAGCATGGTATGGCACACCAGCCATCGGAATAGCATTGCCACCAGTTTTTCCTCTGGCGGTAAGAGAAATATCTAATAAATCAGACGCTTTTTTGGCATCGTCAAAGAATAATTCGTAGAAATCACCCATGCGGTAGAAAATTAAAATATGAGGGAATTCCGCCTTAATAGTTAAGTATTGGCGCATCATCGGGGTGTGTGATTCAAAGTTCGGTATTGTATTTGCTACACTTTTATTCATTTTTAATATTAAAACTCGTTATTTTAAAGGGTGTTATGGGTGTTGTGTTTGTATCACCCTATATCATGTTGTATCAATAAATCGCATAGCTTCTTAGTTATAAGTGTAATCTAAAGTGTAGTTTTTACTTGGTGTTGTTCTATACTCAGTAAATAAGTTACACTTTTAGCGTTAATTCGATATTTGACCAACAACACCGTGAATATAACGATCCGTTATAGGAACATTATTATGCAATCTGTAAATAGTACCAAACAAGAGAAAAAACCTCTATCAGTAAAAGGGATAGAAGCAATGAAACCTGATCAAATTAAAGCTGATACAGGTGAGAATGCAGGTCTACGAATTAAGTGTGCTAAGTCTGGTGTGAAAGCATTCTTCTATCGTTATACAAGCCCTGTAACTGAGAAGTTAAAGCAAATACCTATAGGTCACTTTCCTGATACAACGCTTAATCAAGCTCGAATACAGTTGCATGAGTTAAAAGTTATTCGTAAGTCTGGTCGCTGTCCTGCTACGGAGAAGAAGCAACAAGAGAAAGAAGTCGCTGTAGCTAAAAAGTTAGTAGAGTCTACTAGTAACTTTACTATTGAGGCTATGATTGAATTATACCTGACCAAGAATATTGAAGATCGGGTAGTGGACGGTAAAACTATCGCAGGGGCTAGACAACTGAAAGGACAGATAGAAACCCGTAGAACACTCATCAAAGGTGTTGTTGAGTTTCTTGGTACTAAAATAGCTTCAAAGGTTACTCGAAAAGATGTAGTTGCATTGATACGCAAGAAAGTTGACCAAGGTTATAATGTTCAAGCAGGAAACGTATTAAGGGAGTTTTCTGCTGCTTATGAATATGCCATAGGCTTAGATTACTTTGATGACTATTTTGCTAACCCTGCACTATTAGCTAAAGCATCCCTGAGACAGGCTAAAATAAGCCTTACCGCCAAACGTGGGGTTCGTTTCCTAAAAGACGATGAAATTAAGATGTTATTAGAGTGGCTGCCAAGCTCTGCTTATACAGCAACTCAAAAGAACATATTACGCTTTACTTTATGGACTGGATGCCGAACAGGTGAGGTATGCGATGCAGAGTGGAAGTATATAAACTTAGAGTTAGGTATTTGGCATTTAGGTAAAACTAAGACTAGTACTGAACGTGATGTTCAACTACCAAGGCAAGCAATTGAGTTCTTAAAGCAGTTAAAATTATCTACAGGTGATTACCCCTTTCCATCTTTAAAAACGGGTAAATCACTTCGACAAAAGTCACTAACGGAACAATCTTGGCAGTTACGGACTTCCGATCGAATGTTAGATATTGAAAAGTGGACACCACATGACTTAAGGCGAACTGTTCGCTCAGGTTTATCTAAGTTAGGATGTCGTACTGAGGTTGCAGAGGCTATATTGGGTCATTCTAGAAAGGGTATTCAAGGCACTTACGATTTACATGCTTATGAGTCTGAAAGCCGAGAATGGCTCCAGAAGTGGGCAGATCACCTAGATACATTTATGTAATTCAACTAAATAGCAGGACTCAGCTAAAGTCCTGCTTTAAATATAATAGGGTTAGCTATGGCAGTTTCAGACTTAAAACGTTCTGATTGGAATAAAGTTTCAAGTAAGCACCGTAGACGAATTGATGTTGCTACTGTTATTCATTATTGGGAGTTATTTGGTAACGAAAAAGATATCGACCATATTAAACGTACAATATATGGAACATTAGAACCTTCGAACTTTTTTAATAAATACATTAACGGTATAAGTGAAGAATCCAAAAAACAACGACTAACCTGTCAATTTGAAGACCAAAATGTTGTACGACATATAGAAGTTATTACTAATAAGGATAAACAGTGGTTTGAATCGTATCGTAAGGATATGTCAAAGATTACGCCTTATTCTGATGATTCAAAGTCCATTAACGAATACCTTGAGCCATGTGCTTTATCAGAAAGAGATGGAGTTGAATTACCGTTTTTAATGAATATAAAGTTTACGAGAAGCTTCATTGATTTAGATGAACTTTTAAGGAAGTTAAAGCTTGATAGTACTCATTACCCAGAACAGTTAGACCGTATTGATGTGTACTCCAAATTTAAAAAGTCAGGTTCATTTCCTACAAGAAAAATTCAATTTGTTATTGAAGCTCATGATTACATTTTTGGAGCTAACGGAGTACATTTAGGAAAGGATGAAAACAGAACAAAATACGACTTTACTAAAATGCTTTTGGATACATTTTTTGTCAAATTTAGTTCAGTACCTTATGTTCAATATGTTCATAAGGACTACCCAGAGTTGATAGTTAGCCCTACTTCTTTAGATAAAATATACGAAGCAATAACACCTGATGAACCAGCTAAGAAAGGAAAAAAGCCTACTACTTAGTTGTCAAAAAAGCATAAAGCAATCTGTAATTAAGTCATTGTTATTAAATAGATAATCATCAGTACCCACCTTCAATACATCTTTGTCAAATACCTTTAGAATCGTACAAACTGAATTTTGTCTGTCAGTATTACTCCATCAAGCGCTTGTAAACCTTTTGATAGTAATAACGAGAGACATAATGATGACTAATCCTTTAATAGGTGAATCGAGTAATCGATCACCACCACCGCAAGTTAGGCTTCTTACAATTGAAGAAGTCTTACCAATAGTTAATAAAAGTAGAAGTTCGCTGTATAGATGGATTCAGCAGGGGTACTTCCCTGCGCCATATAAAGTAGGACCAAAAAACTTTAGTAGTGTTTGGTCGTCAGTAGAAGTAGAGCTTTGGGTAAATAGTGTTTTTAATAATGGTGGCGATGATGAATAGTGTGACTCAAAAAAATAAAGAGAGAGTTCAATCGATTAGAAGAAAGTTAAGCTTGGTTTTAGCAGTGTTAGAACCTTTTTTATTATATGAACACAGGGAGGAAGATCTAGATGATATATATTTTCCGATTGAAATAAGTGACAAATTGAAAGACAAAATTATTATTCAATTTGAGCCAAGAATCACACTCTTGAGGAATAACCCTAAAAAAAACTCAGAGCAAGTTAGAGCCTTTGAAATGGATTACTTATTGTTGAAAGGTGAGTGTTTTGTGCTTATAGAAGAATATGAATAACACCGCAATCACAGGTATTAAAAGGGCTGCAAAAATTGCAGCTTTGAAATGTATACGGGAATGAAAGTTTTTAACTTTCTATTTATACACCTAGTCAAAGTAGCCTTTTGCACAACTTAAATTAAAGCCATTATTAGAGATATTACGGGCTTTATTTCCTCTACTTAACTTATATCAATATTTGCACAGAGCATTACAAAATGAACGCATTAATTAATTTGCTAAAACCAAATGATGGAGATGAAATTGATTTATTTACAGACTATCGCGGGATTGGTTTTGTTACTTTTAAGGTTAATAACAAAATATCGACTTTAGAGATTAGCTCAAGCCAACTCAAGAATAAATTAAAGTATTTACATTACACACAAGGTTTGAATAACAACACGAATAATTCTGGTGAAAACAATGATTTGACTGAAACAACACCTTATAAATTACCGTCCAAAGAGGCTGTGGCTAAAGCTGTTGAAATACTTGAAATCCAAGCTATTCACAGTGAAATAAAAAAACACCCTTCAGTACGCCTAGGACAAACTTATCAAGGCTTTGAAATAGACCTTGGTGATGATACCAATAAAGTAATTCAAGTTACTTCAGAGGGTTACAGAGTAGTTGAACCAACTATTCCTTTTATACGTACACCAGAAATGCAACCATTATGTCAACCTGCAATAGGTAGTGGTTTTAATGAGTTTTTTGGGTTGCTATCCATAACAGATCCAAATGACAAGAAGTTGATAATAGTTTGGCTTTTAAGTTCCATGAGGCCAAAACCTCCTTACTTTATTTTGTTATTACTAGGTGAACAAGGTAGCTCTAAAAGCACAACATCGACAGCTTTAAAATATATTCTAGACCCTTCAGATATACCCTTAAGGTCGCTTAGTAATTCTGAGCGAGATTTAGTCATTAACCTTAATAAACGAAGAGTTGTCTGCTTTGATAACTTATCCAAGATAAGTGACAACATGAGCGATGCATTGTGTAGAGCATCTGTCGGTAACGGCTTCAGTACTAGAAAACTATATACAGACTCTGATGAAGTAGTATTTAAACCTCAAAACCCAATGATTTTGAATGGTATAAATAACATTATTGAAAGACAAGATTTAATAAGTCGATCAATAGTAATAGAGCTACCAACGATTAAACCTGAAAGTAGAATTACAGAGAAAGAGTATTATGGACGTCTTGAAGAAATAAGACCTAAAGTTCTAGGAGAACTTTTAAAGCACACCTGCTGCTCTATTGCCAATATAGACAGTACAGATATTACTCATACATCTAGGATGGCTGATGCTGAACTCTGGGTTACAGCAGCAGAACAAAGCTTAGAGTGGGAAATAGGTGAAACATCAATACTACTTGAAGTTAACCAACTCGCAGCGATTAAGTATGGCTTAGAAGCAGAGCCATTATCAGAAGTAATAATAAAATTTATGAATAATCGAACTAGTACTGACCCGTGGGAAGGTACATCAACAGCTTTACTTGAGGCCATAGGGAGTGACTTAGAAAACGATATACCTAAAACAGCTAATACATTATCGTTTAGATTGGGTAGATTGGTTACTGCTTTACGAATGGTAGCTGGCTTAGAAATTCAACTAAATCAAAGGCAAGGCGGAACAGGTCAAAGGTTCATAACTATTAAAAAGATAGCTTAGTCTCTAGGTTTCTCTTATTCTGTCATATAAGAATAAGAGGATTTATTTTAATCAAGGAAACGTGATGAACAACTTAGTGAAAGCAAAGCAACTAAATAAAGTAAGTTTACTAACTATAATATTAGCTAGTTTTATATATCTATATTTATTTGCAGAAGGGATAAGGGGGTTACACGGTGTTGCTGAGAATACAGTTATGATGGGATGGATAGCCATCTTATATTATGTAGTATTACTACTGTTCAAAGTTACTAATTCATACTTAGGTATGATTGGTATTATAGTATGGTCAAGTTGGATTGTATTACACTGCTTTACATCTACCTATACATTATTAGATAGTTTCATAGGACTAATTTTATTTTGGATTATCTTTGGTATTTCAATAACAGTCAGTCGAAAAGTATTTAATACGGGTAGACTAATAACTAAGTAAATGACAAATTTAAAGTTAAAATAATTTGTTATTTTGACTTTTTAATATCTATAGAATACTTATGGATATACCAAAACATTTAAAATAGATCGTCACAATTGTCACCAGTAAAGGTTATATTTTTAGAATATATATAGCTTTTACTTATCATAATAGTGAGCTTTATTATGCAGGCTATTAGTCGCTTAAGTTTGTAAGTGGTAATATTTATATGTCCCGACTTGGGGTCGTGACTCAGTAGTAATTAGTAATATGAAGTAGGTGATTCTGGTATTTCTTTAGTACCTTTTTAAGTGGTATAGCGTATCGCTTTTTGAGTCAAAAGTCCACTTTTAGACTTTGTCTCATAGAATGCTATACCATGCCACATAAGTGTATCTATTTGTTTTTGTTGTGGAATGTTTTTTATTTTAATTGCTACATTACCTTTTGTCATAGCCTGTAAAAATCACGGCTTTGAAGTTTGTAAAACAAGCCACTTTCTTATTATCTCTGTCTGTAGACCTAGTGTAATAAGTAAAATAGTACTGTCAAATGAAGGGATTAATACAGTAATTACTGGCTTAAAATAACAGGTTCTGTAGTACCGTAGGAATGATTAAAGTTAGAGTACTACATACCATATTATTCCACGCATTAAGAACCAATGCATTATCTATTAGCCTAATAACCGTAGGTATCAATATAGCCATGTTAAGTACTATAGTTTGACCATAGAACTAAATACGCTCCAGCTCATTGAGTTCGGTTCCTGTTATTTGCTTTTAAATTTCTGATAGAAACCTTAAATTATAGTTAAAGTATTGCTATATATTTTCTAATGAATCCTTTTGTAATATTACTGATAAGTCTCCATTATAAACTTAAGTGTTGACACTACAGTTTGTTTTAGTTAATTTATATTTAAATCAATGGGGTAGCATACATAGGACTAATGCGCTTTCTATTTATTTTTGAAAGAGAGGGTGGTTCGATTCCATCCCCCCCACCATCCCTTCTAATAACCATCTGCCTTGATGGAGTTTAAATGACAGATCTAGAAATAAAGACCTTACATCAACTTCAAACTAAAAATGTAAAACACCTTAAAAAAGTTGAAAAAAACTTAAGAATGGATATAAATCGATTTTTGATAAAGGGGGATGATTTTAAGGTATCAATGAACACAAAGTTATATTCTTTACTTTATAGTTCATTGTCAGAGGCTCAATTCTTACAAATTCTTTATACACCAAATGGCTTTACTCAGTCACAGATTAACAAAATAAAGAAAGAAAGTTCTATTGTCGAAAAATGGAATTTAATGCTAGATATAAGCCTTAAAAAATTTGGCGATTATGAACTCGATCTTAACCTTAATAAAAGGAGAATTGAACTACGAGACATTATTGAAAAATATATAAAAGAGCCTCAGAAAATGCGTAACAAGATTGCACATGGACAATGGGTGAATGCTTTTAATGGCTCCAATAAAGTCAAAGATGAGAACCTTTCTGAAAAAATTAAGGAGCTAACCGTTATAGACATTCAAAGGTGGTATGAGGTTCATCAATATCTCTGCTTTATTGTCCGTGACTTAGTTCAATCTTCACTATTTACGTTCGAGAAAAGTTGTAATGTAAACCTTTCTGAATTAAACAATTTTCTGAACCGCAGTAGCTCTTGGACTTTAAGTAATCGAACTAGGGCTTTAAAATTAAAGCATACAAGTCGATAGGTTAGCTTAGCAAGGTGTTGCTCAATAATTAAAGGTTAATGGATGCAGTTTGATGTAAATGAAATGAGAGATCACTTCGTCACGAAAGAAAAATTAGACTGTGTTGATGATATTTTTACTTTTTATTATGACGAATCGAATAATATTAGAAAGTTGCATTTGACTAGTACTGGGCTAAATATAGAAAAAACATGCAATTTTGTTTTGGCGGGGATTATTCATAAAGGTGAGTGTCATTCTTCGAACTTTGAGTCACTAAAAAAAAGTCTAAACCTACAGAAATCTGCAAAAGAGATAAAGCTGAAGCATATTGGGAAAGGGGCATTTGAGGATATACTTAAATCAAATAAACTTGGCACACTTCTGCAGTGGCTACTAGACAACGATTTTTACATTCACTACTTCAATTTAAATGTTTTGTATTGGTCAATTGTAGATATTGTTGACTCTGTAATTATGCATCTAGATTTTTTTAGTAAACAGTTTTTCATCCAAAACCATATGCTTGTGAAAAGCGACCTTTACAAAGTAATTGTTAGTAACGAGGAATATTTTCTAGGTAAGCTTAGGGAGTTTGAGTACCCAAATATAAAGAGTGATAAAGTAGCGGGATTTGCATCATTTTTAATTGGTTTTATCAGATCACATTCGGATGTGTTAGCTGATGATAGAAAGTACTTGCTAAACAAGTTTATGGAAGGCGCAAGAGGCGCTCCAGAGCTTTTCTTTATAATGAATGAAAAAGACCACATCCTAATTAGCGATTTCTTTATATATTACCTAAGAAATACGTACCTATTCAAAAACTCGAAGCATATATTCGATTCAGAGAAGAAAATTGAAGCTATATTTGACACATATGATCTAGTCGATGATGGAAAAATCTTAAAGAATTATTCTTTTGTGGACTCAAAAGACGTGATCGAAGTTCAGGTGTCTGACGTTTTGGCTGGATTTCTAGCTAAATATGCTACATTTATTACAAACTCTGGAAATGATGAAATAAAGAGAGTGAAAGCTAACCTAAATAAAGATCAAATACACAATCTGAGTTTACTAGAAGCTCTTATTGATAAGTCAGATGATCTTAGTCAGGGCTTCTTTTATCGAACAGTCAGCGAAGATGAATGTTTGAAGAGCAACTACTTCCTACATAATATGGATGGCATATAACATGGTGTTGCTGTCGGACAAAATATAATCCGAAGCAGTCTTTGCCGCTGATAATCTAATGTCCACTTAGTGGTAGCTAATGACCTTAGAGGAATGAACACTGGTAGCTTTCCCTCACCAAAAGTTAACATCAAGAAAGTGCGCTAAGTAGATGTTGCAGCACTGTTATTCCTAACGTCCGCTCTAAGTTTTAAAGCTGATATTAACAATTTAAGTTATAAAAGGGCACATAACTACTTAGTGATTTTGGTTTATTTATCTGTTGAGCCTTTCCTATCAAAACTCATTTTCGCTAATAATGAACGTAATGGTAAAAGACAATAACACTTTTCTATATGATTTTTATCACATTTAATCCTCTGTAGACAAAGTTTATACTTTTAAAATATGGTACGGTTAAACTAAATTAATAGTAAATTATTATTGTATTAACTAACGTTATGAAGAAGAAACATGGTTGTTATTGAGCAAATAGAAATAAAAAACTTTAGATCTTTTGGAAATAGAACAGGTGAAACGACAAAACTCGTTAAAGTAAGACCGCTTAATATTCTATCTGGTTCAAATGATTCTGGAAAATCAAATGTATTAAGAGCATTAAATTTATTTTTTAATGGGCATACTGACTTGAACAGATTTTTTGATTCCAATGTCGATTTTTTTATTAAAGAACAGCCTGATAATAAGGATATTAAAGAGGAGTTGGTAACAATAAAACTCTGGTTCTCCAATGAAAAGAATAAGAATAAAAATAAAAAACAACCAAAGAAATCATTTCTACCAACAAAATTCTGGGTAAGTAAAAAATGGAAAAAATCATCTGTTTACGATGCAGAATCCCAAAAATCCAATGTTGAATTAAGTTTTATTAAGGAAAAAAATAAAGATGACCAAGGGCATTTTTTAGATACTAATGGTGATTTAAAATATCCTATCAAAGGTAGCTTACAGAAGCAGTTAACAGACTTTTTAACTCAAATACAATTTCATTATGTCCCTGCAATAAAAGACAAGTTGTACTTTTCTCATTTGTTTGGAGAGCTTCAGCAAACTCTTTGGAAAGGTCACGCATCAAGAGTTGATAGTAAAAAAAATGAATTTCAAAAAGAGATTCAAGCTGAAACAGCTATCTTGATGGAGGAATTTAAAGATACTTTAAATCAACAAAACTTAAACTATGAGCCAGTTTTCCAGTTGCCTGAAAACTTAGTCGATCTGTTTCGTACATTGCAAGTACAAACAGGGGGAGTTGAACTAACTCAAAGGGGGGATGGAGTTCAAGCAAAACTAATACCTGAGATTTTAAATTATATTGCAATCAAAGAGCGGAACTTAACAAACGTAACAACAAGGAAAGGGGCTCAGGTAAAAAAACATTTTATTTGGGGGTTTGAAGAACCTGAGAACTCGTATGAGTACAAAAATGCCCAATTGTTGGCAAATAGGTTTAAAGATAAATTTATAGATAATGCACAGGTTTTCATTACAACACATTCATTTAACTTTATTTCGATTGACGATGAAAATACTTCGAAATATCGAGTTTGGCAGGATGATGAAATTTCAGCATCTAGAATTGCTAGGATAGAAAAAGACAAAGAAGGTACCTATAAAACCGATGACACAGCTTTATCACAATCACATAAATTAAATGAAGAACTAGGTGTTTTTTCTTTAAATATTGAGTTAGAGAAAGTATTTGTCGAAACTGAACGATTAAAAGCTGTGCTAGAAGAAAAGGTGGCAAAGCTTGAACAGCAAAGTAATTATTTATTTGTCGAGGATAAGTATGATCAATTGTATAAAGTTGCTTGGCTAAAAATAAATAACTATCAATTTGAAGAAGATAATTTTGAAGACGTTTTTAATGATAACTGTCATTTTTCTATATTAGGTTTAGAAGGTGCGAGAGGTGTTGGAGGTGTTTTAAGGAGTAAAAACCCTGATTTATTTAAAACTACTAGGATTGTTGGATTGTTTGATTTTGATAAAGAAGGTGCTGAAAACTTTAATCATTTAAAAAAGGATAAATTTTGGGATAAAGCGGTTTCAGAAAATAAAGCTCAAGGTCATTATAGAAAAAGGTCAGATCATATATGTATGTATGGAATGCTTCTACCTATACCAAATAGACTCAAGCACCTTGCTGATTTAAAACATGAAAACTTTGCAAGTTATATTGCAGTAGAAAACTTATTGCCTGAATTATTTTTAAAGCGTAATAGGTATGTGGATGAAAGGTTTATCGTGGGTACTACTTACTTAAAAATAAAAGAAAACTCTAAAGATAAATTATGGAAGAAAGCAATAGAATTACCTGTTAAAGACTTCAATGACTTTATCCCTCTCTTTGAAACACTTGACAGTCTAATTAGTGATGAATAAACCGAAGTTAAAGATAAAAGATCTTGCCACTTATATTATTTGGAGGGGTCTAATGGCCACTTTGCTAATCTAAGCTGACTATTGATTGTGATAATTCATACCCAAATCAAGTCCGTTTTGTGGTCTTGGTAGCCTTAGAAAGGATTAAACACATCACAAAATGGTTGTTTGTTAAGGTCTTCTGAGTAACCAATAGTAGCGATTAGACTAATCCCCTAGCGGTTTAGTTTATCGCCCATTATATGACATTATCTGTGCGGCTGCGCATCTACGTCCTTTAAACTCTTTGCCTTTACTATTAACGCACTGATTATGACCATCACGCCATTCAATGAATGTACGGTCAAAGTTTTCTGCTGGCACAACATGCTCCCATTCTATTTTTTTAGCTCGTTTAACATATTTAGTCGTAGTAAAGCCTATAGGAGCGGTTACTTGTTTCGTAACGTCAAATTTAGCACCGCATTATCCGCTAAAAAGAAGTGTTAACGCCCACCGCTCGAGAGCGAAATATGCCCTATTAGGTGTAGAAATTTTTATAAAATAATATATAGGAAAACACATTTTCTAGCTTTCGACCTAGAGTGTTATATAGAGCTTATATAGAAAGGGGCAGGGTCTTGAACATGCCCACGGGGGCATGGATTTCCATTCCACACTTGAAAGCTTATTACATCGAACTTAAACACAACCTATCAAGCACTATCAGTTTCGACTGTTAGTGCTTTTTTTATGTCCATCAGGAGAGGAATATGAAAGTTATATCTAATGAAAACATTAATATAAATACATCAATTCATAATCAAGTAAACGAAGCAGAAGCTTATAAATTGGCTATCGCAGTATTAGAAGCAAAGTTTAAAAGCTCTGACTTTATAACATCATCACAAGCAACTAAGCAGTACTTAGTAACTCAACTAGCGCATGAAGAACGAGAAGTGTTTTGCTGTATATATCTAAACAATCAGCATCAAGTTATCTCATTTGAAAAGGTGTTCTTTGGTACCGTTAATAGCTGTGCTGTATATCCAAGAGAGATAGTGAAACAAGCGCTACAGTGTAACGCAACAGCGACTATATTTGCACATAACCATCCATCAGGAGCACTTGAACCAAGTAATGCTGATAAGGCGATTACAGTACGTTTAAAGGCTGCATTAGCGTTGTTAGATATATCAGTCTTAGATCATATTATTGTAGGAGGAGTAAGTACCATGAGCTTTGCAGAGCAAGGTTTAATCTAGCACCAGTTACATCCCATTCTGAACACTTCAAACAGTACATTCTAAACAACCTTATTAAACAAACGGTGCTACAGCATCACATTTTCTCTGGAGAAAACTATGCAAAACTTAAATACCCTGATCGATCATATAAACAACAACCTGAAAGACTTAATCAAATCAGCCTCTAAGATAACCATCAAAACTGAGCAATCAGTGATAGTGCTGACTCTTAAGGAGAATAAGATAGTAACTGAGGTATACGAAGCTGCCAGTGTTAAAAAGATTGGCTATCACGCTATAGGGAGTATTAAAGAGTTATGTAACGTATTTGAAGAAATGGGGCTATGTATTTATAAGGTAGCTAGGAAGTTGTTGGTATTGAAAATGTTCAAACAGACTAAACCTCTATTACTAGAGTTTAAGCCTGATAACAGTTCAAAAGACACGTAACCATAACCATGATAACTAAACGGCACTGGTTAATCTTTAGGGATTAACGGTGCCTTTATATAAGGAGAGTAACAATGACCAGAGTACATCAGAATAAACTTGTCTCCGTATTTGGAGCTGTTTTCAGTTGGTGCCTGCATCGAGGCTTGTACTTAACTGATCGTGTGGAGCAGACAGCAGTCACCAAGAAAGACCACTTAAAAAATTGTAGGGGGAGTATAACGTTAACTAAGCCTATAGACGTTAGTGTAACTAATGCTATGCTTAATGTGCTTACCGAACTAAACCTACAACTTTTTCAGCGGTTACGTCTGAAGACCTTTGTTGTCGCAGGGTGTAGCATCCAATACCACTAATAAGTGTAACCTAAAGTGTAGCTTATTCTGTATCCTGTCTTGTGCCCCTTTAGATTAAGGGTACTGTCACCCTCGCATCATCGGGGTGTGCGAAGAAAGATCAGGATTTGGAGTTGTCATGAATATCAGGTAATTTATTTTTGAAAAAGAAAAGTATCATTTCATATAATGAAGTAAATGATTTTTCATTATAATAAAACAGAATTTTATTGAAAGGATTATGCCATAATCAAATAATAAATGGTTATTATTGCATATATTTTCTAATCAGCTTTTTTAATATATCCACTCACTTTAAAACAATTCAATGTCATCATCAATTTCTTCAGGAGCAACACTAACTTTTTCAGCTTGGCTTTGAATAAATTCCTCTAATAGGTCATCATGTTTTGACATTGTGTCATTAAGATTATCTAAAATAAAAGAAAATGAATGACGTAACTGCTCTCCTATATCAATAGCATTAAGCGTATCTGTAAAAGAAGACTCAATTAAATCAATTATAAATGCTTCCTGATCCGTCTCAAGACCCATTCCCATAAATTTCATGCTCAAATTATTTATTGCATCAGTCGTTAAAAGATTACTTCGTTCTCTATTTTTTACGAGTGTAGAGGCAAGAGTAAACAAGTTTTTTCGAATACCAATAAATGAATGTCTAAGATCTTTACTTTGATCAACAAGGGCGACAAACGTTTTTAATGCATTTAGTTTTGTATTTACAATCGATAGCAGTACAGGCAATAAGTCTTTTAACCGACCATATCTGTTCATATCATCTAAAGGCATATTTTTGACTAATATACTAACAGGGTGATAATGAGCAACAGTTCGACAACCAAAATCCATAAAGCGTAAGTTTTTGTCACTCATTTCAACCAATTCTTTTTCGAGAGGGCTAACCGCACCATCAGAAGAATACCAATCGTAATCTGTTAGGCCATTGTTAATACAAACGCAACAATCCATTTGAAATTGATCTGTTGTTTCAAGTAAGCCCTGCATGGTTTCTTCTATAGAAGTATAGGTAATGCTTCTTTCCATAAATTGCAGTGCAATTGATATTTCACTTGTTCCAGTCATTGCGGTTATTGCAGTTTTTTGTGCTAACTGGTATTGCTCCTGCATTTCTTTTCTTTCTTTTTGATATTTTCCCAACACTTTTAAACGAGCTACTAAATGTTCTTTTTCAAAAGGTTTCGTTAGATAGTCGTCGCCCCCAACTTCATAACCCTGCAAACGTTCTCTTAATGAACTTTGGGAAGATAAAAAGACGATAGCAATATCTTTTACTGCTTTTACATTTTTTAGGTGTTCACAGACTTCATATCCATTCGCACCAGGCATTTCTACGTCAAGCAATATTATATCTGGTTTATCTATTAAGGTTGCATCTATGCCTGATTTACCATCAAAGGCATACCTAACGTCAAAATCGAAGGGCTCAAGTGCCCGTTTAATAACTTTATGAATAAACTTATCATCATCAATAACTAAAATTTTTGTTGTCATTCAATTATCTAAACCTCATTACCTTGGTCGGTATTTCTTAAATATAGGTTATATATTTACTTACACCAGTTGAAGCAAGGTTTAGTTTAGCGATAACAGAATTTAGAATATTAAGTTATCTTTTTCAGTGACTTTATTTGGAGCTATTTAAAAATAAATAGGGATCATTATCGCATCATATATCTGTGAATTATTCCTTAAAATGGAGGTAGGGGATTCAGCGTTTTTTTATAAGATGATTTTATTTTAGTAGCCGAAAATAAAATCATCTTTAGACGAATCGTCTCTCTGGAATAGCGGCATTGAATATTGGTAACATGATGAAAAGCCAAAATGACGGTAAAGACAAAACGAAGATAACTCAGATCCTGTTTAAGTAATTATATACAGTGTAATAAAGTACTGTATAGCTATAACAAGCGATTAGTAACTTTTTAACTTTAAAATATAAAAAGTTATCGATTGTTAAAAAACTATTATTTATCAGTTGATTGAAATTACCTGTCAATTGTTTTTTTATATAAAATAAAAAAGATTGTAAAAAACCTTGATACTGTACGATCATACAGTATACTTGCTTTATTAAAACGAAATTCCAAAAACTATCCGTGGAGTAATAGATGAAAGATGATAAAGAAAAAGCACTATCTGCAGCGTTGAGTCAAATTGAACGTCAATTTGGTAAAGGTTCAATCATGAAGTTAGGCGACAATAATACAATGGATGTAGAAACAATTTCTACTGGATCATTGGGGTTAGATATTGCTTTAGGTGCTGGTGGTTTACCTATGGGCAGAGTTGTTGAAATTTACGGTCCAGAATCAAGTGGTAAAACAACACTTACTTTAGAGGTTATTGCCGAAGCTCAACGTAACGGAAAGGTTTGTGCATTTATTGATGCGGAACATGCGCTTGACCCAGTTTATGCTGAAGCATTAGGGGTTAACATTAACGAGTTATTAATTTCGCAACCTGATACAGGTGAGCAAGCATTGGAAATTGTTGACATGTTAACACGCTCTGGTGCAATTGACGTTATTGTCGTTGACTCGGTTGCTGCCCTTACACCTACAGCTGAAATTGAACGCGATATGGCTGATTCACATATGGGATTACAAGCACGTATGCTTTCTCAAGCCATGCATAAATTAACGGGTAACTTAAAAAGATCCAATACCATGCTCAT
>JAWSUX010000006.1:0-24436 GCA_033852215.1 Colwellia sp. | reverse complement strand
TATCCCCTACGGTAGATATCACCACAAGAGATGATGTAAGTTTAGCTGAAGATCAGGCATTATCTTACGGAGCTAATATTTTTACGGGGACGGGCGGCGCTTGTACTATTGACGCAGATACTCCTGGTGAAGCACTTGGGCAAGGTAACTTTGCAGTGGTTGCTGCGGCAAACTTCGGTGAGCTAAGTGGTACAGGTTGTGCCAACGGTACAGTTGCTTCAGCAGGTGTATATAGAGTTATAGGTACGGCTGCTTCTACAGTTACAGTAACCGTTACCCCCGCTAATGTTAGCACTGACTTTTCTTTTACTGCCGACAATGGCTGTGTTGTTAATTTTGATGGTATTGCCACCGCGACAGACGCTTGTGTCGCTTTAACTAACGCAACACCTATTCCGGTTCGACTGGCTGATGGTACCGATAACGGTGCTACAAGTGTAGCGGGCGAGACAGTAATAACAATTGGGGGTACTATAACGGTTATAAATCCAGCTGGCTTGACCGCAAGTACACCATATACAGATACCTTTAATCTTAATGTCGTTTATTAACTCTTATTGCTTAACTATTGTTTATCGCAATACAAATAAGTTAATACGAATAAATTTTACTGATTAATATAGGAATACAATAATGAAACTTAATAAAATATATAATGCATTAGCGAGCAGTGCTGTAATTTGCACGGCATTAACGGCTATGAACGCACAGGCGCTTGACAACCCTTATACCTTCGGTTTTACAACAGTTCCTGACGTATCTCTTGCTCCTATCACTCCGCTTGACTTTGGTGGTAAAGTTGCGTTGACAGGGGGCACAACCTGTACACTAAATCTTGCTGCCTCGGCAGGTAATGCGCCAGGCAATATAACGGCTAAAAAAGCAGATGCTGGGGCTACAGCGGATGGTGCTAATTTCTCTGAATTACAAGGAGCCGGCTGTGGTGTTGCTGCTACAACTAAGGGTACGGTTGGTGTTTATGAGATTACTGGTGCAGCAGGTGTTGAAGTCGACATTACCTTAACGTCTCAGCTTGCAGGTACTAACTTTAACTTTGTACCCGCCGGTGTTTCAGTTAATTATGATAACGCTTCTGATGGTGATACACTAATCGATATTCCTGCAGGCACAGCAACAGCAGTACAGTTGGCTACTAACGCTGATGTAACGGGGAATTCTGGTACTCCAGGTGTTCCTGTCTCGGGTAAATCGTTAATCTTTATTGGCGGGCAAGTGCAAGTTACTACTACCTTGTTAGCAGGTTCAACCTATCAAGAAAACTTTGGCCTTGATGTGGTTTATAAATAATAACATTAATTTCATTAATTATTTGTTAAACATAAAAAACAGACAGTACGTCTGTTTTTTTTATGTCTGAAATAAAGTATTATTTCAGACATAAAAAATATTATAGCGCGTGCGCGCCCATTTCTATAAATACTAGGTGTTGTTATGTTATATAAGTTATTAGGAGAAATTTGTGTTATCAATTGTTGCTAAAATAAAATTATTGTTTAATCCACTGTTATGTTCAGCGCTATTGTTTTGTAGTGTATCTGCTTATGCTGTTTCTCTATCAACCTATAGAATTTATTTAGATAATCAAAACCGAGATTATAACTTTGTTATATCGAATAGAGATATTGCTGAACAAAAATGTCGGCTTAGTATTACTCACCATAATATGGATGAAAATGGTGTGCCACACATGGTGATAGATAACCAGTTACCCGAAAATTCTGCTGCAGAATTCATTCGTTACTCTCCTAGGCATTTTACTATTGAAAAATTAGGTGAGCAAACCGTTAGGTTTCGATTACGTAAGAAGAAAAATACTCAAGCACGAGAATATCGCTCTTATTTAGCTATAAATTGTAAAAAAGAGCAGTCCACCGAAAATATTGAGAAAGGGCAATCTATCCATTCGGGTATCTCGCTTTCTCCGCAACTTGTACATCAGGTACCTATTATCGTTCGGCCTCAGCGTTTAAAAACACAAGTAGCCATAACCGATGTTACTATTATTGAAGAAGGTAAAAGCCTTTCTTTCGCAGTCACTCGTTCTGGAGAACGCTCTATTTTTGCTGACATTGAATTAATCAATGCATCAAACAATAAAAGAATTGATCTCGTTAAAAATATAGCAATTTATCCTGAAAACAATAAAAAAACGTTTACAGTGTATAGCCAAGGCATAAGCAGTGAAAATCTATTGATTAAATTAACGGAAGACAAGCGTAGTGGTGGATCTTTGATATTAGAAAAACAGGTCTTGGCTAATTAAATAGTTGATTCTGAATAAACCAATCATTAGTCGGTAAGAAATAAAAAACAATAACTTCATGTTATTGTTTTTTTTTGGCCTGATTTTTGCTCAATAGTACTTAGTTACAGTCGAATGATTTTTTTGCTTGTTCAATGCCAATCTTTTGACTAAATGTATTTAACTATGTATTTATACTTATTAAAAAGTAAGACGTACTCACAATAGAAAGGTTTAATTATATGAATATACGAAGATTTTTTATCACCTATAAAAAGCATTTTTTAACTGCGCTTTTTTTATTATCTTGCATTACGCCAAGTCATGCGGTCAGTTTATCAACTCATAAAATTCACCTCGATCAAAAAAAACGTCATTACGATTTTATTATTCACAATAAAGATAAATTTAAACAAAAATGTAAATTGTATTTAAAACCTATTACCTTTAACAAAGACAATGCTAGCCGGTTATTAACGGATGGCGAAATACCGCTAAACTCAGCCGACCCGTTGTTATTATTCTCACCTAAAAAATTCACGCTGGAGATTGGTAAACCGCAAAGCGTCAAGTTTAAGTTGAGAATAAAAAGGAAGACTAAAGCGCAAGAGTATCGTTCTTATGTTGCGGTTGATTGTGAAAAAGTTAATGAGGATACTGAGACGTTTGCTGATAATGGTGACAATATGCGTGTTTCCCCTAAATTAATACATAATATTCCAATTGTTGCACGTGTAGGCTCACCAAACTATAAGTTGAGTTTTTCAAATCTGAGTATTAATAAGAATAAATTGACGGTCAACTTAAATAAAACAGGTATTTATTCAACCTATGGTGAACTAAAGTTCATTGATAAAGATTCTAATAAAATAGTTGGTAAAGCCGTTTTAATAAAAATGCCAATTGAAGCTAAGAGTAAGCTTATTACCTTACAACTAAGCGACAAACAGAAAGAATCGGGATTGCAACTAACTTACCAGGAAAGCAATCAGTATTTGCAACCCAAAAAAATAGCTATTGATATTAATTAGTTATACTGCTTTCTTAAGGTGGCTTTGCGCTTGGTTTTGTTCAGTAGAAATAGAGATTCATAATGAGAATTATATTTTATTGTTTATTTTTTGTTATTTTATTAACTTTTAACAGTTTTGCTGCTGAACGTCTTGATAAAGTAAGCTTATCTGATGACGATTTTGTATTATTTAGTCTAACACTAAATGATATTCCTCTTAACAACTCAGTGGATAGTTTTTTAGTGAACGGACAGGTATTTTTTGCTATAGAACCTTTGCTTGATTCTTTAAAAGTTAAATATGAATTGTCAAGTGACCGCTTAGTTATATGGAAGGAAAATAGCGTTAATGAATACAGTTTACTGGAAATTGAACATACTGATATAGCTAATGAAGCTAGTTTATTATGGGGTGATGATGGCTTTTATTCTTATATTTCTTCTAGTCTGATTCAGCAATTGTTTTTTACTGAAATCACAACAGATTTACGAACGTTAACGGTTAATATCAGCACTCAAGAATATAGTTTCCCATATCAGCTTATTCAACAGCAAAAAATGCAAAGAGAGCAAGAACAGTTTAGTGGCTATTTTAAAAAGGGGTTTGCAACGGCAGCTAAAAAACAAGCCACCATTACGATACCTGATCAATATCGCTTGGCTACAATGCCTCTTGGTCGCCTTACTGCCGATGTGACACTTAATGAAAATAGCAACATAGGCAGCGTACAAGCAAACTTTGTTGCCGATTTACTTTATCATTCAGCAGTAGTTAACTTGAATAAAATGTCAAAGGGGAGGTTAGTAGGAGGGTTAAATCTATCAAGATATAAAACCTCCCCAGATGATTATATCTTAGGTTTATTTGATAGTTATAGTTTTGGTGACATTAGCAGTACTGGTGATGCAACTTCACTGTCAAGGTCTGGCTTAGGGGCTAGTATTAAACGAGAAGATAAAGGTTACAGAAGAGAAAATACGGTACTGACTTTATCGGAACAAGCACTGCCTGGTTGGGAAGCTGAGCTTTACCATAACAACCGATTTATTTCATCTACCAAGGTACCCCAAACGGGTTTATTGTTATACAAAGATATTGAAATATATTATGGGCGAAATGAATTTGTTATTAAATTATATGGACCGTATGGTGAAAAAGATCAAATAAAGCGTTCACATTACTTAAAAGCTAACCCATTAGCGAAAGGTGAGTTTTCTTACGGTGCTTATGCTTTAGACCCGTTTAACTCAGTGTTTAATAACTATTTGTTAGGTAATGTTTTAAGCAGTGATGATGATACATCAGCTTCTTTTAATGCTTCTAATATGGGGGGGAACATTGATTATGGAGTTAATGATGTATGGCAGATAGGGCTTAGTTATACCCATAAATCAAGAAATAAAGCACAAGATAGTCTGGGTTATGATGATTTTTCGCAAGATGCGATAGCACTGAAAAACTCGTTTAGCCTACCTGGATTTTTATTAGAAAATACACTCTCCCTCAATGATGATGGGGGATATTTACAAAAAAGTACTGTGACAGGTAATGCACTACTGGATGGTAATTTTATTTTAAGCTATGACTCTGCTAACAGTTATCAGAATGAAAGTATTGGATCGATAAAAGGTGATTTTGACCGTTTTTTGGCGAGTTATAACAATAGCTTTTATGACATTCCTTTCAGCTTATATTATCAATATAATAAAACCACCTTGTTAGAGTCACAGTCGTTAACTAATCGACTGTCGTATAATTTTTCGGGTTTGTTTGTTAATAATAATTTAACGTATTCTACTTTTAAAAATAATAATTTGGATTTTGACGATAATGCCTTGACTGGCGCTCTTACTGTATATGGTGCTATTACACCCGAGCTGCGCATAGGCAGCACTATAAATTATAACCCTGAAAAAAGTAATCCTATTTTAGCATCATCTAATATTAATTTAACTTATTATATTAAAGATGCTTATGATTTTAGGCATAACTTTACCGCGGGTTACCGTCCACTAATAAAGCAACATAAATGGAACCTTGCATATAATGTTGGTGTTTATGTTGACCAATTCAGATTTGTACTTTCATCAGCTTATCAGGACGGTGGAAGTTGGAATGTGGGTGCAAATATTCAATTCTTTTTTGGTTATGATTATCACAATAATAGAGCCTTATTTAGTCAAAACATTAATAATCGAAGTGCAAGTTTAAATTTACATGCTTATTTAGATAGACAGGTAAATGGTGTTTATGATGTTCTTGATTATAACTTGTCCGGGGTTACTGTGCCTAATGTTTCAGAGTGGAGTCACTTAACAACTGGGGATAACGGCCGTGCTATTATTCCAGGTGTTCCTGTAGAAAATGTTTTTAGATTTGATGCCGACTGGAAAAATGGTGCGCAAACGGTAAGAAATAATTATGTAGTATATACCCACCAAGGTGCTCGTGTTGACGTTAATATGCCATTTTATTTATCTACAGAGTTTTCAGGCTTTGTTGCTGTGTTAAGACGAAATGAGGAAATAGCGGCACGTAGGGTAACGGTTGATTTACTCGGCTCTGATAATCAAATAATTGCATCGACTGTTACCGATGAAGATGGTTATTATGAGTTCATCAACATTGCTCCCGACAATTATGTTGTAAAAGTTAATGCCAGTAGCTTGAGAAAAAAGGGGCTCTCGTCCGAGGTTATTGGTTATAACTTAGCGTCCGCCTCAGTTGGTGGTTATCTAGAGCTTCCTGTGATTCTTTTGCAAAAGTCTACTGACGTAATGGATGAGAACGTTGTACTTTTATCATTGGGTAGTGATGAAATGGAGCCCCTTATTTGGGATGAAGATGAAAACGAGATGCAAAATTACTTTAATATGCCAATGAGTAGTAAAATTAAGGTTAACCCTAATTTAGACCCATTAGTTCTACCTTTGATACATAAGCTTGATGATAAAACTACTGTTACTGATAATACAGTGATCAATAAAAGTAACAGCGATAAAGTAGAAAATGTACCAATAGTGAAAAAAAGCAATCAACCAAAAATTGTAAGCAAGCTAGGATTTACTATCCAGTTTTCAGCCCATTCCACCTTAAAAAAGGCTAAAGCTGCCCAACAAGAATTAACTAAAAAGCTAGGTATTACTTTGCACTTAAAAGAAGCTAAAAACAGCAAAGGTAAAACTTACTATGGTACTCAGTTTGGTAACTATAAAAGTCGAGAAGAGGTGGAGTTAGTTATTAATAAGTTGGCATTAGAAAAGTCTCAATATATGATCAAAAAAGTTGAAGTTACAATGCAAACTGAACCTCGCGTGAAACAACCTTCTATAGTGTCAGAGACGTTACTTATTAATTCATCCTCCGACGTTATTGTTACACCAGTAGAAAAAAATATAAGTAAAATAACAACGGA
The DNA here is from genome assembly GCA_033852215.1 of Colwellia sp. Classification (GTDB taxonomy): domain Bacteria; phylum Pseudomonadota; class Gammaproteobacteria; order Enterobacterales; family Alteromonadaceae; genus Colwellia. Next base: position 17,745 of record JAWSUX010000006.1, on the reverse strand, counting down.
AGGTTGGGTTATACAGTATGGGGCATTTAAATCACGCTTAGGTATTACCCTCCCCCAAGGTGTTGGCGACAATAAAATTACATATCACTTGGCACAAAAACCGCATGACAATAAGGGGTTGTATTATCTCATTAGTCATGTTTTTAAATCCAAAAAATTAGCAAAAGAAGCATTAAATAATAATGGGTGGGTTGTGCCACTTGAAAGGTTCTCTAATATGACTAAGTTCTAAAATTTTCTTTAATGTTTTTGTTTTTTTTTGATAAAACTTTTACAAGTTTATATGGTGAAGGTATGTACGTTAATAAATTAATTACAATGGTTGTTCTGTTTTTATCGCCTATTGTCGCTTTTTCAGCACCTTATTTAAGTGTTCTCGATGATATATCATTTGGTGAACTACTTGGTAAAAATGGCAGCTGTGAGCTTGATGCCACAACAAACATTATTGGCAATCAAACTGGCAGCCTTTGTTTATATAATAAAACGGGAACTCCAGGGCGTTACCTAATTGTTTCTTCACCAGATAAAATTATTCGTATTAGAATGAATACTAAAACAAATTCTGGTGATGGTATTACTTTTATTCCTTCTGGTGTTTATCGAGTGACGGGAGAGGTGGATGTCGCTATCGTGGCAAATCAATACCAAAACATAGATACAGGAACAACAGGCATTTTAGAGGTTAAGCTAGGAGGAGTACTTGCTGCGCAAATTGAGCTGAGCTTGGCATCAACATTCACATTCACTAACATGACAGGAATTGATTGGAATGAATTGCCTTAATATTAAAAATATTTTTTTGTTATTTTTTTTAACTGGTCTTATATCATGTCAAAGCCCAGAAAAAACTGCGCAAGTGACTCATAAAGAGAGTATAGATAAATGGTACGGTTTAGCTGGATATGCTCATAGTAATTTGAATAAACATTCTGTTTTTATTGCCGCCTCATTTTCACTTGTAAATAAACATCAGTCTAAGCAAGTTGTTATTAAAGATTACCAAATTACCAATAAAGTTAGCCAAACACAGGTGGACTTGCTTAAACCCTCCTTTAAAAATAAGTTAGTTTGTAACCCCAAATGTTACTTTTTCAATGAGTATTTTTTTGAAAATGAAACCATGAAAAACACGGTTATGGCTGACTTTTTTAAAACATACGAATTTAAATTGTTTGATTTTTATAGCCAACTTTTTTTACTTAATAAAAAACTAGCTATATTAGAGAGGCGTAACGTGGATCATGTTAAAATTTATTTAGACGCTCTTATTAACAATAAAACAAAGTATAAAACCTTAAATGAATTGAGTGATTTTTTAAATTCGGCATTAACATTAGACAAATTTATAGAGTTTACTAATAACCCTAAAAATATATTTTTGGCGAATAACTCATTCGGTAACGGTACTGAGCTATGGCTAAGTGACGCACCTGAAGAAAGTGAGATTTGGCTAAGTGACACCGTTAAAGAAAGTGAAAACTGGCTAGATGACACAGCTAAAGAAAGTGAAAACTGGCTCAGTTATGTACCCAAAGAAAAAAACATTTGGTCAGATAAAATGCGGAAAGAAACACTGATAAATAAACAAAATCAAGATTTTTATATCGGTGATACAGTATGTACGCCTTATAACAGTGCAGGCATAATTGTTGAAATTTTTGGGGCTGAATTATCCATAGAAGAGTTTGCCTTAGCCAAAGTGCAAAGTGATGGCATGTTGTCTGCGCCTGCTGATAATTTTCTTCGCTTTAAAAATGAAGCGTATATTTATGTTCCTTATACCAATGAAGTCACTCTACTGGGTTCTGACGTTTTTGCTTGTGAAGTGAAATAATCATTTAGTTGATTTTTGTATGACTAAAAATTTTAAAGAATAATATAGGATGTTTATGAGTAACGTATCAAAACCACTGATTATAGATTTTTCAGCATATCAGGTCGAACCAACGCCAGCAAAACTCGCTTCAACAGTTGAAGTATTAGGTAAGCTACAAGCATCTGATTTTATTGCCGTAGAGGATGCTATAGCGTATTTTTTGTCAGATGTTTATCTTAAAAAAAGCGCAATAAAAATTAACCTAACTCCCGATATGCTAATGGCAGGTGTCTCTGATGCGAAAGCCTTAGAAATGCGTTATGGTTATATTAATGAATGGGCATCTATTATTGTAAGTTTGTTTTCGAACAACAAATACCGACCTAGAAAAGAGTTTTTAGAGTCACTACTGTATTACAAGCATTCTTTTGAATGGCTTTTTACCGCCAGTATTTGGAATAATACGGATACTTTAATTGAGCGTTTAGGTTTACTTAAGCCAAATCGTAGAGGTCAACTTAAACTCAATGAGAGTCAGCTTTTAGTTTTATTGTCACTGATTTGTTTAAATAGTTCATATAGGTTACCTTGGGTAGACTTTATTAAGGCTCAGCCAGGTATTACAACAACGGCTTATATTGCGCTGTTAAATCAATCTTTTCCTGCTATTTCAAAAGCAAGTAGTGCAGGTTTTAATTACTTGCTTGAAGTATCAAAAGGCTTTCCCATGCTGGAGCTTGCGGAACCTCGCCAAATAGAAAAGTTTTTAGGAAGTTTTTTTCATTGCAGTTATGCTACATCAGAACATAAATATGAGTTTAAGAAATGGTTAACGAAATTAATTAGGTTTAATTTTGAAAAGCAATGGTTAACAAATGAAACTAAAGCAAAACTAAATGAAGTTCCTAACCAATTAATAAACAACAGAAATAACAAACCAGTTATGCTGGTAATGCTTGAAAAACTACTTTCAGATCATGCAATGTTCAGGTGCTTCAAAGATGTGCTAAGTAACCTTTCCAAAGAGTATCAACTTATCGGTATCTCCGTTAAAGAGGATGTGGATGAATGTTCGCAAAGCTTGTTTGAAGAATTCTATTTTATTGAAGATGAACTTGCTTTAGATGATAACGTTGAATTAGTGCTGTCAGTGAAGCCTGATATCGTTTTTTACCCCTCTATTGGCATGAAATTGTGGAGTATTTGTTTAAGTCAGTTACGTATAGCTCCTAAACAAATAATGATGGGAGGTCATCCATCAAGTAGCTATAGCCCTTTTATTGATGGTTTTCTTATGGTTGGTAATTTATTTACTGCCGCTGATATTCAACCGTACTGTAGCGAAAAAGTTTTTCTAAATGATACTCTGCCCAAAAAAATATTTAGTCATACAAGATCATCAACTTTGACGGATGAATTTATTTATTCCCACAACCATTTTAATAGTAGTAAGGAAGTTAAAATAGGAATTAATGGGGTGTTAACTAAAGTCACTGATCGTATTATTGATGTATGTAAAAGGATTCGTTCACAGTCAAAAATTAAAATAAAATTTGTTTTTTTTACACATAATATAACGAATAGTGTGGCGTATTTATCTGCTTATAAGCAGATAAATAAACAGTTAACTAACTTTGAATTAGATTCATACAAAAGCTATGAATTATATATGAAGAAGACTAGTGAGTGTCATGTGTTACTACCCACATTACCTTTTGGTGGCTCTAACAGTAATGTTGACGCTATGGTGCTTTGTAAACCTAAATTATTTATCAGAGGGAAGGAGCAACTTTATACTCGAACTGATGAGGTAGAATGGCAACGGTTAGGTTTAGAGGCTGAATTAGGCTGTGATAATGATGACGAGTTGATTAATAAAGCGATAAAACTTATTTCAGATGATGATTATAGAAAAGATCTTTACGAAAGAATGAAAGAGATATGTACCCCCGTGAATATTTTTGATGACAAGTCAGTAGAGAGTAAACACTTAACTTCGCTTATTCATGATGCAACCAAGTGATTGTTTTTATGAGTAGGGAAGGTTGAAAAATAATGAAAATTGCCATTATGCAGCCCTATTTTGTGCCTTATATTGGGTATTTTCAATTACTGGCAGCGGTTGACCGTTTTGTTCTTTATGACAATATCCAATACACGAAAAAAGGTTGGATAAATCGAAATAGAATTTTACTTAGTGGAAACGATACACCTATTAGGTTGCCGTTAAAAAAGGCTTCCGATTATTTAGATGTAAAAGATCGTCATTTAGCGCAAACATGGCCAAAAGAGCGAATAAAAACGCTTAACAAGGTTAAATGTTGCTATGAAAAAGCACCATGTTTTCAAGACACTTTTCCTATTATTGAAAAAATCATGTTGGCTAAGCATAATAATTTATTTGATTTTTTGCATAATTCAATCGTTATACTCGCTAAGTACATGAATATTGATACGGATATTGTTATTAGCTCAAAATTAAACATTGATAGCTCTCTAAAAGCTGAGCAAAAAGTCATCGAGATATGTAAAATCATGAAAGCTACTGATTATATAAACCCCATTGGTGGAAGTGAGCTTTATAGCAAAACTAACTTCGCAAATAATCAGATAAATTTACACTTTCTAAAATCAAATGATATTGATTACTCTCAGTTTGGGAATGATTTTGTACCATGGCTTTCGATAATTGATATTTTAATGTTTAATTCATGCAATAAAGTACAACGCTATCTTCGGGATGATTTTTTATTAAAGTGACTATGTAGCGACATAGTTAAGTTAATAAGTTATTTATTTTATCGTTTCTCTACTTTTAAAGTAATTAAAATAGTCATTAGTTACTTTAATTTTTAGTAACTTCAATCAAAGGACGCTTTTATGTCTGAAAAATGGAATGTTGTTGTCTGTTCCTCAGGAGGAGGGGGAAATTTTCAATCTATTATTGATCATAGTGAAGAGTTGGATATAGAGATAAGTTTACTCATTGTTAGTCGTCATTGTGGAGCAATTGAACGTGCTAAAAAAAAATCAATTGACTACGTAATCTTAGAGCAAGGCCAAGGTAGTGTCGCTATGTTTAAACAATTTGATGAAGCAATAGCTCCTAATACTGATTTAATTATTCTAGCCGGTTTTATGCCTATTATACCAAGTTTTTTATGCCAAAAATGGGAGGGTAAAATGATAAATACTCATCCATCATTACTTCCTAAATATGGTGGGGAAGGTATGTATGGTGTAAAAGTTCAAGAAGCTGTTATGGCAGCAAAAGAAAAAGTGGCTGGTTGTTCGGTTCACTTTGTCACGGAAGAAGTTGATGCAGGAAACATAATTATACAGAAGTCTGTAATTATTGATTATCAACAAAACCCTTGGGATTTAGGCGGAAAAATATTTAAGGAAGAGTGTAAATTACTTGTGAAAGCCATTAAAATTTTAAAGTCTATAAAATAACTAAAGAGAGGGAATGATGCAATTTACTTGGAAAAAATTAGGAATGATTTTTGACCCTTTACTTCACCAGGAAACACCTGAGTGGATGTACAGCTTTGCTCAAGCTCCTAACGTAATAATATTTGATGATTTTGTGAGAGTTTATTTTTGCTGTAGGCAATTACCTGATGCTAATAATATGGTAATTAATCGTTCTGCCTATGTTGATCTAAATCGAAATAACTTGATGGAGGTTATCTCAATTGCAGAACAACCGATATTACCTTTGGGAGGGTTAGGTTCTTTTGATGAATTTGGTACTTACCCTGTTTCGCTCATCAAAGATCATAATGACTTAATCGCAATATATGGAGGGTGGACCCGATGTGAGTCTGTTCCATTTAATATTTCTTTAGGTTTAGCTCGTAGTATTGATGGGGGTAAAACCTTTGAAAAATATGGACGAGGCCCTGTTTTATCTCACTCTCCAGATGAGCCTTTTGTCGTGACATCACCAAAAATAAAACGATTTAATGATAAGTGGTATTTAAGTTATACAGCAGGAAGAGAGTGGATTTATGCCGAAGATGGACGGGCTGAAATCATTTATAAGTTACGTATGGCAACGTCTGATGATTGTATAACTTGGCATAGATTAGATAAAGATATTATTAGCAACAAACTTAATGTTCATGAAGCCCAAGCATGTGGTGACTTTTTCTACTCAAATGGTAAATATCATATGTTTTTCTGTTATAGAGAGGGATTAGACTTTAGAGAAAATATATCGAATAGCTACAGAATAGGTTATGCAAGTTCAGATGATTTAGAAAATTGGCACCGGGATGATGCTATGGCTGGCATTGATGTATCAGAAAGTGGCTGGGATTCTGAAATGGTAGCTTACCCGAATGTTTTCGAGCTTGATGGTAAAACTTATATGGTTTATGGCGGTAATGGCAATGGAAAATCAGGTTTTGGTTTGGCTGTATTAAAAGGCGAACTTTAATAATGAAGTGGAATAAGTTAGGTAAAATTTTTGATCCTAGTGAGCATAAGCTTGTTGGCGGCTATTCAGAATACGCAAAATCTCCTCAAGCTTTGGTATTTGATGATTTTGTTCGAATTTATTTTTGTTCTCAAAAGAAAACAAAAAATGGAAAATACTTGAGTTGCCCTCAATGTGTTGATTTTAGTAAGGATTTTAAGAGTGTCATTGGTTTGAATGAAAGACCCGTTATCGAGCTTGGTAAATTAGGTGAGTTTGATGAGCATGGAATTTTCCCTATTAACATACTCAGACATGAACAAAAAATTTTCGCTTATACATCAGGTTGGAGTCGAAGAACATCAGTATCTATCGATATGGCGATAGGTCTTGCAACCAGCGATAATAATGGTAAGAGCTTTAATAAATATGGAAGAGGTGGCCCTATTATGGGAGTTACCCATAATGAACCAACGTTGGTTGGTGATCCATTTGTAAAATATTACAATAATAAATTTCATATGTGGTATATCTTTGGTGAACTTTGGCAACGCCCTGTAGCTAGTGCACAGCCAGAAAGAAACTATAAAATAGCTTATGCACACTCAAAAGACGGCATACTTTGGGTGCGGGATGGGCAGCCAATTATTGATGATAAAATTGATAATGAAGCACAAGCTTTACCTACAGTATTCTTTACTGAGGGGAGTTATCATATGTATTTTTGTTATCGTAATACGTATGACTTTAGAGCCAATAGAGAAAATTCTTATAAGCTTGGTTATGCTCATTCTAAAGATGGATTAGTCTGGCAACGTGATGATACAAATTCAGGAATGAATAGCTCAGTAGGTGCATGGGATTCAGAGATGATGTGCTACCCAAATACTTTTGAATGTGAGGGGGACGTGTACATGTTGTATAATGGCAATGAATTTGGAAAGCATGGTTTTGGTTTAGCTAAACTTGTTAGTTTAACCTAGTAATGGCATTAAAACTTATCTAATAAAAGGGCTTAATATGGTTAGCGATAGAAATTATAATGATGAAATTATAGATAACGATGAGAGAAAATATTTTTATGGTTTTGATTTTGATGTCATGCATCCATATATGCTTAAATCATTTGTTCCATTTTTTAATGGTGATACTATTCTAGAGTTAGGTAGCTATAAAGGAGCTTTTACAAAAAGATTACAACAAAAATTTGACGATATCACTTGTGTTGAAGCTTCAAGTGAAGCTATTTTTGAAGCAAAAGAGTATCTTAGTAATGAAGTTACTTTTATAAACTCTTGTTTTGAAGAAGTAAATTTACTAAAAAGATACGATAATATTGTGATGACCCATGTTTTGGAGCATATAGATGATCCAGTGAAAGTATTAAAGCGAATTAACGATGAATGGTTGTCAGACAAAGGACGTTTTTTTCTTGTTTGTCCAAATGCCAATGCCCCCTCAAGACAAATTGCCGTTAAAATGGGCTTGATTAGTCATAATTCAGCGGTAACACCAGCTGAAGCGGAGCATGGACATAGGTGTACTTATACTTTAGATACGCTTGAACGAGACGCAAAACTAGCAGGGTTAAATGTTATTCATCGCTCAGGTATATTTTTCAAAGCATTAGCCAACTTTCAGTGGGATAAGCTTCTTCATACCGATATTATTTCACCAGAATATTTAGACGGCTGCTATGAGCTAGGGCAACAATACCCTGATTTATGCTCAAGTATTTTTTTAGTGTGTGAAAAAGGGTAATTATATTTTTGAAAGTAAACACTCGTAACTGTAGATTGAGCAGTGTTTACTTTAATCCCTAGCTGCCTTTTGATAATAATCAAAATAATTTTAATAGGTTAACTTGAAGCTATCTTGATAATCCCCCGTTAAATATTTTAAATAAGTACTTTTAATTTCTTGAGAATGATTATTTCTTTGTTTTTTAGAGTCGTTTTTAGCTATGAAATTTGGAGTATCTATTTTCAAATGTTCGAATAGACTTAAAAAATGTTTAGTATTATTTAAGTCAGTAAATTCTTCATAACAACACTCAAGCGCTGTTGCTTTTTTTAAATTGTCTGCATAAAAACTTTCAGACTCGACAATATGTGTTAATGCTTTAGTTATATGGTTAACGTTAAGTTTCCCTTTTATATCCTGTACCGCTAAAGTTGAACTTGACCATTGATCTGTTATTTGTGCAATTGAAAGAGAGACGGCTTGTGATACTTTGTCTTTTCGATTTAAATAAATAACTAAATCAAAATTTAAGGATAATACGTCAAACTTGTTATCAAGCATGGTGATATATTGTTCTATATGCATGTTAACTGCAAAAACACCTGTATCACCAATAGATTTTTCTGCAATAAATTTGTAATATTGCTGAAAATCGAGTTTTGTTGAATTACTCATTTTTGCATATGCCGCCATATAGCGCATATTAAACCATTCTGCACACTCTCCTATTTGACCTGAGTTATTAAGTACATCACAGAAGAATGTTGAACCTGATCTTGGCGTTGATAAGATGAGAATTTTTTTATCAGTTTTCTTTAGTGGATTACTTTTTTTCTGCTTCAGATCCACCATCTTATCAAAAAGCAATTCGTCGGTTGTTTTCAATTTTATAATCCTTAGTCTTAAAATATTTAGTCTTATCAAAATATTGTATTATAAAAACGCCATGTTTTCGATTAGAATAAGAATAACAATCAAAACTTAATAGTGATCATTTATGAAGATACTTGTGACTGGTGGCTCTGGCTTTATTGGCTCAGCACTTGTGCGCTATTTACTCCAATATACAGAACATGACATATTAAATATTGATAAATTGACTTATGCTTCAAATGTAGCTGCGTTAGCTGATGCTACGGAACATCCTCGTTATCAATTTGTTCAAAAAGATATTTGTGATGAAAAAGCACTTGTAGAATTGTTTAATTCTTTTCAGCCCAATATCGTGATGCACTTGGCTGCAGAAAGCCATGTCGATCGGTCTATTGATAGCCCGAGTGCTTTTATCGAATCAAATATTATTGGTACCTATACACTATTAGAAATTTCCCGTGCTTATTGGCATAGTTTAAGCTTGCCTGATAAAGCTAGGTTTCGTTTTCACCATGTTTCTACTGATGAGGTTTATGGCGACTTAACCAATGAAAAGTTATTTACTGAGCATACCGCTTATGCACCAAGCTCGCCTTATTCTGCATCTAAAGCGGCAAGTGATCATTTAGTTAGAGCTTGGTTTAGAACTTATGGGTTACCTGTCGTTATGACCAACTGCTCTAATAATTATGGCATCTATCAGCATAATGAAAAACTTATTCCTTTAATGATAACTAATGCCTTGAATGGAGAAGCTTTACCTATTTATGGTGCAGGTACGCAAATAAGAGATTGGTTGTATGTTGACGATCATGTTAAAGCATTGTACCTAGTAGCGACTAAAGGCAGATTAGGGGAAACATATAATATTGGTGGTCATAATGAATGGTCTAACATAGAAGTGGTTAGGTTGATTTGCCAAACATTAGAGCAACTATTTCCTAGTCATGATAATTCCAAAATGAAGTCTATTGGATCATATGAAGCGCTAATTAGTTTTGTAATTGATAGACCAGGGCATGATGAAAGGTATGCAATAGATGCATCAAAAATAGAAGATGAATTGGGTTGGAAGCCACTTGAAACTTTTGAGAGTGGTTTATTTAAAACAGTGAGTTGGTATTTAAATAAATGGATTGGTATTCAAACAAGTGGTGAATAAATGAAAGGTATTCTGCTAGCGGGTGGTTCAGGTACACGTTTGTATCCAATTACCAAAGGTATTTCTAAACAATTGTTACCTATTTATGATAAACCCATGATTTATTATCCCTTATCAGTATTAATGCTTGCGGGAATTCGGGACATATTAATTATTACTACGGCTAGTGATCAATTGAATTTCATTAATGTGTTAGGTGATGGTCAACAATTTGGCATATCGCTGTCTTATGCGATTCAAGAAGAGCCTGATGGTATTGCCCAAGCATTTATTATTGGCGAGTCGTTTATTGGACAAGATAATGTATGTCTTGTTTTAGGTGATAATGTTTATTTTGGTGAAGGATTCCGGCCTAAGTTACTTAAAGCCGCTCAATTAACTTCTGGTGCAACTATTTTTTCTTATATGGTGAAAGAGCCACAACATTTTGGCGTGGTTGAGTTTGATGAAAATCACCTCGCTATTGCGATAGAGGAAAAGCCCTTACAACCAAAGTCTAATTACGCAGTTACGGGCTTATATTTTTATGATAATGATGTAGTGAATATAGCTAAAAGTGTTGAGCCATCTTTGCGTGGGGAATTAGAAATAACTTCTATTAATCAGGTTTATTTAGCAAGAAAAAGTTTAAGAGTTGAAATGCTTGGTAGAGGTTTTGCTTGGCTAGACACGGGCACTTATGACAGTTTGATGGATGCGGGTCAGTTTGTACAAACTATAGAGCAACGTCAGGGCTTTAAAATAGCTTGTCTAGAGGAAATTGCTTTGAATTATGGCTGGATTACGGAGCAACAAATTGTAGCGATTGCACAGCCATTATTGAAGAATAGTTATGGTAAGTATTTAATGGGATTAATAGCGCCATGATCCCTTTAAATTCCCCTTTAAAACCTGATCTTAAGAAGTTACAGCACTATTTGGAACAAATTAATAATAACGGTTGGTTTACTAACTTCGGTCCGCTAGAACAAGAATTAACTAATCGGCTTGCTGACTACTTAGGTGTTAAGTATTTATTATTAGTTAATAATGGTACTGCTGCTCTACAGGTTGCAGCTCAAACTCTCGGCCTTGAACATATCCTCACTACACCTTTTACTTTTATGGCTACTACTAGTAGCTTTCTTTGGCAAAACAAGAAGGTTTCTTTTGCTGATATTGATATAAATAGTTTTAATTTATCACCAATCAAAGTTATTGATGCTTTAAAATATACTTCTTCTAGTGACGATAATATTGATGGCATAGTAGCTACTCATGTTTATGGAAATCCTTGTGATGTTGATGCTTTTGATAGTATTCGGCAAACAAATGATATTAAACTTATTTATGATGCTGCCCATGCCTTTGGTGTAAGCGTTAATGAAAAGTCTGTATTAAATTATGGTGATGCTAGTATTTTGAGTTTTCATGCGACAAAATTGTTTCATACAGCGGAAGGAGGGGCGGTTACTTTTAATAATGAAGCATCACTTTTGCAAGCTAAATCGTTGATTAATTTTGGTTATCAAAATGATAAATACCTAGGGGATATAGGTGTTAATGCTAAATTAAATGAATATCAAGCTGCCATTGGTCTCGTTAATTTAGACATAATAGAAAATATTATTGAGCATAGAGTTTCTTTATATGAGCTGTATTTGAAGGAATTGAATAATGTTGTGCAATTTACCAAATGGCATACTGAGGCAAATTATAATGGTGCTTACGCGGCTATTTATTTTGCAAGTAATACTGATTTAACCTTAGTTTTGAATGCATTAGTTAGTGAAAAAATAGGGCATAAAAAATACTTTGATTCTGTAGATCAGATGCTTAATTATAAGTGTGATTTAATAAACAGCCATACAATTAGCCAAGGAATATTATGTCTACCTCTACATGCTTATCTGACAAGAAAAGAGGTATTCAAAATATGTAAAGTGATAAAGTCAGCAATGATAAATTAGACTTTTAACTTTATAGTATAGATTTTAGAGGGAATTTATACTTTCTCTATCTCTTCAGGGAACTCTAATAAATTCAATGTTAGGCGTTCATTATTAAAAGCGTTTACTAGCAAGGTTACTACAATTCCAGTGTGGAACAGGATCCCTTGAAGCTCTAACAACTGCCATATAAAAAAGCCAGAAAAGGTAATGATAAAGTCAAAAATTAACAGAAATATTATTATCATTCTTGTTTGTGGCCATAGGTGTTTTACCCATTTACTTGCGTTTGGTCGCCGTAAACTGATAAATACAAATAGAAATATTCCTGTTAAGCCGGAGAATAAATTCACATAGAAAAGCTTTGGTTCAGGGTAGATTATAGTAATAAAACTAAGGCTGTCATTTCTATTAGCAATAGACATAACCCATACAAAGTAGGCCTTTAAAAGATAAACTGTTGACAAGTAAAACCACCAAGACAGCTTAATACAATTGTATTTAGTAAAGTCATTAATGTTTACATTTTTGTATAAGTTTTTAGTCATAGTTATTACATCATATTTTTGCGAGTACTAACTCACACAGCTCTTGTTATTCAGTGATAAATAGGCATAGAGCTATTTTTTCATCGTGTCAGTTAAACATGTTATTTGTTATCATATTAAGATAAAGCCATTTAAGTCGTTAAATGTACTCTACAGCTTAAGCATAGATTTACTAGCCTTGAACCAAAGGAACTTGTCCTGTTTTCTGTTCAGAATCACTGGCGGGTTCACTGCTTAATAATGCTTTAGCTACATGGGCAGGTATAAAGCTTTGGGCAGAAGCTACTACTGCCTTTGATGAAATACCAACTACACGGGCATTGACTAAATAACCCCCTTGATGTTTTACCAAGTTGCCGGTAACTATATATCTAATTGGAATATCAGCGGTTAAATCGTTAAAGTCACGGCTAGAGATAAAGTCTCCCTCTTGCGTGATACGCAGGGAGTCAGTAACTTTAAAGTCAAGCACTGGAATACCCACTTTGTGAATTTCATGGATCAAACTCTCGGCTATTTGATTACCTAACAAGCTAGTATGTTGTAAGTCGCTATCTAAAAAAGCAAAACTAGTAACGGCAATAGGTGTAGTGTTATTAACATACTGCAAGTTGCTAACTAAATCTTGCATCAAACCACGCATATAAAAGTTTATGTCGTTACTGAGCACTTGCCCTTCGAAGGCGTCAACGACCTTTTCTTCAGAGTTTAACGCGATCTTAAAGCGGAAGTTACTTTGATTATGGTCACTGCTACTTGTTGTGAGTTCTGTTTCTTGCACAGGGCTGCCGTTAATCGTTGAACAACCTGTTAGAGAAGATACTATAATTAAAGAAATAATATGTTTCATAAGCTTACCTTAAAATGCTTTACGATAAATCATGTCATTTTTCATGATTATTTTTTGTTTGTTATGTCGTGAAGGCATAGCAATATAGTCCGTTGCCGCTGCAATCACTCTTTGGTTAGCCAGCTCTATAATGCGGGCATTTACCATTAACTTATTGTCATGCTCTGAATAAGTACCAGTTAAAAAATACTGTGCGTTGATATCACTTTGCAGGTCTTTGGTGTTTCTTGATAACATTACATCAGCATTGGAGGTTATTTTTATTGCTGATGTTGCTTTAAACTCAACAACATTTAGGCCTGCTTGTGCAGCTAGCGTAATAAAACTTTCTTGGATCTGTAAGCCGATAAATTTTTGTTCAGCTAAATTAGGTTTATTCGTTAAATGTATGGGTAAAAAAGTACCGACAGCGACAGACTGAGCCAAGTGAATTTTTTTTGCATTTGAAAATAACTTGTTTGCCAAGCGGGTAACATTCTGGTGTATTAAAATTTGTTCATTGTTGGTTGGAGACGTTTCGTTATTAGCCTCTTTTATCATCAATGTTTCATCACTATCATTTTCATCCCAAGAGTTTTCATAACTATGATGATTATCAGACGATGAATTACTAACGCTGGAGCACGCACTCAACAAGCTTAGTGTAAATAGTGGTACGAATAAGATAACAAATTTCATAACATAGCCTTAAATATATATTTCTTGAGTGGTTAAACTGCATGAATTAATTTTCAGTCAGTATATTTTTATTGTCACTCAACTCTTTAATTAATTAAATAAAGTGGCAAGGTTTTAGAAGTGGAAGCAATAACCTTTTTACTTTCAATTTCTATCACTCTTGCGTAAATCATAATGCCATTGGCTGTTTTTCTCATCGTCCCTTTTAAGACATAACCAATATTGTCGTTTCCGGATGACTCTTCTAAATAGGTTAAGTAGTCAGCTTGATAATCAGTAGAAGTATTAGCCACGAGTAACTCTGCTGCAGGTAATCCAATGTGTTGCATATCAATAATAAACGCTTCGGCTAAGTCTATAGCTAAGTGAGGGTTGGAAGTTCCTATTGACGATAATGATACAAAAGGGGGGACCACAATCGATTTTGTTATTTTTTTACTTGAAAGTTTTTGATGTAAACGATAAACCATTTGCTCAGTGTATTCATTTATTGTTTGAAAACTTCGCTGCGATTGAAAATCGTGAGATGTCTTTTCTGTATTATTTGAAACAAGTTCAACATCAGAGCATTCATAAAAATCTCCTTTATTATCAGCACATAAACGTGTTGAATCATCAACGGTTGAACAACCCGTTGCTAGCAGGGTAGCTAGTAGTAAGCTATAAGCTTTAATTGGTGTATTCATTGATATATTCATTGTTTTTTCCACTGTATAAAAAGGGAACTTTATTAAGTTGTACTTTATATTTATATACTATGCATTTTACAAGCCAAAATTAACACTTTAACTGTAAGGACTATCGTAGCTGATTATTATTAAATGATAACTTCTAGTGCTTAATCGCCAAATCGTCTATTTGAATATTACCCAGTAAACTACCGTCGCTCGTCATGGCTTTGGCACTTTGTCGATAAACTTGACTAATTTTTATTTTATAGGGGCTAAGGTTAAAGCTTGTATAGGTAATGCCTGCACTGCTAGTAAAATTGCTTTTATGCAATAGTGATAGTTCATCGCCAACCTTTAAGCCGTGCTCAGAGCCAAGGTTAATAGTCATAGCATTACCACTAACTTGTACTATTTTTGCTCTGACTTGTTCACAGATAATATTGTCATCTAGCTCCCTCGTTACTTCATTTAGAGTACTATCGATCATTTTTCCATACTGACTTTGCCAAAAAGCTGGGCTATTAATATCGACACTATCACGTTTATTAAATGCCCAAGGCGCTGAGTGGCTAAATTTCTGTTGATAAGCAAGCTCTCCATTAACACCTTCGTAAAGGTAAAAACTAATGGTAAAATTTCGCTTAAATATACTTTGCTGCCAAAAGCTCCAGACATTGGTGCTTTCTTGGTTAAAAGACAACTCATTAATTTCACTAAATAAAACATAATGACTATCAGCACTATCGGTTAATGCCATAACTAATCGTTTAATTTGCTCTAACTGCATGTTTTTTTTCAATCGAGAATATTGAGTTTTTTGTGCAAGTGATGGTTTTACGTCAATATGTTGACTATTGTTATTGAGTTTTTCGCTTAAATTATTGATCACGGCGCTATTAAGTGCATAAATTTTACCTATATTAGCCTGCTCTCGATGGACAATATGGCTTTTAGTAAGCAAAATTGATTTGCGAAAGTCAGCAGCGAAACACTGCTTTTCTTGTGGATAAATATCTGCTCTAATATCGACAGTAATACTATTATCACTGTGAATTTCATCGATAAGTTCTATCGCACTAACAGTACCGCTGGCTCTAATACTTATATTATCTTGTGTTAATAACCCATTGACTATTTGCTGCACACTCGACACTGAAGCACCAGCAACAAGTAAAGCTTTATTCAAGGCATCTTCTATTGCTCTCGTTCTTGCTTGAGAGATATCTCCATCTTTAATCACTGCTTGCCCTTGTGCTTGATATAACTGAGCATAAGATGAAAAGCTGAATACCATAACAAGTATCACCGCAGAACAAAGTACAATTAAGTAACTTAATGAAAAAGTCAAACTTACGTTGAGTGAGTTCTTGAGCATAATGATTACCGTCAGTTTTTTGTTAAAAAGCTATTGATAATAGTGTAAGCATCTTTTATGCCTACAATGGTAAATAATAATAAAAAGATATTTTTGGCGCGATATATGCTTATATATTTAGCATAAGTAAGATAAGTTCAATTTTGGCATAAGGTCGCTAAGACTTATGTTTTTGGTTTTTCTGATTTGTATTGAAGTAATTCGTAATCGCTTTGTTGGCATGAAAAATAAGCATAAGTAAGCGTGGACATAATACGTGGATAGTAGAGTAATATTATGAAGTTAAAAAATAAAAAATTATTTATCGCATTGGCCTGGTTTGTTTCAACAAATTTTTTGGCTAGCTGTTCTTCAGTGTATGATAAACATGTGCAATGGCAGTCAGTTAAACCTGACAATTTCCCAGTACTTAATGCTGTTGGTTATGCTCCAATTAGCCTGCAAAAATCAAGCAATGAAACGCAGCGTATGTTAATGGCATTAAAAGCGTCTAAAATAGCTGCTTATGCTGAATTAGCTGAACAAGTTTATGGTCAACAAGTGACTAATCAAGTATCTATGTCAGATTTACTTATTAATAATGATCAATTAACAGCGTCAATAAAAGGTGTTATTCGCGGTGCTAAAGTAGTGAAAAGTTATCCAGTAGGAGATACTTACGCGACTGAATTATCGCTAGATTTTGAAGATGTTTATCATATTTATCAAGCGAATCAAAATAGAAAAGAGATTAAAGAAGTGACTTACTTTTAGCTTATTTTAAAGTAGAGTTAGTTATGCTTTTAAACCAATACTACTTAAGCCTGCACTTTTCTTACCTTTACTGTTATAAGTAATCGCATTTTTGTTATGACTCTCTAATAAACTTGTTTTCATACGTTCAACTGCTAATTGTGATTGCTGTATAATTTTACCATTAACTAGGTTTTGTTGTTGGCATTGCTCTAAGAGTTGAGCTATATCTGCTAACGGCTGAGCTAATTTACCCGCGGCTTTATCTTGGGCAAATTCTTGATTGTGAGCTATTTGTTGATCAAGAGTTTGTATTGCTAATAACAGCTGGTTTTTTTCTTGGCTTACTTTTAATAAATCTTCTGGTTCATGTTGTTGTAAAACTTCTTTTTCATGAGCGATAACACTGACAAGTGCTGTTAGTTGTTGATGTTGCTGTGCTAATAACTGCAATGAGTTTGATGCTTGCGACATAACAATAACCTTTCTTATTTAAATGAGTAGCTTAAAAATAAGCGACTTGCTTAGCATTATTTTACACTAAATAAGTGTAAACTCAAAATTAGCAATGCTTGCAGCAAGCTTTTCAGGGTTAATTTTATAATCGCCATCATTGATTGCTTTTTTCAACTCATCAATTTTCTTTTGGCTGATGCCTGGTCCTTCAGTTGCTTTTTTCTGTAACTCATTAAGCTGTTTAGCTTGTGGTGTTATTGAAACAGAGTCTTGAGCAGCACTTTTTACTTGTGCTTTATTATTTCCTGTTTGGTTTGTTGATTGTGTTAACTCTTGCTTTGCTTGAGCTTGCTGTTTTTGTTGAACTTGACTGCTATTCAAGTTGTTGATATTTATAGCCATAATAATCCACCCCTAGGGCAATTGGTTTCACTAAAAAGAGTTCTATAACTGTGTTATCGGCTAAGCTAGCGATAACTTTAGCTAA
>JAWSUX010000091.1:0-14524 GCA_033852215.1 Colwellia sp. | reverse complement strand
GGGTAATCCAGATAATAAAGGTCGCTATCGTTTGATTTTTTAAGTGGCATGCACGCTAAGGCACAGGCAGCTCTGGCCATTCAGATGCTGCTAACCTGTTTTGTTCAAACATGCCGCCCCGTCCTTGTATACCGCCAGTATGTAATAACACAATACGTTCATTTGCCTTAAAATAACCTTGTGTTAATAAATCTAAAAAAGCTAATAACATTTTACCTGAATACACTGGCTCAAAAGGAAGTTGTGTTTGTTGAGAAAAAGCGATGATTCTAGCAATGTCATCGGCGTTAAACTTAGCGTAACCTCCTCGGTGAAAGTTGGTTAATAATTGCCAATTATTATGTGTTTTTGCATGTGTAGGCAGTAGCTTTTTTATTTCATGTTGTAAATATTCTGCTTGTTTTAATACTGCGACACCTAAAAGTTTATGCTGTTTTTCTTGTAAACTATCCCCGGTAATTATTCCTGCGAGCGTACCACCACTACCCACAGGGGTGATCAACGTATCGAATTCTGTTTGCTGAGCTAATTCACTTATAAGCTCACTTACCCCTGGAATAGCCAAGTGATTACTGCCGCCTTCAGGCACAACAAAGTGGTTTGGATATTGATTTTGCAACTCAGCTAAAAAACCTGCATCGAAGCGTCGACGGTAAGTTTTTCTATCAACAAAGTGACAAGTCATGCCCCAGTGTCTTGCCCAAGTTAAGGTGTAATTATTTTCATAGTGTTTCTCACCTCGTATAACACCAATGCATGGAATTTTCTGTTGATAACAAGCAAAAGCAAAAGCATGTATATGATTAGAATAACTACCACCAAAGCTAATAGCCCCGCAGTACTTTTGTTGTGTTAAATGTTTGAGATTGTATTTTAACTTACGCCATTTATTACCTGAAATGATGTTATGCAGTAGATCATCACGTTTTATTTGAACTCGTACATTGTACTTTGAAAAAATTGGATGATGAATTTGTTGTAATAAAGAAAAAGAGTTTTTTGTTAAGGGGGAGCTTTGCTGATTAACCATAATGTGTATTACTTAAAAGGAATGTGATAACTCAACGTTAATAATTATGTAACTATTTTGTTAGTAAAGGATAAAGTTAAAATTACTTGCACCTTGCGAGTAATAAAGCATAATGAAATGTATATTGATTTTTTATTCTTTTTCTTACTGCCATAATATAATAATACCGATAAATGCCATTATTAACAAAAATAAGTAAATTATTCTCTAAAAAACAAGCCAATCAATTGATTGGTATTGCTTTGGAACAGCAAGGCATATCGTTATGCTCTTTTCCTGTGTCTTCCCCCAATAAAGTAGAAACTGAAGCATTAATTGACGACGACACTCAGCCCCAAGAGCCTGTTTCACAAGATAGCAATGCCGGCTCGGTAATTTTTCAAAAAATGAAAGTCGTTGATGGGGATTTTTCAAGTCAACTTATAAAATTACAAGATGATTTGGAGTTATCGGGACAGGCACATTTGGTGCTTAATGATCACCAGACTCAAATTGTACAAGTAGACAAACCTAGTATGCCAGAAGCCGAAATATGCGCTGCACTGAAATGGCAAATTAAAGATTTAGTCACAATATCACCAGACAATATGATTCTTGACTACTTTGATGCCCCAGCACTTACTGGTATCAAAGACAAAATCAATGTTGTGTGTGCTTCATTAAGCGACTTAAAAGCTTTGGTATCAACTATTAACCAGGGTGATGTTGAGCTACTTAGCATTACGACACAAGAATTTGCCTTTGCCAATTTGCTTGCTGTGCAAAATGATGCTTGTTTGCTGGTTTGTCAGCAGCCGAATGAAGAAATAATATTATTAATTGTCAAAGAAGGTCAATTACATTTTCATCGTCGTTTACGTGGTTTTTCTCATATTGGCAATAAAAGTGAAGACGAACTCTCGATGAATGTTATTGATAATTTAAGTTTAGAGATCCAACGCTCTACCGATTATTATGAGCGTCAATTAAAGCAAGCCCCCATAAGAGAATTGAAAGTACTATTACCTATTGCGCTAGAAGGCTTTTTTGCTAGAAAACTGGCTGAAAATACTAATGTTGCGGTTAGTTTATTGGACTTACCTAGCCCTTACCATCAGCAGCGAGAGCATGCTGCCGCCATTGGTGCTCTTTTAGGAAAAAAAGCGACCAATAAGAAAGGGCTAGCTTAATGGTAACAAAAGGTAGCATCAACTTATTGAAAAGTGAGCTTTTTCCTGAGAAAAAACTGCTTACATTAGCTCGGATGGTGGGGCTTTGGATCATTGTACTTATTGTTATGTCTGCTTGGGCGGTACTTAACGACTATCAATATAAAAATATCAGCAAACAACATCAACGTGTAAAAGCAGAAAAGAAACAGCAGTCGACTTTGGTTGCTAATTTAGAAAAACAGCTTGCTAACCGAAAGGCTGATACGGAGCTTACCGATAAGCTATATACCCTAAAGCTTTTATTACAGCATAAACACGCCTTGCATAGTAAACTTACCGATAGCAAGCTTACTTTTGTCAGTGGTTTTGCGATGGCGATGGATGAATTGTCAGCATCGCACCATAAAGACATACGTTTGCAAGAGATAAATATTCGCAATGACAATATGTCTTTCACTGGTTTAGCAAGAACACCTGAAGCCGTGCCTGAATGGTTAGATGGTTTTGTGCAGTCAATACTATTATCGGGTAAATCTTTTGTTGGTTTTAAACTATTTAAAAATGAAGACAATATTACAGAGTTTGTTGTTAGCTCAAAAGTAAATAAGGATGCCAATAAATGATGCAACAATGGCAACAGCAATGGCAAACTTACAGTGAAAAATATGGCCAATTAAGTCCAAGAGAGCAGTACTTAATTATACTCACGGGTTTAGTTGCCATTATATTTATTACGTTTCACTTATTTATTGACAGTAAATTAATTGAAAGCCAGCGTTTAAACAAACAGTTAGTTCAGTTTGAAAGACAAAACAAGACACTGAAAATTTCAGCAAAAGCTTATCAGGCGGCTTTAACGAAAGATCCAAATCAAGCGATTAGAGAGAAAATCACTCAGTTTGAAAAAAAAGTAGCCAAGGTAGACACTAAGTTGTTAACGCTAACGTCTGAATTAATTAGTCCAATACAAATGCGTCAGGCATTGTTAGAGCTACTAAAGCTTGAACAAGGCATTTCATTATTATCTTTTGAATTGCTAGGTGCTGAGCCGTTGTTAGATCAAAGTGACGTTGAAAAAACATCACGTCAAGGTGTTGAAAAAGCTAATAACGAAGAATATGAGAATATAGCTGGAATGAACTTGTATCGTCACGGTATGAAAATCACCTTGTCAGGGCGTTATTTTGAATTGCGTGATTATTTATCGCAACTTGAGAAACTTTCATGGAAGTTTTTTTGGCAAGAGTTTGATTTAAAAGTAACAGAATATCCAATGAATACATTATCAATTGAAATATATAGTTTAGGATCAAAAGAGGCGTTTGTTGGTGTATAAACTCAAACAGATTATCAATTGCGTTATTATATCCGCTGTTATAGGTACAAGTTGTATCACGTCGGCTACTAATGTTGATCCGACTAAACCTTTTGGACAAGGTGTTTTGTTGGCAAGTGATAATCAAGCAACAGATAAACTTATTTTACAATCTATTATTCATGGAGATGGCATTCATACCGCAGTGATTAATGGTAAGGTGATAAAACATGATGACTATATTGGTCAGTATCGTTTAGTCGCAATTAATGATACGAGTGTAATTTTACGTAGTGAAGATGAACGCTTAAAGTTATATGTATTTAAAGCAAGCGTAGTAAAGTAATATTAGTAGTATACCCGTTTCACCACTATATGTAGGATTTAGCGGGTATAGACAGTAAGCAAATTGGCGAGCAAATAGTCGAAATAAAGTGAGCCGTTAAACATGATGAAAATACCTTATTTGATGAATAAAAATAAATTAAGCTTGGCTCCTTCTTTTTTGGGCAGTATACAGTCTCTAGTAACGTCATTATTTTTGCTCTTAGTGCTGAATGGTTGTCAATCGGTGCCTAATGAACCGACAGAGATGAAAGCAGGTTTAGATGAAGCAATTAATGATACTGCAGTATTAAATGCCCCTAAGCCCTTAGCAAAAGTGCCTGATACCGTACAGCAAGATTTAATGCAGCATAATATGCAGCAAGCGAAAAAGGGTTTGTTAAGTGAAAAAAGGCTGCAAGTGGCAGCAACGTCTGTTGACGCGAAAGATTTCTTTACTGCCATTGTCGACGGCTCACGATACAGTGTTGCGATTCACCCTGATGTAAGTGGTCAAATAACTTTAAATTTAAGCGATGTTACCTTAATGGAAACATTTGATGTAGTGCAACAAATATACGGTTATGAAGTGTTAAAAAAAGATAATATTATTCAAATATATCCAGCAGGTATTCGCACTGAAACCATTGCTTTAAATTACTTGTTTTTAAAACGATATGGCTCATCTAGCACCAGCATCAATTCAGGCGGTGTTTCTGAAAATGATCCTAATAGCGGTGGTAACGGTAATAGCAGTGGTAACGGCAATAACGGCGGTAATAACTCTAACAATAATAATTCAAATAATAATGGTGGAAATAGTCAACAAAACCAAAGCGGTAGCGGTATTAATTTATACACTGAAAATGAAGCTGATTTTTGGACCGAATTGAAAGAGACCTTAACCGCTTTTGTCGGTAGTGAAAAAGATCGTTCGGTTATTGTATCTCCGTTAGCGGGTTTAGTAACGGTACGTGGTTTACCGAGTGAAATTGAAGCGGTGAAGAAGTTCATTAAAGAAACTGAAAAGAGCTTACATCGACAAGTGATTATTGAAGCAAAAATAATGGAAGTTACTTTAAATGATGACTACCAGCAAGGCGTACATTGGGACGAAGTGCTTGGCAGTTTAGGTGATACCAATTTTACTTTTAATGCCGGAGGTGACATATCAGGCAATGTAATTTCATCGAGCATTGGCGGCACAAGTTCACTCAGTTTTTCCGGACCAGATTTTAGTGGTGTGATTTCGTTATTGCAAACACAAGGCAATGTGCAAATTTTATCAAGCCCGAGAATTACCGCAACCAATAACCAAAAAGCGGTTATTAAAGTGGGTGAAGATGAATATTTTGTTACTGAAGTCTCGAGTACCACTACTACTGGAACAGCTACCACAACAACACCTGAAGTGACCTTAACACCGTTTTTTTCTGGTATTGCTTTAGATGTTACCCCACAAATTGATGAAGATGGCTCAGTAATATTACACGTTCACCCTTCTGTTACCTTAACTGATGAGCAAAACAAAAGCATTCAGTTAGGGGGTCAAGAGCTCGTTTTACCGTTAGCACAAAGTAGCGTGCGTGAGTCCGATACTATTATTCGTGCGAAGTCAGGTGAAATAGTTGTTATTGGTGGTTTAATTGAGAGTTTCACCATAGATTTAGAGTCTAAAACTCCGTTGTTGGGTGACATTCCTTTCTTAGGTGAGTTGTTCAAAAGTAAAAGCGAAACCACACAAAAACGAGAACTGGTTATTTTACTTAAGCCTATCGTTGTTGGCCAAGATACTTGGAAAACACAACTACAAGATGCGCGCTCATTATTGAAAAAATGGTACCCAGAAGAAGCAGCTAANNTTAAATAAGGGTAGCGCACGATAATATGTATCTTTATCATTTTGGCTTAACAGAGCTGCCTTTTACTTTAACGCCTAATACTAACTTTTTTTTAGGGCTAGAGCCTCACCATGAGGCATTAGCTGTATTGATGACAGCGTTAAAGTCAGGTGAAGGTTTTATTAAGGTTATTGGTGAAGTAGGCACAGGGAAAACCTTATTGTGCCGTAAATTACTTAATGAAATACCTGAACACTTTGTTACCGCTTATATTCCTAATCCCTATCTAAACCCAGATGAATTACGTCGTGCTCTTGCTGTTGAGCTTGGCATTAAACAAGCGCAACGCATGTCGGTACAATTATTAACTCAACGTATTCAAAACCGTTTATTAGAATTACACGGTAAAGGGCATTCAGTTGTATTAATTTTAGATGAAGCACAAGCTTTGCCTAGTGAAAGTTTAGAAGCATTACGCTTGTTTACTAATATAGAAACTGAAACGCGTAAACTACTACAAGTCGTTTTGTTTGCTCAACCTGAGTTAGATGAGCGCTTAAATGAAAAGCAGTTTCGTCAATTAAAGCAAAGAATTTCTTTTTCTTATAAATTACGCGCGATGAATGCAGTGGAAGTCACGCAATATATTCAGCATAGAATGAAAGTGGCGGGTTACAAAGGCGCTGATTTGTTTTCAATGGCATTGTGTAAAAAAATCGCTAAAGCAACTCAAGGCATTCCTCGACTGGTAAATATTTTATGCCATAAAATGCTAATGTTAAGTTATGGTCAAGGTCATTACAATATCACGGTAAATGACTTAACAATGTCAATTAACGATACTGAGTCGGTAGCTATATCGCGGGTAAATTATACTCTGGTTAGTCTGTGCAGCTTGGCTGTTATTATCTCTGTATCTGCTTATTATTTTTTTTGGGTGAGTTTATGAGTATTGTTGTATGAGTGTAATTAATCAAATGCTCAAAAATTTAGAAGAACGCGCACCAGAGCAATCGAATAATCATCACCAAGCTGTGGCAATAACGCAGAAAACATCTTCAATTAAAGTGATCTCTATCACCTTAATTATTTTGTTGATACTAAATGGCTTAGGACTTTATATTTGGTCTTTAGTTCAGGAAAACCAAGCATTAAAAAGCAAAAATGATACATTAGCTGCGGCAGAGCCAACAATACAAATCGAAAAGCAGTTGACATCGCTACAACCTAAAACAGATATTGAAATTACAAAGCCAATAACCGCTACACCAAAAGCACCGAAAAAAAACATACTAACTCATACCGTAAAACCTGAAATGGTCAAAGTTGAAGTCAGTAAACTAGACCTTTCAAAGGAAACTATTTCAGAAGACGCTATTTTAATAGAGAGCAAGTTCATACTTGCTGAAGCAAAGGCTGATGTTGTAAAGCCTAAAGCCAGTATGTCTGTTTCTCGCCGTCAATTAACGTCAGCAGAGTTGGTTGAGCAAAAAATATCAAAAGCTGATGTCGCTGTTAATGCAAATAATTTAACTAAAGCCGAANNTACTAATCATTGACCCTATGCAACAGCAGGCTAGAAAAAAATTAGCCGCTTTATGGTTTGGCCGTCAGTCTTTTAATGATGCAATAAACTTATTATCTCAAGGCATTGCGTTAGCACCTGACAATAGCGAATTTCGCTCTATGCAAGCACATATTTATTTACAGCAAGGCCGTTTGAAACAAGCTTATAATAGTTTAAAGCCGTTAGCTGACTTGCCACAACAAGAATATCAATTATTACTTGTTAATATTAGCCAACAACTTTCAGAATATAATGCTGCTATTAAGGCTTATAAAATATTGCTTGGTATTCAACCAGAAAATAGTCGTTGGCATTTAGGTTTAGCAATAATTTATGACAAAGCTAGTCAATTTGCTTTAGCTGTAAAGGAATATAACTTGGCTCTGGCGCAAGGTGGCTTGTCTCAAGATTCAGACCATTTTACGAATCAACGCCTTCAAGTTCTAGGAGTGAAATAATATGGTTGCACCAAAATTAAAAATGCGCCTTGGCGACCTTTTAGTACATGAGAATATCATTACTAACGAACAGCTAATGCAGGCGCTTAATAGCCAAAAAACCACAGGAAGAAAACTAGGCGATACGTTAATTGCACTTAATTATTTGTCCGAGAGACAACTGCTGGAATTTTTAGCACAGCAACTTGATGTACCTTTTTTAGATATTAGTCAAATGAAAATATCAACTGATGTTGCGATCCTACTCCCTGAGGTGCATGCCAGACGTTTGCGGGCTTTAATTATTGAAGACAGAGGTGACTCTGTTTTATTAGGTATGAGTGACCCAGCTGATTTGAGTGGTTTAGATCAACTTGAAGTAATGTTAGCACCCAAGAAAATTAAACTGGCTGTGGTGATGGAATCACAGTTATTTAGTGCTTTTGATGGGTTGTATCGCCGTACTGCCGATATTGAATCCTTTGCTAGTCAGTTAGAAGAAGAATACGAGCAATCTTCAGCATTTGATTTATCTACTAATTTTGTTGATGAAACGGGTGATGCTACCGTTGGTAAGTTATTACAATCGGTATTTGAAGATGCCGTGCAAATGCGCGCCTCAGATATTCATATTGAACCTGATGAAAACCAGTTACGTATTCGTCAACGTATTGATGGTGTATTACAAGAAAATATATTAAAAGAGAATAAAATTGCCTCGGCGATGGTTTTACGTTTGAAGCTAATGGCGGGTTTAGATATTTCTGAAAAACGTCTGCCACAAGACGGACGTTTTGCTCTGCACATATCAGGGCATGATATTGATGTGCGTATGTCGACCATGCCAGTGCAGTATGGTGAATCGGTGGTTATGCGTTTACTTGATCAAACGGCAGGTTTATTGTCTTTTGATCAAACCGGTATGCCAGAAGATTTAATCAAGCGAGTACGTCACCAGATCACTCGACCGCATGGCATGGTATTAGTTACAGGGCCAACAGGTAGCGGTAAAACCACTACCCTTTATGCAGCGTTAAGTGAACTGAATAAAGCCAGTAAAAAAATAATCACCGTTGAAGACCCAGTTGAATATAGATTGCCACGAATTAATCAAGTACAAGTGAATGCTAAAATTGGTTTGACGTTTTCGAGCGTGCTACGTACAGCATTACGACAAGATCCTGATATTATGATGGTCGGCGAAATGCGTGACCAAGAAACGGTAGAAATGGGTTTACGTGGTGCGTTAACGGGTCACTTGGTGTTATCAACGTTACATACCAATGATGCAATCACCAGTGCTTTACGTTTGATTGATATGGGCGCTGCCGGATTTTTAGTCGGTAGCTCATTAAGAGCAATAATTGCACAACGCTTGGTGCGAAGAGTGTGTGATTCCTGTGTGGAAGAATACCAAGCAGATGCACAAGAGTTACTTTGGTTAACTAATCTTGCGGGAGAGTTGGCAAAAACGTCGCGTTATGTACGAGGGCGAGGTTGCCAGTCATGTCAATATACAGGTTATAAAGGGCGACTGGGTGTTTTTGAACTACTTGAAATGAATGAGGGCATGATGTCGGCACTGAAACGTGATGACAGTGAGGCTTTTACCCAGTTATCTAAAGCTAACCCAAGTTTCAAGCCCTTAGCGTATGCCGCTTTTGATTATGCTTGCGAAGGTGTTACCACAGTAGAAGAAGTATTACGCTTGGTTGAAACTGTTGATGTACAGTAGCGCATTAGGCAAATCGGTTAGTAGGTAAGTCGATAGAGAAGTAGGTAAATAATATGGCGTCATTTACATATACAGGCAGGAACGGTAACGGTGGCTCAGTTAAAGGTGTACTTGATGCACCTAACTCTGCCGCGGCAGCTGAGCAATTATTTAAACAAAATATTACACCTATCGCGATTACTGAAGCCAAAAAGGCGAACACCGAAAGTATCGCAGGAAAAGATGTTCGAGAACTGCTTGGCTTTACTCATGTTTCTTTAGATGAATTGATTATTTTTTGTCGGCAAATGTATGCGTTAATGCGTTCTGGCGTACCTATTTTACGTGCTATTTCAGGTATGGCTGAATCAAGTAATTCATTTAGTTTGAAAAAGGCATTAAGTGAGATAACAAAACAACTCGAAGGTGGTTATGCACTATCCTCTGCTTTTAATCTGCACTCAAATATTTTCGGCTCACTATTTATTGCGTTAATTCACGTTGGTGAAAATACCGGTCAATTAGATCAATCTTTTTTAAAATTAACTAACTACTTAGAACGTGAACAAGCGACAAAAAAGCGTATTAAAACCGCTTTGCGTTACCCAAGCATGGTACTTATTGCCTTGTCTGCTGCATTGGTTATTTTAAATATTTTTGTTATCCCTACCTTTGCGAGTATGTTTGCTAAATTGGGGGCGAATTTGCCCTTGGCTACGCGTTTTTTAATCACAAGTTCGGATATGTTTGTGCATTATTGGCCTTATATGTTGATAGCGTTAATTGCTGTTATTGTCGGTATAAAGCGGTCACTAAAAACAAAAAAAGGACGTTTTCAGTGGGATAAGCGAAAAATAAAATTACCCATTATTGGTAGTATCATCGAAAGGTCTATTTTGGCCCGCTTCTCACATAGCTTTGGCATTGTATTAAAAGCAGGTGTGCCTATGACAACAGGTTTAAACCTTGTTGCTGATGCGGTTGATAATACCTACATGCAAGAAAAAATAATCGATATGCGACACGCCATTGAGAGTGGTGAAAGCTTGCTACGCTCGGCAATTTCAAGCGCTTTATTCACGCCACTGGTATTACAAATGATTGCGGTAGGTGAAGAAACGGGTCGAGTTGATGAATTATTAGCGGAAGTAGGGGACTATTACGAACGAGAAGTGGATTATGACCTAAGTACATTAACCGCGCGTATTGAGCCATTATTATTGGTTGTTGTTGCTGTGATGGTACTTGTTTTAGCGCTAGGAATTTTTACACCAATGTGGGATATGGCCTCCGCGATGCAAGGTAAATAGGCGATATGTTTAGCTTGTTAGTTATTCTATTCACGACAGCGTGGTGGCATACTGCTGCTGCTGCGATGCAAAGAAAATAATGACAAGTAATCATCGTGTAGATAAACGTGCAAAATCCATGGTTGAATTTGTTGTGGTTATCGTTGTTTTTGCGGTATTAATGAAAGTTTTTCTGAGTCACTTTAGTGAACAAGAGCAGAATATAACAACGGCAGGTTTGACGGCACTTAGCCAAAATTTTAATAATACTGTTTTGGTTGTTCATGCTCAGTGGTTAATGGATAAACAACCAAAGACAGTTTGGTTAGTGACACAAAATGAAAAAAAACGCTTAGGGGTAACGGTAAACAAACACGGCTGGTTAGATGTGCGAAAACAAGCAATAAAATTAACCAATATTAGCCCTTGTGAACATATTTGGCAGCTTGCTATGACTATCCCTATGGAGTTAATGAAGTTTCCTATTGCGGCAATAGCGCTACGTGATAAAAACTTGGACGACTTTCGTCATTGCCGTTATCTCTTACCGTCAGGGCAATATTTTGACTACTATAGCGAGACAGGAAAAGTAACTAAAGTGAGTCAAACAGAAAGCATATCATTGTAAAGTAAAACGTTATCAGCTAAAACTATAATTATAGTAATAAATTAATTTATAGCGTAATATTATTTTAAACCAGTATAACTACTGGCATAGTGCTATTAGCAATGTTATGTCAGCATATGACGAGGTTAATATGAATATCAGTGTGGGAATTAATATGAGAAAAAATAATAACTTTATGGTTAAGGGTAACCCTAAAGCTCAGCAAGGTTTTACGTTAGTTGAGTTAGTTATCGTTGTAGTCATTTTAGGTTTTTTAGCGGTTACAGCTATTCCAAAATTTTTAGATTTAACCGATCAAGCCAAGCAGGCCAATATTGAAGGTATGGCGGGCGGTTTTGCTACGGGTATTTCACTTACTCGAGCGCAATGGGAAGCTGAAGGGCGTCCAGAGTCTAATGATATCAATAGAGTTGATTATGACGGCACTAATTGGGTGTTAACAACACCAGCAGGTAATAATGCGATCAGACCGGGTTACCCTACAGGCACAGCGATAGGTAATTCAACGGGAGAAAATATGAACAATGCCCGTTGTCTTGAATTATGGGAGGGTATTTATCAACAGCCACCTAACATTACGGCTACGGTTGCAGACTTGAACGATCCAGATTTGACCTTTGATTATTTAGCTGACATTGAGGGTAATGGCTTTTGTATTTATTATTTAAAAGAAACGTTAAATAAAAATGGCGCGGGTAATTTTACTAATCCAAATGGCGATATCACGGTGGGTAATAACTTTACTTATGATGCCACCACAAGTTCAGTTGAAATCAATATTAATCAACTATAACTATAACTATAACTTTACTCTACTTTAGCGTGGAATATACGCGTTTAAGTAACCATTAACTTTTATTAGGTCGTAATATGAAAATAAATAATGTGAAAAAGCAGCAAGGTTTTACCTTAATTGAATTAGTCGTGGTCATTGTGATTTTAGGTATTCTAGCGGTCACCGCGGCGCCTAAGTTTATTAATTTGCAAGATGATGCTCATACAGGAACATTAAATGCTATCAAGGCTTCTATGCAAAGTGCGTCAACTATAGTGCATAGTAAAGCGCTAATTGGCGGTGAAGATCAAAAAGTAACATCATCTGTAAATGTTAATGGTACTGCTCTTGATATTGCATATGGTTACCCTCGTTCTGATGCTACAACAGATTGGGATGAATTGTTAGATACAGACACGGCTGACTTTACTACTGCATTAGTAACTGTCGCAGCCGTAAATTATATTGTAGTTCACCCTGAAAGCAAGCCAGTTCCTACAACTATTATTGCACCAGCGGCTGCTGCAACAGCCGCTAGTAATTGTTATGCCTATTATACCGAAGCAACAGGCGCAGCAGGCCCTCCTCTTGTTATAACAGAGCCAGTAATTCATGTTGTAGAATGTTTATAAGTTGTATGCTAAATATGTTTTATAAAAGGAGAGCTTAGCTCTCCTTTTTTGTCTTAATTTACGGTCAAAATATTCAATTGAAAAAATGATGGCATCAAATCGCGGTTTTACCACCATAGAATTAATTACCGTTATTATTATAATGGCAATTTTGGCTGTAAATATTTTACCGCGTTTTGACGGTACAGCTAGTTATGAAGCACATACCCACCGCGCGCAACTTATCTCCGCCCTGCGTTTAACCCAGCAAAGGGCGATGCAGCAAACGAGCCCAGATATTGTTTCAGGTAATAATTATTGCCATCAATTAATTATTGAAGATAACCGTTACGGTATTGCGAATAGAATTAATTGTGCGGATACCGATATATCAGATCCTTGGAAACCAGGTGCAACAGGTCATATTGTTGATACGCGTTATGACATCACGTTTGACATTGCCGGAACCAATGCAAAGCTTATTGGGTTTGACTGGCTTGGTAGACCTACCCAGGCTTGTGTAGGTGGCTGTATTATTAATATAGACAGTGGCGTTGAAACGTTGGCAATAACAATTGAAAGTGAGGGTTATATTCATGGCTTATAATAAATCGCTCATCAAAAAACATTATCAGCCTAAGCAACATGGTTTTACCTTAATAGAAATTATCATCGGCATTGTTATGCTGTCTATTTCTCTTGCCATTGTATCTAGTTTAATCGCACCGACAGAAGAGAAAAGCGCTGATAACCTGTTACAAATAAAAGCTGCTGAACTAGGGCAAAGTTTGTTGAATGATATTTCAAGTCGTGCTTTTGATCACAATTCTGATCTGTCGGGTGGCAGAGTTCGCTGTGATGAACCTGATGATGGCGGTACTGTAAAGCCTTGTAGTATCATTTTTGGACCAGAAGATGGGCTTGGTGGTCGTACTAATGCGGGAGAAAACTCTCGTGAAGATTATAACGATGTTGATGATTTTCACGGTTATGCAGTACATGAGAATGCTTTAGAAGGTTCTTTAGGACAAAGTTATAGCAACTTTACCATTGATGTCGATGTTCATTATGCCGGTGATGAGTTAGGTTTGGCAGATAATAAGTTAGCTAAACGCATTACCGTTACCGTAACTACTCCCCTAGGCACAGAAATTAAATTTGCCACCCATAAGGCGAACTTTTGATGTTAGCTTATCTCAACGGCTCAGGTAAAAATTTAGCTAAAAAGAAAGAGTCTGGTTTTACGCTGATGGAATTGATCATTGTCATTATTATCATGGGTGTGATGTCAGCGGGTATTGCGGGCTTTATCAAGTTAAGTACACAGACTTATTTAAATGTTACCGAACGAGATGAGTTACTTGCTAATGCGCGTTTTGCTATCGAGCGTTTAAATCGTGAAATTCGTAATGCCGTACCTAATAGTGTGCGGGTGGCAAATAACTCACCAATAGAAACACGTTGCCTTGAATTTGTACCAATTATTGCCAGTACTGTTTACTCGGAAATCCCTGTCGCGCCAGAAAACGCAGTCAATACCTTAACGGTTATTCCATTTCAGTTACCGGCTACTACCAATCCTGTGATTATCGTATATCCGTTAAGCAGTGATGAGATATACCAAGGTCATGACGGTAATACGGGTAAAGCTTTTTTAGTCAATAACTACCCAGAATCAACAACGGTAGATGGCTTCGATATTATGAGATTAGAGAATGCCGTGCAATTTAGTCAAGATTCACCCACCAAGCGTGCTTATATTTTTAATACACCTGTTTCGTACTGCATTAATGGTGAAACGCTTAAACGCTATGTAGGTTATGATTTTACTTCCGTACAGCG
>JAWSUX010000090.1:7086-8387 GCA_033852215.1 Colwellia sp. | reverse complement strand
TAATTGTACTTGCATATCAGCACCAAACTCTCCTGTTGGTGCTTTAAAACCTTGTAAGCGAAGCTGCTCGGTAAAGTATAAATACAATTCATTACTTATTTCAGGTTTTGCTGCGGTCGTAAAGCTTGGTCTCATGCCACTATTAGTATCAGCAGCTAACGTGAATTGTGAAATAACTAATATGTCACCATTAACTTGTTTAACATTAAGGTTCATTTTATCATTATCGTCGTTAAAAACACGATAACCTGCAACTCTCTGCGCCATGCGCTTAGCCTTAATATGATTATCATCAGGCTCTATTGCAAGTAACACTAACAATCCCTTTGTTATTGCACCTATGATCTTACCTTCTACTGCGACACTGGCACTGCTTACTCTTTGAATTAACGCTATCATAGTATTCTTTGGTTATATTGATTATTGATATTGATTACCCGCTTGTAACCTATGTAATATTCGCTATTGTTATTTTTATTGCGCCTGCTTTAAAGAGTATTCTTGTAAGGAAACAGTAATTAATGCCCCTATTAAAACAATTAACCAAGATAGATATACCCACAAAAATAAAATTGGGATAGTTGCCAACGCTCCATAAATCACCTGATAGGAGGGAAAAGTAGTTAAATACATGGCAAAGAGTTTTTTCGCTAATTCAAATAAAAGTGCCGCAACAAAAGCCCCACTTAATGCGAATTTAAATGGTACCGCTTTATTTGGAACGGCCATATATAAAATAACAAAGGCTACAATAGAAGAAAATAAAGGTAACGCCCTTAAAAGTAAGTCAAATAAACCTAAAACATCATAGCTTCCTAAAGAGACCAAAGAAACAAAGTACGAAGTTAACGCTATACTGGCACCGACTAATACTGGACCTAAAGTTAGAACCATCCAATACATAGCAAGCGAAGTAATGGTGCGACGCTGTTTACTCACTTGCCAAATTCGATTAAAGGTCTTGTCAATTGCCGAAATTAGGAAGAATGCGACAACAAACAAAAAAGATATC
The DNA here is from genome assembly GCA_033852215.1 of Colwellia sp. Classification (GTDB taxonomy): domain Bacteria; phylum Pseudomonadota; class Gammaproteobacteria; order Enterobacterales; family Alteromonadaceae; genus Colwellia. Next base: position 7,375 of record JAWSUX010000090.1, on the reverse strand, counting down.
GCGACTGCAGACATTTTAGAAGCATTGCTAATAAAACCTGTTAAATATTCTTGTACAACATCACCTGCTGCAGGCATAAAATTTTGATAAACAAATTGCTCAATACTTTGCTGAAGTTCAGCAAAAAGTGGAAAGGCGGTCATCACAGATAACATCACGACCAAAAGCGGTACTAACGACATCAAACAAACATAAGATAGATAACCTGCGACTACAGGTAACTGCTCTTGTTGCACTCTTTTGATTAAATGATTAAAAAAACTTTTATGTTTATGATAAAAGTTAATTA
>JAWSUX010000090.1:0-7077 GCA_033852215.1 Colwellia sp. | reverse complement strand
AATTTGCTAGCACTGGGTTGGTAAATTGTAATAAATCAGAGGAAATAAAATGGCAAGTCAAGGTTCCGCAGGTAATGTCATTGCAGCGATATGTAATATATTTTTTCCCGGGTTAGGGCAGTTAGTACAAGGACGTGTTTTACCAGCCCTCATATTTGCCATCGTTTGTGTAGGTGGTTACGCTTTGTGGTGGATGGTGGTGCCTGCAATTATTGCAGGACTTTTTCATTTATGGTCTGTAATTGATGCTGCTACTTATAAAAACGCTGATCGCTAAAAACATGTATTTATCAGTAGTTTTACTATCGCCTCATTTATTAACCAAAACGAGGAGCAGGAATAAAACTGACTTGATCATAAGTCTCATATTGAGATTCATATTCGTGTCGATTAATTTGTGCAAGTAAAGTAGATAACTGCTGAATTTGTTTTGGATTCGCTTTACCTTGACTAAAAATTTGACTTAACTCTTGTAAGGCTTTCAATTGTGCAGGAGACATGGGCAATTCCTTTTGTTAATGCTCTATAGTAGAGAGGTGAATAAAGCTAACTGCTTTATATTTGACCTAAGCTTAGTAGTAAAAAAATCATTTTGTTGGGATTTTTATATTGCCGAAACAGCAAAGCATTAATAAAAAGCAGTCCTTAAATCAATATCATCAGTAAAACAACTAGTTAGCCTATACCTCAGAAAAACGCATGTATACAGCTGACAAAAATTGCAGATATGTCTTACAAAGTTTTCTAGTCTTTAAAAAGAAAAAAACGCTTATTGCTGAGCAATAAACGTTTTTACAGGGTAACTTTAGTAATTTATATAACGCTAACTACTTATTTAGCACCACGACCTTCACGTTTACGATCGTTTTCTTTTAAGAATTTCTTACGAATACGAATGCTCTCTGGTGTTACTTCAACAAGCTCATCATTATCAATAAATTCTAATGCTTGCTCTAATGACATAATGATTGGCGGCGTTAATGTTTGTGCTTCATCAGTACCTGAAGAACGAACGTTAGTAAGCTGCTTACCTTTAAGCGCGTTTACGGTTAAATCGTTATCACGACTATGAATACCGATAACTTGACCTTCATAAATATCAACACCGTGACCAATTAACATACGACCACGAGATTGTAAGTTAAAGATAGCGTTAGTTAATGCTTTACCGGTTGCATTACCGATCATTACACCATTTTTACGTTGGCCGATTTCGCCACCCTTGTGAGGACCATATTCGAAGAATGTATGATAAATCAAACCAGAGCCTGACGTTAATGTCATAAACTCAGTTTGGAAACCAATCAAACCACGGCTTGGCATGATAAAGTCCATACGAATACGACCTGTGCCATCAGGTGCCATATCAGTAAGTTCAGCTTTACGGATACCCATTTTTTCCATGATAGAACCTTGATGCTGTTCTTCAACATCAATAGTCACTGTCTCGTATGGTTCTTGTAGCTGACCATCTACTTCTCGAATAATTACTTCTGGACGTGATACAGCTAGTTCATAACCTTCACGGCGCATGTTTTCAATTAGGATACCTAAATGAAGCTCACCACGACCTGATACTTTAAATTTATCTGGATCATCAAGCTGTTCAACACGTAATGCTACGTTATGTACTAATTCTTTGTCTAAGCGATCTTTGATATTACGTGAAGTAACATACTTACCTTCTTGACCACAAAATGGCGAAGTGTTTACTTGGAAAGTCATGTTGATAGTAGGTTCATCAATAGATAACGCAGGTAAACCTTCAACTTCTGTTGGACAACAGATAGTATCAGAGATTTTTAATTCACCTAAACCAGTAATAGCAATAATATCACCAGCAAAGCCTTCTTCGATATCATGACGTTCTAAACCTAAGTAACCAAATACTTTACCAACTTTAGCGTTATGAACACCACCGCTAGCAAGTTGAATTGTCACTTGTTGGTTAGGTTTAACACTACCACGCATGATACGACCAACACCAATTACGCCCAAGTATGAGCTGTAATCAAGTTGAGAAATTTGCATTTGGAATGCGCCATCTGGATCCGCTTTAGGAGTAGGAACTTCTTTGATAATAGTATCAAATAAAGGCGTCATGTCTGTGCCAGTTTCACCTTCTTCAAGTGTAGCCCAACCATTAATAGCTGAAGCGTAAACAACTTTAAAATCTAGTTGCTCATCTGTAGCACCTAGATTATCAAATAATTCAAAAACTTGATCCATAACCCAATCAGGACGAGAACCAGGTTTATCAACTTTATTGATAACTAAGATAGGCTTAAGGCCTTGAGCAAAAGCTTTTTGCGTCACAAAACGAGTTTGTGGCATTGGACCTTCTTGTGCATCAACAATTAGTAATACAGAGTCTACCATTGACATTACACGTTCAACTTCACCACCGAAATCAGCATGACCAGGAGTATCCACAATGTTTACACGGTAATCTTTGTAGTTAATCGCCGTGTTCTTAGCTAGGATTGTGATACCACGTTCTTTTTCGATATCATTTGAATCCATTACGCGCTCTTCAAGACCGCCACGAGCATCAAGTGTTCCTGATTGCTCTAATAACTTATCAACTAAAGTGGTTTTTCCGTGGTCAACGTGAGCAATAATTGCCACATTTCTTAATTTATCTAACACAGGCTTTACTCGCTGTTTCGATCGTTTACCGCTACTTTAGCTGATTAACGAATAGGGCTATAATTTTGCGCGCATTATACGGCTATTTAGCCTAAAAAGAAATCAATATATATAAAAACCATTTTTTCTTTCTTGTGTGGACTTATTCTGTCTAGAAAGACTACTCTAAAATACCCAAGCAACTTTCATTTAAACAAATTAACTTAGTTAAAAACTACAATACTTAGCCACCAGCTTTTTAGGTGGTAGCGTTTTTTAATAAAATCACGAATGTTTGGGGCAGAATCCAGTAAATTTTCACCGCTATTATTACCTGCACAACCCCATCAGTGCACATCATAGAGCTTGTTATATATAAGTCGATATTCCCGTAAATGTTGGTTTTCTTTATATAGGGATATTTCGCAACTTGCGAGGAAGGTACCTATTTATAGCGATAGCTACAATCACTCTTTACTAAGCAAAGTAAAAACAAAAAACTGCCTCATTAAAAATTTTGTAAAAAAAACCGCGATATCACTATCACGGTTTTTCAGCTTTAGATAAAGTTATGTTTGCGCTTGTGTTTTATCTTCAGTGATAAAAAAACTTGTGATATAAGCAATTAAGCCAAGTAAGAACACAACACCTGCTATTTCACGTAACCAATAGAAAATAGCGAGTTTATCTTGCGTTGCCATAAAGCCTAATGCCTCTCCAGACTCTGGTAAACGTTGTAACCACACTTGTAAGATACCTGCACCGGTTAAGAACAAGGTGATAAATACCATAGCAACTGTCATCAACCAGAACCCCCACATTTCAACAACTTGTGCTTTATTACAGTTAGCTTCACCAATACCACGTAACTTAGGCATTGCGTACGAGATGATTGTCATAACAATCATTGCATATGCACCGTAGAAAGCCATGTGACCGTGAGCAGCTGTAATTTGAGAGCCATGCGTATAGTAGTTAACAAATGACAATGTATGTAAGAAGCCCCATACACCCGCACCTAAGAATGACATTACCGCAGTACCTAATGCCCATAATGTAGCTGCTTTGTTAGGGTGTTCACGACGACGACGGTTAACCATATTAAAGGCGTATAAAACCATAGCGAAGAAAGGAAGTGGTTCAAGTGCTGAGAAGATAGAACCAACCCACTGCCAATATTCAGGAGTCATTAACCAGTAGAAGTGATGACCAGTACCTAAGATACCTGAGATAAGCGCCATAGCGATAATCACATATAACCATTTTTCAATTACTTCACGGTCAACACCCGTAACTTTGATTAATACATAAGCCAAGATTGCACCCATGATTAATTCCCATACACCTTCAACCCATAAATGAACTACAAACCACCAGAAGTATTTGTCTAATGCTAAGTTAGTCGGATTATAGAAAGCGAATAAGAAGAATACTGCTAAACCAATTAAACCAGTCATCATGACCATGTTAATGGCAGTTTTACGACCTTTTAAAATAGTCATACCTAGGTTGAATAAGAACCCTAAACAGACAATTACAATACCAATTTTGGTAATGGTTGGTTGCTCTAGGAATTCACGCCCCATGGTTGGCCATAAGTGATTAAGCGTAATATCTGCTAGCGTGGAGTAAGGTACAAGTAAGTAACCTAAGATAGTTAATACACCTGCAGCAGCAAATATCCAAAACAATGCTATTGCGAGTTTAGGACTATAAAGCTCAGTTTCTGACTCTTCGGGGATTAAATAATAAGCAGCCCCCATAAAACCAAAGAGTAACCAAACAATCAGCAGGTTGGTATGCACCATACGAGCAACGTTAAATGGAATGATTCCACCTAAAAAGTCACCAACAACATATTGCAAGCCCATGATAAGACCAAATAATATTTGACCTACAAACAAGATCATTGCAAAAATAAAGTAAGGTTTTGCTACGGATTGTGATTGATATTTTAAAGTATTCACACCTTAACCCTCTATGTTTGGTGGCCAGTTATTGTCATCTAGCTCTGAGGTCCACTTAAGGAATTCAGCTAAATCATCAATTTCTTGGTCATTTAAGTGGAAGTTAGGCATTTGACGACGACCTGGGATATTTAAAGGTTGAGCCTTCATCCAGCCGTTGAAGAAAGCTTTAAAACCCGCTTCTCCGCCACGGCGGTCATATACGTTTGCTAGTTCTGGTGCAAAATATGCACCTTCACCAATTAACGAATGACAGCCGATGCAGTTATTTTTTTCCCACAAATGCTTACCGCGTTCTACAGCTTCGGTAATATTTTGTCGGTTATCCCGTTTGGGCATCTCTTTTACAGTGTGAAAAGTCAAAGCTAAGAATATTAAGAAGAAGAATACACTTCCTCCGTAATAAATATTCCTTGCCATGCCTTTAGTAAAGCTCTCTGACATGGTGTTTCCTTAATGAATTGATTCATGCGTTAGTTACGTGAATATAAACATAATAATAAAAAGCACTAAAATAATAACCTTAATCCTAGGTAGTGACTTGATGGAAATCAAGTTTTCTAACATATGTAAGAAAATGTTGCTTAATACCGAAAAATCTTTGCGCTACATCAAGGTGATGGTGTTTATATCTATTTATTTCATTAAAAAAACGGCCGTAACCTCATCTATTACGAGGTTATCGCCGTTTAATATCAATATTAACAGCAAGCTTATTGAGCCACCTTTATTACGTTCACCTGCCCTGTCATTTTAGGGTGTGGGCCACATTCATAAGAAAAATGACCCAGTGTATTAAATTCTCGTTGGTAACTTTCATCAGGAAAGAAATAATCAGGCTCTTCCTCGCCAGAGTCTTTAAACCATACATTGTGGTACTGTCGCTTCTCTATATTTTTCCAGACCACCCGATCCCCAAGTTCAATGGTTATTTCACTCGGAGTAAACTTCTTTTTATAGATCTCGACAATCACGTCTTTTGCGAATAGAGGACTTGTTGACAAAAGAAAACCGCTTAAAATTGCTAACGCTACTCTTGTTTTATTCATTTACTATCCTTTTTAAAATAAATACGCTTACAAGCAATACCCCCTCTAACACACCACGGAAGTTACGGCTTGTCGCATTAAAAATCACTTAACTTCTTTAATAGCAATTTCTTCAGCATCTTTATATTTAGCCGCAGGTCTATCCACCTCAACCGCTTCATCCCCACTGACCCAACTTAACAAGCCTCCTTTAGGATTATCTTTTTGTACTTCATTGCACGCCGATACACATTGCACACATTGCGTACACGTAAATTTTGCCCGTTTCATATTCTGCGTGGGTAAACGCATTGGGCAGGCTTGATCACAGGGTTTATGTTTATGATAATGGATACAGTCTCGACAAGTCTTAGCGCGAGTTCGATCAAACTTTATTACCATCGCCTTGTTATTTGCCATCCAAATTAAACTTTGAAATAGGCCCAATGCACAACCATATTTACAAAAAACATGCCGAGCAAAGAGAAAGTCAGCACTAAAAACAGTCGTAGCTACACTGATAAACAATAGGGAGCCAAAACCTAAATTTAAATTCACTAAATCATGTAATAAAGGCATTGGGGTCAACATATAAGTGGTCAGCGAAACAGCCCAGACAAATGCCATAAGAACGGCAGCTAACGCAACAATAACCCGAGGAAAAACATGTTTATTATCAATGGTTGCCTTTTCCCAAACAGTTACACGGTTTAATTGCTTCATCATTAAATCATTCACTAATTCAACAACTGAAAAGTGCGGGCACAGCCAACCACAATAAATACGACCAAACTTCCAAATTAACGTTCCTGTTATAGCGACAAAAGCAACACCTGGTAATAGTACTCGTGTAAAAATTTTAACCGCTGCATCAACACTATCACCGCCTCCATACAGGATAGAATCTATACTAATAGTCCATGCCTGACCAAAAATGATAAAATGGCCTAACTCGAGATCAAAACGAAAAACATCTAGTATTGGTGCAAAAATAAATAATATAAAAAAAACTACTTTTGCGCATATGCGCGCTTGTTGCTGAGTCATTACAAACACTCTATTGGACAACCTTATATGTAAGTATAACCTTCGATATTTATTGTCTAATTATTCTAGATCACTCTTGTGAGTAATATGTGTATTTTATTATTTTAAATATAAAAACACCCAATAAAAGCATCAATTTAGTCAGGAAAAAATAAAAATCTACTTGAGCAGTTTTACCACTGGTTAGCCAAAGCCATGTTTTACTGAATAATAGAAACATCAAAAGCGAACGGTCTCATCCCGTTTGATTATATTGCTCATTGTTTTGAGCAACTAGGCGAACATGTTGATGTAGAATTTAACTTGGGTAATTTGGCGAATCCTCACTAAAAATTTATTAGAAAGATAAACAGTAATTTTTTATATTGATTAAACGCCAGACAGAAAAAAGCCCGTTACTTTCGTAA
>JAWSUX010000525.1:0-475 GCA_033852215.1 Colwellia sp. | reverse complement strand
GCCCCTTAACAGGGCGTTAGCTTACAAGGTCGTATTCAACTATTGGCAACTCTAATCGGTTTTTTCTTGTTATTCATTCCCCTTGTAGCAATAGATTCTTATTCACATAAGGAGTTTGATTTATCGCTTTCGGATAACCTTAAAAAGTGGCGTGTAGCTAAATACATCGCTATTTTTATTATATTTTTATATTGCATTCATCTTTTAATAAATGGACATGAATACGTCGTAATGGGAGAGTATGAAAATACAACTTATTTAGAAGACTGGTTTAATTATTATTTATTTCCCGGCTTATGTTTAGCTGGGATAGTTTATTCTAAACCTGCAGGTTACTGCCTGAGTGAGTCTAGTTCACCATACGGTTCAGATATGAAAGAAGATTATGCTTTCTTCATTGGTTGGCTTGGTTTGATATTTTTTACTTGGGTAGTGTTTCTAGAGAGTTTGTAAGCTAACAAGGCAATTAAACGGA
>JAWSUX010000089.1:0-8082 GCA_033852215.1 Colwellia sp. | reverse complement strand
TGGCAATCATCAAAATCACCATCGATTGCGAGGGTTTCGATATTTCCACCTAAGGTAGTGAACATTTTTTCTTGTAATAAACTGATTTTTCCTTTCGGGTACATAATAACCACGCGGATATTATCAATACCATGGAATGCATGAGCTACAGCAGCTCCCGTATCACCCGAAGTCGCCGTTAAAATAGTTAACGGTTTAGTTTCACCATTTTCTTTGGCATCTTTTTTTACAAAAGCTTGCAAACATTTAGCCATAAAGCGTGCACCAAAATCTTTGAAAGCTAATGTGGGTCCATGAAATAATTCTAAAATAGCGCGCTCAGGTTTAATTGGTTGTAATAATGCAGGGAAATTAAAAGCATCGGTAACAATCTCAGTTAATTCACTTTTACTCAAGTCACCTTCAACAAATGGCTGTAATATTTTAACGCTACGCTCAACTAACGGTAATGCTAATAGTTCATCAATATTATCAAGTTTTGGCATGGTTGCTGGAAAAAACAAACCTTGGTTCTTACCTAAGCCCTGCTTTACTGCTTGTGAAAAACTTACCTGCTCATCGTTTTCTTTTAAATTATAAAATTTCACTCTATTTTCCTACTTATCTTAAATATGCTTTGATCAAGTTTCACTCGACCTAAAATTAAATTTCGATTGCGCCAGCTTCATCTGCTTGACAAACATGAACAAAGCCAAGTGATGTTTGTAAGTAATGTTCTTTTAGCCATAAAGCAAAGTCTTTTGCTTGTTGCTCATTATCACAAATACAAAAAAGTGTTGGCCCTGACCCCGAGATACCTGCAGCAAGTGCCCCTTGTTCCATTAAATAGTCACGTGCTTGTTGATATTTAGGTAACAAACTTGTGCGATAAGGTTCCGCAACAACATCTGTTAAGACCGAAAATGCCTGCGTTTTCTCTTGTCGATGACACGCGTCAACAAAAGTTGCTAGATTTTGACCATAACTTATCACATCACTACGACTATAACTTGCTGGCAATACCTCACGTGCTGCCTTCGTTGATACTTCAATACCCGGATAAGCCATCACATAATAGCAATCATTAAATCCTGGTAAAGTGCGTGAAATAATATCTTCATCAGACACCATTAACTGCAAGCCACCTAAATAACAAGGGGCAACATTATCATAATGTAAACTACCGCTAATTTTTGCTTCCATTTGACCTGTCATTTTTAAAACAGTTCTTTCATCAAAGCTAACACCTTGATATTTTCTGTAATAAATATTTAATGCCGCAAGTGCAGCAACGACAGAACACGCGCTAGATCCTAAACCACTGCCAACAGGCATTTTTTTATCTAAAGTCATGTTAACCGCTACCGGTGAAATATCCGCAGCGACTAACGCTTGGTTAAATAGCTGTAAACAAGACCAGACAATATTATCTTCTTTATTTTTTGGTAATTTATCTGCAAAAGCACCTACAACGGTTAAGTTGCTCTCACCGTCAGAGCTATCAACGGTGACAACATCACCCAGTAGTGTACCGTCAATAGGTTTCACCGCTAAACCTAGCACATCAAAACCAACGCTCACATTACCGATAGATGCAGGTGCAAAAACTGAAACTGGATCTGAGCCTGTAGTTAATTTTTCATTCGTCAATAACATTAGTGCTGTTGCTCCCACGCTAATGTTCTTAATATATCACCAAAAACACCCGCCGCAGTTACGGCAGCGCCCGCACCATAACCACGAAGAACAAACGGTAACGGTTGATAATACCGAGAATGAATAGCTAAAGCATTTTCGCCGTCTTTAATGCTATACAGTGGATGACTAGCATCAACTGCCTCGATAGAGACTTGGCACTTACCGTCAACAATATTGCCAATATAACGTAATACTTTACCTTCTGATTTAGCATGAGCAATACGCTGAGAGAAATCATCATCTAACTTAGTTAAATTGGCCATGAAATCGCTAACATCACCACTATCATCGAAGTCACTTGGTAATACTGGTTCAATTTCAATATCAGATATTTCCAATTGCATACCGGCTTCACGTGCCATAATTAGCAACTTACGAGCAACATCCATACCGCTTAAATCGTCACGTGGATCAGGTTCAGTAAAGCCATTTTCTTTGGCAATAGCGGTTGCTTGTGACAATGACATGCCTTCTTCTAACTTACCAAACATGTAAGACAGTGAGCCTGATAAAACCCCTTCAAAACGCTGCAGCTCATCACCCGCTTTAATTAAGTTTTGCAAAGTATCAATTACTGGTAAACCTGCACCTACCGTTGTTTCATAAAGGAAACGTCGATTAGTTTTTTGTGCCGTAGCGCGTAATTGTTGGTAGTATTCCCATGAATCAGTATTCGCCTTTTTATTCGGTGTAACTACGTGGAAACCTTCAGCTAAATAATCGACATAACTCATTGCTAAGACTTCATTCGACGTTGAATCAACGAAAACAGGATTAATTAAATGGTTGTCACGTACAAACGTTTTTAAATTTTCTACGGTAACTGCCTGCACAGTTTTATCTTCAACCCCTTGGGCTACAACTGCTTGCCAGTTGCCTAAATCAATACCGTCTTCGTTAAAGGCCATGCCTTTAGAATTAGCAATACCATATACTTTTAAGACAATGTTTTGTTCTTTCAAGCTAATTTGTTGACGAGCAATTTGCGCAATAAGTTCACTACCGACAACACCACAACCGACAAGAAAAACATCAATAGTAGGCTTATGGGAAAAGAAGTTTTGATGCGAAATTTTCATTGCATCCATACATTTACGCTGTTCAATTACGACCGAAATACTACGTTCAGATGAATCTTGTGCAATAGCGACAACATTTACTCTTGCTTGTGCTAGCGAACTAAAGAATTTAGCTGCCACACCGCGTTGATGATGCATACCATCCCCCACTAATGACACAATAGATAGCTCACCTTTTAACGATAATGGCTCAAGTAAACCATTGAGTAACTCTAACTCAAACTCTTCTTGCAAACTCTGCTTGGCACGATCACTATCACACGAGTAAATACAAAAGCTAATGCAATATTCACTTGATGATTGACTAATTAGCACTAACGAAATAGCCTCTCTACTCATAGTAGCAAAGACTCGACTTGCCATACCGACCATGCCTTTCATACCAGGCCCTGAGACATTAACCATAGTCAACTCATCAAGGTTTGAAATAGCTTTAACACGCTTTTGTTGATCATTTTCATTAGAAATCAAAGTACCTGGTGCAACAGGATTACTGGTGTTTTTGATCAAACATGGTATGTGATGTTGTGCAATTGGCCCTATAGTTTTCGGGTGTAAAACACTTGCACCAAAATAAGACAATTCCATTGCTTCTTGATAAGATAAATAATCAAGCAATTTAGCCTCTTTTATAAAGCGAGGATCGGCATTATAAACACCATCAACATCGGTCCAAATTTCACAACATTCTGCGCCAGCACAAACTGCGAGTACAGCCGCAGAGTAATCAGAGCCATTACGTCCTAACGTCGTTAACTTAGGTTCGCCACGTACATTTTTTTCATTACTCACCCCAATAAAACCAGGCATTAAGGCAACTTGTCCAAGCTTGTCATACTCTTGTGCATATTTTTCTTTTGATAAGACTAAATCAGCAACTGCATTCAATGATGAATCATTAGTAAAAAGAAATTTCTCTGGTATTAATAAGGAGACCTGCACACCTGAAGCTTGTAATACCGCATCTAAAATAGCGACACTTAAACGTTCTCCTGTGCTAATAATACGTGCTCGAATGTGATCAGGGCAATAAGTTAATAAAGTCGCACCTTGCATGTAGCGTGATAACTGCTGTTCGTAGTTAGTAAGTGCCTGCATACAATGTTGACTATTAAAATTAGCAATGCTCGCCGAAAGATCGTCAATAATCGTTGTGATAGCACGTTTAAAATGGCCTAAGTCGGTTACAAGCTTTGCTTCATCACTAACATTCTCAGCCATCGCAACTAAGTGATTGGTTACACCTTGTGGTGCAGAAACAACCACAGCTACTTTAGATGATTTAATTTTGTCGCTTATGATATCTGCAACTTGACGAAAACGCTCAGCTGAAGCAAGTGATGAGCCACCAAATTTAAGTATACGCATTGTTTTTTCCTTCCTAATAACGACAAAGCCCGTGACCTTTTCAGGTCACGGGCTTTGATAAAAAATTATTGTTTTTTAAATGTTAGCCAGAGACCGTCATCCCAGTTCGGGTGATTGTGGTAATAATAATAATAATATGGCTGTTATTAAATTTCATGGGATGTAAAATGCCTCAAATCAAGGCAATAGTCAACCTTTAATGGCAAAGCTAGGAGAATAAAAGCTTATAAGAAGATAAAATTTGCTTCAAGTGACATTATATTGAATATAGTCGGAATAAAGCGTGGAACTCACAATTACTTTACTGAATTTTTTACTGACAAACACACTTGGTTACGTCCCTGTGCCTTTGCTTGATATAAAGCGAGATCAGCATTTGTAATCAAGTGCTCGTAATTACTATCGTTCATATTTATTGAAGAAACGCCAAGGCTAACTGAAATATTTATAAATTCCCCTTGGTATTCTAAAGGTGTTTTTGCAAGTGTCTTACAAATACGTTCAGCTAACTCCATTGCACCTTGTTCGTTAGTTTCAGGTAAAACAATCGCAAATTCTTCACCGCCATATCGACCAAACACATCCTCAAGGCGTAACAATGCTTTTACATTTTTACTTACATCAACTAATACTTTGTCACCACCTTGATGCCCATAAGTATCATTAAGTACTTTAAAATGATCTAAGTCAAACATGATCAGAGTGAGTTCTTTATTATGGCGACGAGCTTTTGCATATTCTTGTTCTAAAGAATCTTCCCAATGTTTACGGTTATAAATTTGTGTTAAGCCATCAATACGACTCATCACAGCTAATTCATCTAGGGTCTTCTGCAATTGTTGTTGGTAATGGCATACATCAGTAGCGTCTTCTACTAAAATACAAATGTGTTCAACCACATTATCAATTTCAATCGGTAAAAAAGTACAGTTTTGCGCCATAAACTGGCTGTCTGTCGTGATGGGACGAGTATGAGGTAGTTCAAATAAGTGGTGCCTTTGCTGCCACGAGCAAAAACTGGGGGTATTTAATTGTAAAACAGCTGAGAGTTTACGAGTTAACCAACGTTTAGGTAGTTCTGGAAATATATCAAATATAGAATGACCAATAACACTGGCCGATGATTTATCGCCATGTACTTCTAAAAAACGATTCCATGTAACAATATGAAAATTAGCCGTAAGCACAACAACACCAGTATTTAACTGATTAGCAATTTGATTGTTAATTTGCTTAGCCATTGCCTCGGTAATTTTCACCGCTATTACAGAGTTATCCACTTTATCAGTCAGGTCTGTCTTTTTACTACCCATTAAAATTCTTCTAGGATACGATCTATAACAGCTTTTATATTAGCCATAGCAGTTTCTGGAATAAGCAAAATCATATTACAATTAAATGAATAATCAGTAACTTGGTAGTTAATATTAACTTTCAAGGCCATATCCCAGCTAAACGTTATTTGCTGTAAATACTGAGATAAATTATTTTGCTCGTTAGGCAGTAATTTTGGCGCATTGTACGACATTTGATTATCTATTTGGCTAGCAAAAACATTTAAAAATGTCGTCGTCAATATAGAACTTATATCAATCAACTGCTCATCTTTAGATAATTCCCCAGGCTCATAACCTAACAAATCAGCAATACGGTCAGAGTCTTCATCTTGATAAACTAACAATGCTTCCCCGCGAATCCCCTCATGACCAAAAAAACCTTGGCTAACGACCGCCACAGTATCTTGCTGCTCAGTTAGCGTTTGTTTTAACTCTTCGGCATTAACACTCTCAATGCTAGGCACCTGCAAATAAACAAAAGTATCAAGATAACGCGCTAATTGATCACTCGCCTGCCCCATAGCCACATTAATAAGCTCTTGCAAACAGTCTTCTTGATCTTCAGTTAAATGGAATGTCTTCACAATAGTCCATACTTTTCTAATTCGGCAATTAAAGTCTCTGCCTTAACGGGCTTACGCAAAAAAGCTTTTGCTCCTAAAGCTAACACTTTATTTTGCATCTCTGGTTGCACGTCAGCAGAAATCACAAATACATTGGCCTCTATTTTTAATTTTTGCATACCTTGCAGTACTCCAACGCCATCAATACCCGGCATGGTTAAATCTAGAAACATAATATCAATAACACTAGCACGTAAAATTGTTAACGCTTCAGCACCGTTAGTTGCGGTTTGAATATTTTCTCGTAACGATTCAGGAAGACTTCTAAGCACTTGCTTTCGAGCCATGTTTGAATCATCACAAATAAGTACTGTCGGACTCATAAGGTGGGGGTTCCTAGAGATATTATTGCAATGTTTATAATTTACCCTAAATAAGGGCAATTGTTAATGAACAATTACATTTTTTTACATAAACACTACAAATAGCAGAGGAGTTCATTACCAAGTAATGAAAAATAGTGGAAGATAATTACAGAGCTGTAACTAAAGCAAGAGAGTATCTATTTTTCTACGACAGCACCAGACGATTAACGAGTAATATAGCGCTAAGTAAAGTTTCAAATTACTATTAAATCGCAATTAATATATTCAGACAAGCAATCGAACAAGTTGCAGAGAAAATATAAATGGTCAGAATTTTTACGCTATAAAAATTAATTTTCATTACGATTCCTTACAATGCTAATGACAAAGGTTATGTAAGGTAATTATAATTAATTGCTATTATTAAGGTGTAATAAAAGGTTGGATGTTTGTTTAAATTTGTACAAGAAACTGACTAGGCTTTCTTGTTATTAACGAGTTAATTGCCAAACGAGATCACTTTGATGAGTAGTTAACCATCGCTTCGCATCTTGATAATAAGGGCAATGTTTGGCCACTAATTGCCAGAAACTTGTTGAGTGGTTTAAATGTTTTAAATGGCAGAGTTCATGGATGATGACATAATCTATAACCCAAGGCGGCGCCATCATTAATAAATAATTAAAGCTTACCTCTTGACGGCTATTACAGCTGCCCCAACGAGCACGGTATTGCCTTATTTTTATTTGCTTAGGTGTTAATGATGTTTGCTTAGTTAATTCCGCTAAGCGAGGGGAAATATAATTTTTTGCCTGTTCTTTAAAGTAAGATTCTAACTGTTTTTTTACTTGCTTTGATAAAACACCTACATCTGTCAACCTCTCCTTATTACGCTCACTAATGATTACAATAAGATAATTTTGTTGACTGTTGTGCATATTCTGTTCAGAAAAAACCTGACCTTTTTGTCCAGTGCGAATAACAAGGTCAACTTTGTTACCAAATAAAAAAATTGTAGAGCCATGCCGAAAATCAAAATGATTTGCTTGCGCTTGTTGCTGCGCCACAATTTTATTTTTTAACCAAGCTGACTTTTCTTTTATAAAAGCATTGATAAAATCCGCTTTAACAAAATTAGGGGCTCGTACAATGACTTGCCCCTGTTTAACTTGTAAACCGAGTGTTTTTCGTCGTTTACTACGAATTAATTGGTAGCCAAGTTCTGTGGAGATAGTTAACTAGCCTCACTCAATTTGGGCGGTTTTACTTTAGCTTTCTTGGTAGTTTTCACTGGCGACTCTTTAACTGTTTTCACTAATGTACTTTGCTCATTAGTATTAACATTTTCATCAGCTTTTGCTTTTGTTGTTATTTCAGTTTTTTTAGTCGGTTTTGTAACCGGCTTTTTTGCGAGTAACGCAACTAATACATCATCTCGGTGCTGCGCCAAATAAATGCTCAGCTCTTCACAAAGGTTACTGCTTAGCTCAATTGGCGAGTCACTAAATACATCGGCTAAATTATCAGCCATGTCCAACATTTTGTCATATTCATCTGCTGATTTCTTATCCATAAATATTTTAGCCTCTACCCCATGCCTAATTACTACGAACCGACTTTCAACTGCCATTTGTTTTCACCTTTATCAAAACACAAGTCCAAATTTTAAAAAGCAATGCCTGCGTACTTATTT